>NZ_CP054424.1:2236885-2553583 GCF_013334205.1 Rhodoferax sp. BAB1 | reverse complement strand
CTGGCCGTGACCAGCCCCAAGCGCAGCGCGCTGGCTCCCGAACTGCCGGCGGTGTCCGAGGTCTTGCCTGGTTTCGAGTCCGTCACCTGGTTCGGTGTCTTTGGACCGCGTGGCCTGTCGCCGGAGATCGTGGCCCGTGTCAACCAGGCGGTGAATGCCGCGCTGGCCGAGCCCGAGCTGAAGGAGCGCTTTGCCCGCCTGGGGGCCGAAACGACGGGTGGCACCCCGCAGGCTTTCGCCACGGTGGTGCGCTCCGAATCCGCCAAGTGGAAGAAAGTCATCACCGAGCGCAAAATTACTGCGGATTAATGAAGCCGCCTGAGGCGCCTCGAGGGGCGCCTCGGAGCCTTCGCCAGAGGCGAAAGCTCTTCGGGTCGTCCAAGCCTGCGCAGGCAGGCTTGGAGCCGCGGCCCTCAGCCCCGCAGGGGGATGACGCCAGTGGCCCGGCGAGGCCGGTTCCACGGCGTCCCCGCTTTAGCAATTTGGCAAACGACAGATTCAAAGTGACGAGATCCTGATTCATGAACTTCAACTACAGCACCCCCTACACCAGCACCCGCCTGCCCGTCTTCGCGCGCAACGTCGTCTCCACCTCGCACCCGCTGGCCGCGCAGGCTGGTCTGCGCATGCTGCAAAACGGCGGCAACGCGGTGGACGCGGCCATTGCCGCGGCGGCGGCGATGATGATCTGCGAGCCGGTCAGCAACGGCCTGGGCAGTGACGCCTTTGCCATCCTCTGGGACGGCAAGGAACTGCACGGCCTCAATGCCTCGGGCCGCGCGCCGCAGGGCTGGACACCCGAGTACTTCCGTTCCAAGTACGGCGACGGCGCGAAGATGCCGCCCAAACGAGGCATCGATTCCGTCACCGTGCCCGGCGCCGTGGCCGGCTGGGTGGCCTTGAGCGATCGTTTCGGCAAGCTGCCTTTTGCGGACCTGCTGGCGCCGGCCATCGAGATCGCCGAGCGCGGTTACCTGATTCCTGTGGTGGTGCAGCAGAAATGGGCCGCCGCCACGCCCGAACTCAAGAGCGTGCCGGGTTTTGCCCAGAGCTTCCTGCCCTGGGGCCGGGCGCCGAATGTTGGCGAGCTGTTCCAGTTCAAGGCCGCCGCGCGCGCGCTGCGCGCCATCGCCCAGACCAAGGGCGAAGCCTATTACCGCGGCGAGATCGCCCAGGCCCTGGCCAGCTTCGCTGCCGAGTGCGGCGGCGTCCTGAAGGCCAGCGACCTGGCCGCCTACCAGCCCGAGTGGGTGCAGCCCCTGGCCAAGAACTACCGTGGCCACACCCTGCACGAGATCCCGCCCAACGGGCAGGGCATCGCCGCGCAGATGGCGCTGGGCATCCTGGACAAGTTCGACCTGGGCAGCCTGCCCGTGGACAGCGTGGACTCGCAGCACCTGCAGATCGAGGCCATGAAGCTGGCCTTCGCCGACGTCTACCGCTACGTGGCCGAGCCCTCGGCCATGCACGTGACGCCCGAGCAGATGCTGGACGACGCCTACCTGGCCAGCCGCGCCAAACTCATCGACATGAACAAGGCGCAGGACTTCAAGGCCGGCAACCCGGTCAAGGGCGGCACCATCTACCTGACGGCGGCCGACGAGAACGGCATGATGATCAGCTTCATCCAGAGCAACTTCATGGGCTTCGGCTCGGGCTGTGTGGAGCCGACCTTCGGCATCAGCCTGCAGAACCGCGGCCACGGTTTCAACGTGGACCCGGCCGGCAACAACACGGCCAACCTCGTGGCACCGGGCAAGCGCCCCATCCACACCATCATCCCGGCCTTCCTCACGAAGGACGGCCAGCCGGTCATGAGCTTCGGCGTGATGGGCGGCAATATGCAGCCCCAGGGACACCTGCAGACCCTGGTGCGCATGCTGGACTACGGCCAGAACCCGCAGACCGCCTGCGATGCGCCGCGCTGGCGCTACAACGCGGGCTTCGAGATCAACGTCGAAGCCACGATGAACCCGGCCACGGTGCAGGGCCTGTCGGCGCGCGGCCACCGCATGGAAGTGATCAACGACTCCTACCAGGACTTCGGCGCCGGCCAGTTCATCTGGCGCGCGGGCGATCCCAAGGTCGAAGGGTATGTGGCGGCGAGTGACCCGCGCCGCGACGGCCAGGCGGCCGGTTTCTGAGCCTGCTTTCGTGACAGCGCCAGACGCTACTAAAAATATAGCATTCGGCCTGCTGTTCGCGGTGGTGGGTGCCATCGCCTTCAGCGGCAAGGCGATCATCGTCAAGCTGGCCTACCGCTACGGGGTCGATGCGGTCACGCTCATCATGTACCGCATGCTGTTTGCCTTGCCGCTGTTCCTGGCCATGGCGGTGTGGGCCAGCCGGGGCAGGGCGGCGTTGACCCGGCGCGACTGGCTGGGCGTGCTGGGCCTGGGCTTCTGCGGTTATTACCTGGCCAGCTTCCTGGACTTCGCGGGGCTGGCCTGGATCACGGCTTCGCTGGAGCGGCTCATCCTCTACCTCACGCCCACCATCGTGCTGCTGCTCGGTTTCCTGCTCTATGGCCGGCGCATCAGCCGTCTGCAGGCGGTGGGCATGGGGATCAGCTATCTGGGTGTGCTGCTGGTGTTCGGCCGCGAGGCCACGCTGGCCGGTGCCGACGTGGCCTGGGGTTCGCTGCTCGTGTTCCTGAGCGCCGTCAGTTATTCCATCTATCTGAGCTACAGCGGCGAACTGGTGCAGCGCCTGGGTTCGCTGCGCCTGGTCGGGCTGGCGACCAGTGTGGCCTGCGGGCTCTGCCTTTTGCAGTTCGTGCTGCTGCGCCCGCTGTCGGCGGCGCAGGTGGCACCCGAGGTGCTCTGGCTCTCCCTGCTCAATGCCACGGCCTGCACGGCGGTGCCGGTGCTGCTGGTCATGATGGCGGTGGAGCGCATTGGTGCCGGCGCGGCGGCGCAGGCCGGCATGGTGGGCCCCATGTCCACCATCCTCATGGGCGTGTGGCTGCTGGGCGAACCCTTCACCGGCTGGGTGGTGGCCGGTACCGCGCTGGTGCTGGCCGGCATCTTCGTGTTCAGCCGGGCCGCGCGCCTGCCCGCCGACTGAAGGCCTGGCCGCGGCGGGGACTCGACCGCCCACGTATCATTTCTCTCATTCGACTTTTACTCACAGGAAAACATCATGGATCTCGGAATCAAAGGCAAGTGGGCGCTGGTCGGCGGCGCGAGCAAGGGCCTGGGCTATGGCTGCGCGCAGGCGCTGGCGCGCGAAGGCGTCAACGTGGTGATCGTGGCGCGTGGCGCCGAGGCCTTGCATGCTGCAGCGGCCAGCCTCAAGGCCGAAGCCCCGGGGGTGCAGGTCATCGCCGTGCCGGTGGACATCACCACCGTGGCCGGCCGCGAAGCCATCTTCGCCCAGCGCAAGGACTTCGACATCGTTGTCACCAACGCCGGCGGCCCGCCGCCCGGCGACTTCCGCGACTGGGACCGCGAGGCCTGGATCAAGGCGGTGGACGCCAACATGCTCACGCCCATCGAACTCATCAAGGCCACGGTGGACGGCATGGCCGCGCGTGGTTACGGCCGCATCGTCAACATCACCTCCAGCGCGGTGAAGGCGCCGATCGACATCCTGGGCCTCTCGAACGGTGCGCGCAGCGGCCTGACGGGCTTCGTCGCTGGCGTGGCGCGCAACGCGAAGATCGCGGCCAAGGGCGTGACCATCAACAACCTGCTGCCCGGCGCCTTCGATACCGACCGCCTCAAGCACACCATGGCGGGTGCGGCGCAGAAGACCGGCAAGCCCATCGAGGACATCGCCAACGCCCGTCGCATGACCATCCCGGCCCAGCGCTTCGGCACGCCCGAGGAATTCGGCGCCATCTGCGCCTTCCTGTGCAGCCAGTACGGGGGGTACATCAACGGCCAGAACGTGCTGGCCGACGGTGGCGCCTATCCCGGCACGTACTGAGCCGGTTCAGCCCGGCGCGGCCAGCACCGTATCAGCGGGTATTCCAGCCCGTTTCGTGACCCGCCGCGCCTTGCGATGGCGCGGCTGAGTGGCGAGAGGCGTGTCTCCGCCTTATCGGGGGGGAAAGGGTTTTCCCTTGGTTCCCTTAGAATGCAGGGGCGGGTATCTGCTTTTCGCAGTTCGCCCGCGCCCTTGGCGGGATCTGTGCAGGTCCTGCCAGTCAGTCCGACTACCCCCTGTGATCCCTGTCTGACCGTGCCTATGCGGAGGACGTGATATTCCGATCGCGTTTCGCGAACCGGGTGGGTCATGTCATGAATAGATGGAATTGAATGATGAAACAGAAGATCTCCTTGGCACTTGCCGCCGCATGGCTGGCCGCGACCGTCTGCAGCGCCTGGGCCGATACTTTCACGGGGGCCGGCTCGTCCGCCGCGGCGCCGATCTACCGCAGCTGGGGTGCTGCCTATGAGAAGGCCACCAGCAACAAGCTGGTCTATGAGTCGGCAGGCTCTTCGGCCGGCGTGCGCAAGATCAAGGCGCGCGAGGTGGGGTATGGCGCGACCGACGTCGCACCGACACGCGCCGAGCTGGAGAAGGATGGGTTGCTCGTATTTCCGATCGCCATCACGGGCATCACGCCCGTGGTGAACCTGCCCAGGATCGCCGACGGCCAGCTGCGATTGAACGGCAACGTGCTGGCGCGCATCTTCATGGGGCAGCTCAGCCAGTGGAATGCGCCGGAGATCGCCCAGCTCAACCCGGGCCTGGCCCTGCCCAATCTGCCCATCAAGGTCATCGTGCGCAGTGACGGCTCGGGTACCACCTACAACTACACCGACTATCTGGCCAAGGTGCATCCGGACTGGCAGGCGCAGTTCGGCGTCAAGAGCAGCATCGCATGGCCCGCACAGTTCATCGCGGCCAAAGGCAGCGAGGGGGTTTCCAAGGCGGTGCGCGACACGGTGGGAGGCATCAGCTATGTCGACTTCGGTTATGTGCGTGAATACCAGCTCACCCCGGTGCAGCTGGCCAATGCCACGGGTGAATTCCTGAATCCGTCCAGCGAAAGCTTCCGCACCGCGCTGTCGGCCAGCGACTGGGTCAGCAGCGGCAACTTCACGACGACGCTGACCAACATGAACCGACGCGGTGCCTGGCCTATCACCATGGGTACTTTCGCCATCGTGCCGCTGGTGGCCGACCAGCCGCAGGACATCCTGCCCGCCCTGAAGTTCTTCGCCTGGTCCTTCATGCACGGTGACGAACTGGTGCAGCAGAGCAGTTTCGTGCGCCTGCCCACCCGCGTGCAGGCGGCGGCCTTCAGGATCATCGCTTCCGTCAAGGACAAGACCGGCAACCCGATCGGCATGCAGGTCACGGGATTCTGAACCGGTGCGGCCTTCAGCGCCGCGCCGACGACACCACGATGCCGCAGACGATCAGCACGAAGGCGGCGCCGTGGTACAGCTGCGGCAGCTCGCCCAGCAGGGCGGCGGACATCAGGGCCGCGAGCAGGGGCGTGAGGTTGCCGAAGAAGCTGGCCACCGTAGGGCCGGCGCGTTGCACGCCGATGCCCCAGGCGCGGTAGGCCAGCAGGGCCGGTCCCACGGCCACGAAGACCAGGGCCGCGACCAGGGGCCAGCCCCAGGTGATGCGCTGGTCCACCACCACCCATTCACCGGCGGCAAAGAGGCCTGACCAGGCCAGGCCAAAGACGATCTGCGCCAGCAGGAAAGCCGCCCAGTCGCCGCGGATGGTGGTCGGTTCGCCCCCCGGGCGCGCCAGCATCCAGCTGTAGAAAGCCCAGCATATCGACGCGATCAGGATGTAGATGTCGCCCGGCAGCAGCTGGACCTGCAGCAGGGTGTCCAGCTGGCCGCGGCTGAGCACCAGCAGCACGCCGCTGATCGAGAGCAGGGCGCCCAGCAGCTGGCGGCGCGACACGGGCGCCGCGAAGAACAGGCGGCCGATGAGCTGCATCCAGATCGGCATGCTGGCGGCCACCAGGGTGACGTTGATGGGCGAGGAGGTCTTGAGCGCCAGGTACTGCAGCGCGTTGTAGGCGCCCACGCTGAGCAGGCCCAGCATGGAGAAGCGCCGCCAGTGTTGCCACATCCCGCTGTCGCGCTTCAGCACCCAGGCCGCCAGGGGCAGCAGGATCAGGCCGGCCAGCGCCCAGCGCAGCAGGTTGAGCATCATGGGCGGCACCAGTTCGCCCACCATGCGGCCCACCACGGCATTGCCGGCCCACATCAGGGGCGGCAGGGTCAGGAGCAGGGCGGTGGAGGGGCTGAGGCGGGTGTGCATGGGTTGGCACTGTAACAAGCCCGCGGCCGGGACGCTGCCGCCCGGGCCGTTTGGCCCTGCTGACGGCGGGCACTCGTATGCTCACGTAGAATTTTGCGCAACACAAGGAGACAGACCATGAGCCAGTTCACATCCCGCGCCGTGCGCATCAATCAGCACGGCGGCCCCGAAGAAATGAAGATCGTCGAGGTGACGGTGGGCGAACCCGGCCCCGGCGAGATCCGCATCCGCCACAAGGCCTGCGGCCTGAACTTCCTCGACGTCTACCAGCGTACCGGTGTCTACCAGCTGCCCATGCCGCTGCAGCTGGGCATGGAGGCCTCGGGCATCGTCGAGGCCGTGGGCGAGGGCGTGACGCACCTGAAGGTGGGCGACCGCGCCGCCTATGCCAGCCAGCCGCCCGGCGCCTATTGCGAGCTGCGCGTGATGCCGGCCAAGTGCGTCTGCAAGCTGCCCGACAACATTGATTTCGAGACCGGCGCGGCCATGATGCTCAAGGGCCTGACCGTGCAGTACCTGCTCAACAAGACGCGCCCGGTCGAAGGGCTGCAACCCGGCGATCACATCCTCTTCCATGCGGCTGCCGGTGGCGTGGGCCTGATCGCCTGCCAGTGGGCCCGGGCCCTGGGCCTGCAGCTGATCGGCACCGCCGGCTCGGCCGCCAAGTGCGAACTCGCCCGTGCCAACGGCGCAGCGCACGTGATCAATTACGCGACCGAGGATTTCCAGGCGCGCGTGAAGGAGATCACCGGCGGCAAGGGCGTGAAGGTGGTGTACGACTCGGTGGGCAAGGACACCTGGGACAAGTCGCTGGACTGCCTGCGTCCCTTCGGCCTGATGGCCAGCTTCGGCAACTCCTCGGGCGTGGTGCCGCCCTTCGCCCCGGGCAGCCTGGCCGCCAAGGGCTCGATCTACGTGACGCGCCAGACCCTGTTCACCCACATCGCCACACGCGAGAGCACGCAGGCCATGGCCGACGACCTGTTTGCCATGGTGGGCAGCGGCAAGGTGAAGATCAACATCGCGCAGCGCTACCCGCTGGAGCAGGTGCAGCAGGCGCACCGCGACCTGGAGGCCCGCAAGACCACGGGCAGCACCATCCTGACGCTGTGAGCTGGGCGCTGCTGCATTATCGGAAGACTGCGTTCTAGCGCAGCAGCGTCAGCACCATGCGCGGCATCTGGTTGGCCTGCGCCACCATCGCCGTGCCGGCGTTCTGCAGGATCTGCGCGCGCGACAGGGCGGCCGTCTCCTTGGCGAAGTCGGCGTCCATCACACGCGAGCGGCTGGCCGACATGTTCTCGCTGCTGAGCTGCAGGTTCTGGACGGTGGTGTCGAAGCGCGACATCTGCGCGCCCAGCTTGGCGCGTGTGCCGCTGACGTAGTTCAGCGCCTTGTCGATCTGGCGCATGGCCAGGCTGGCGTTGTCGACCGAAGTGACGTCCACGTTCATCAGGCCCAGCGAACCCAGGTTCATGCCGCCGATGGCCGTGTCTATGGTCTGGCCCGCATTGGCACCGACCTGGAAGCTCAGGATGTTGCCGGTGCCGCCGGCCTTGCCCAGCTCTTCCCAGGTCTCGGTGAAGCCTGCGAGGACATCGGTGCCGCTGCGGTTGCCGAAGTCCTGCACCACGCTCTTGGCGGTCTGGGTCGTGCCGTTGTCGACATCCAGGCCGCCGATGGCCCCGGGATCGGTATTGCTGAAGTCGAAGCTGGCTAGGAAGCCGGCCTTGCTGGTGTTGAAGTCGGCCACGAAGGCCGCCTGGCTGGCATAGGCGCCGCCGCTGGCATTCACGAAGGCATCGTTCAGGGTCTGGCCCGCGGTGTTGTGCAGGTAGGCCAGCATGTCCTGCACGCCGTTGCCGCCGGCCGCCTGGATCTTTTCGTGCAGGTAGCGGACGGCCACATAGGCCGACGAATAGTCCACGCTGGCGCTGCCCCAGGCCGTGATGTCGTCGGCCAGCGTGGCCACGGAGCCGTCGGCCTGCACCCGCTCTTCGGCGCCGTGGATGAATTCGGCCGCACCTTCGAGGAACCAGGTGGCCGAGCCGTCGTTGGCCAGCTCACCCCAGCTGGCGCCAGTGGCCATGACGGCGTGCACCATCTCGTGCGCGATGATGCGGTCGTTGTAGAAGGGGGCGGTGCCGCCGTCGGGCAGGTTGGGCGGCACGAAGTCCGCCATGTCGACCTGCATCCTGATGTTCGTGCCGGGGCCGCTGGCCCCGACCGACGACACGACCCGGGCGGCCGTGTTGCCGGCGGCATCGGTGAAGGTGGTGAGCTCGATGCTGATGGCATTGCCCTTGCCCGCGATGCCGTAGGCCTGGCTGATCATGTTCTCGGCCACTTCCAGCCAGCCGCCCTGCAGGCCTTCGATGACGGCATCCTGGTCGGTGTTGCTCAGGCCGGTCACCTTGTTGCGGCTCTGGTCGAAGACCTTGAGCGTATTGAATTCGGTGGTGCGGCCGATGCGGTCGATCTCGGCGGCCAGCTGGTTGACTTCCTGCTGCAGGGACTGCCGGTCGGAGGCCGAGTTGGTGGCGTTGGCCGACTGCACCGCCAGCTCGCGGATGCGCTGCAGGTTGCCGGTGATGGTGGTGGCTGCGCCCTCGGCGGTCTGCAGCATGGAGATGCCGTCGTTGGCGTTGCGGATGGCCTGGTTCTGGCCGCGGATCTGGCTGGTGAAACGCTCGGAAATGGCCAGGCCGGCAGCGTCGTCGCGGGCGCTGTTGATGCGCAGCCCGCTGGACAGCCGCTGGATGGACGTGGCAAAGGCCGACTGACTGGTCCCCAGATTTCTCTGGGCCGTCAGCGACAGCATGCCTGTGTTGATGACCATCCCCATGATGGAGCCTGTCTTCCGTCTGCCTTGTCTGATGCAGGGCCCATGGCCCGACCACGGTCTGCCCGCAGGAAAGACCGCCCCTGCACTGATGTCGGCAACTGGCCCGGAAACTGGGGCCTTATTTTTGGATGGGGGGAAACACCTGCAGCAGGGGGCTAAAGTTCATCGTCCTCGTGCCGATGGCTGCGCCAGATGGCCCGGCCCAGCCAGAGCGCACCGATGCCCGCGCCCAGGAAACCCAGCAGGCCGAAGGCCGGCAGGCCCAGCAGGGTGGGGCCGCCGCCCACCGTCATGACGATGGAGGAGCCGATGATGAGCGCCGCGATGATCAGCGCCAGCGAGAGCCGGTTGGCCGCGCGGTCGAGCTGCTTGCCGACGTGGCGCAGCGAGCGGCTCTCGATGTCCAGGCCCATGCGCCCCTGGCGCGCGCGGCGCAGGAGATGCGAGAGGTCCTGCGGCAACTGCTCGGCCACCTCCAGCAGGCGCAACCAGGAGCCCCAGGCGCGCCCTGCCAGTGCGCGGGGCCGGTAGCGCGCGCGCACCACCTGCTGCAGCAGGGGCAGGGCCTCACTGGTCATGCTGAAGTCCGGGTCCAGGCCACGGCCCAGGCCTTCGAGCGTGATGAAGGCCTTGATCAGCAGGGCCAGGTCCGCCGGCAGGGCCAGGTGGTTCTCGCGCAGCAGGGTGGTCACGTCCAGCAGCATGCGGCCCAGGTTCAGTTCGGCCAGCGGGGTGCCGTGGTACTGGTCGACGAAGGCCTCGATGTCGCTTTCCAGCCGCTCCACCGGTACGGCCTGGCCGTCGCGTGTCCAGTCCACCAGCACGTCCGCCACGGCCCGTGGTTCGCGCTGCACCAGGCCCAGCAGCAGCTTGAGCAATTGCTGGCGCCGGCGCATGGAGAGATGCCCCACCATGCCGAAGTCGATGAAGGCCAGGCGGTTGTCCGGCAGGTAGAAGACGTTGCCGGGGTGCGGATCGGCGTGGAAGAAACCGTCTTCCACGATCATCTTGAGCACGGCCTGGGCGCCGCGCCGGGCCAGCAGGCGGCGGTCCAGCCCGGTGGCGTCGAGCCGGTCCAGGTCGTGGCCGGCGATGCCCTCGACATAGTCCTGCACATTGACGCGCTCGCGCGTCCAGGCCCAGTGGATGCGGGGGATCTGCACGAAGGGCAAGGCCGCCATATTGCGCGCCAGGCGCTCGGCATGGCGGCATTCGCTGGCCAGGTCCAGTTCGCGCTGCAGCGAGCGGCCGAACTCGCGCAGCAGCTGGCGCGGGCGGTAGGGCGCGAGCGCGGGCAGTTCGGCTTCGGCCAGGGCAGCCAGGCGATCGAGCAGGCGCAGGTCGGCCTCGATCACCTCGCGGATGCCGGGGCGGCGGATCTTGACGATGACTTCGCTGCCATCCTTCAGCCGGGCGCGGTGCACCTGGGCAATGGAGGCGGCGGCCAGCGGCTCGGGGTCGAAACGGGCGAACACGGCCTCGGGCTCGTCGCCCAGGTCCTCGCGCAACTGCGTGCGCAGGTCGTCCAGCGGCAGGGCTGGCACATGGCTGTGCAGTTTCTCGAATTCGGCGATCCACTCGGGGCCGAACATGTCGGCGCGGCCGGCCAGGATCTGGCCCAGCTTGACGAAGGTGGGGCCCAGTTCTTCCAGGGCCTTGCGCAGCTGCACGGGGGGCGGCAACTGGGCCAGGTCGGCGGCGTGCTCCCAGTGCAGGCGGTGGCCGGCCTTTTCCAGGGCCCCGGCCAGGCCCCAGCGGCGCACCAGTTCACCCAGGCCATGGCGCATCAGCACGCCGGCGATCTCGTTGAGGCGGCCCAGGCTGCTGCGCCTGACACCGTGGACCGTAGACATCGTGTTCATGGTCGGAGTGTCAGGCCGGCGGACTCAGGCGCGGGCGCGCCGCACCCGAAGGATCTCGTCGAGCAGCAGGAAGATCACCCCCAGGGTGATGGCGCTGTCGGCCACGTTGAAGGCCGGGAAATGCCAGCGGCCGATGTGGAAGTCCACCATGTCCACCACGTAGCCGTGCAGCAGGCGGTCCACCACATTGCCGATGGCGCCACCCATGATGCAGGTCAGGGCGAAGCAGAACAGGCGCTGGCCGGCATGGGCGCGCAGCAGGTAGAGGATGAAACCTGTGGCGGCCACGCCGATGCCCACGAAGAACCAGCGTTGCCAGCCGTCGGCCCCGGCCAGGAAGGAAAAGGCCGCGCCGCGGTTGTGCACGCGCACGATGTTGAGCCAGTCGGTAAGGTAGGAGCTCTCGCCCGGGTGGTAATAGGCCAGGATCAGCACCTTGGTGAGCTGGTCCACCACCAGGATCAGCAGGGCCAGGCCCAGCCACTGCAGCAGGCCGGCCGATTTGATGGCGCGCCCCATCAGGCGACCTTCCGGCTTTCGCCGGCGCCGTAAAGGTTGCTGGTACAACGGCCGCACAGCGTGGGATGGGCGGCGTCGATGCCGACGTCCTCGCGGTAGTGCCAGCAGCGTTCGCATTTCTGCGCGGTGCTCGGTGCGACCTGCACGGTCAAGGAGCTACCGGCTTGCAGCGTCACGGCCGAGGTGATGAAGACGAACTTCAGGTCCTCGCCCAGGCTGGCCAGCAGCGCATGGTCGGCCGGCTCGGCCGCCAGGGTCACGGTGGCCTGCAGCGAAGCGCCCACCTTGCCCTCGGCACGCAGCGCTTCGATGTCCTTGTTCACCGCATCGCGGATCTCGCGGATGCGGGTCCACTTGGCCAGCAGCGCGGCATCGGGCTGGCCCAGCTCGACATAGGTTTCCATGAAGATCGATTCGGACGAGCCGGCCACCTTCCACGCTTCCTCGGCCGTGAAGCTCAGGAAAGGCGCCATCCAGCGCAACATGGCTTGCGTGATCTGGTACAGCGCGGTCTGGGCACTGCGACGCGCCAGCGACTTCGGGGCCGTGGTGTACAGGCGGTCCTTGAGCACGTCCAGGTAGAAGGCGCCCAGGTCCTCGCTGCAATACACCTGCAGCTTGGCCACCACCGGGTGGAATTCGTAGACCTCGTAGTGCGCCAGGATCTCAGCCTGCAGTTCGGCCGCACGGCTCAGCGCGTAGCGGTCGATCTCCAGCAGTTGGTCCAGCGGCACGGCGTCCTTCTTCGGATCGAAGTCGCTGACGTTGGCCAGCAGGAACTTCAGCGTGTTGCGGATGCGGCGGTAGGTGTCCACCACGCGCGCCAGGATCTTGTCGTCGATGCCCAGGTCGCCCGAGTAGTCGGTGGCGGCGCACCACAGGCGGATGATCTCGGCGCCCATCTTTTCGCTGACCTGCTGCGGGGCGACGACGTTGCCCACGCTCTTGCTCATCTTGCGGCCCTGGCCGTCCACGGTGAAGCCGTGGGTCAGCAGGCCGCGGTAGGGTGCGCGGCCGTACATGGCGCAGGCCGTGAGCAGCGAGCTGTGGAACCAGCCGCGGTGCTGGTCGTGGCCTTCCAGATACAGATCGGCCTCGGGGCCACTCTCGTGGCCGGCGCCGGGGTGCGAGGTCTTGAGCACCGTGGTGTGCGTGGTGCCGGAGTCGAACCACACTTCGAGGATGTCGGTGCTCTTGCTCCACTGCGTGGCGTTACTCTTGTCGGCTATGCGCTGCAGGATCTCGGCGGTGCTGAGCTTGCTCCAGGCCTCGATGCCGCCCTTCTCCACCACCTCGGCGGCCAGGTCGATGATCTCGGGCGTGCGCGGGTGCGGCTCACCGCTGTCCACGTCCAGCAGGAAGGGCAGGGGCACGCCCCAGCTGCGCTGGCGCGAGATGCACCAGTCGGGCCGGTTGGCGATCATGTCGCGCAGGCGGGTGCGACCGTTCTCGGGGTAGAACTTCGTCTCGTCGATGGCGGCCAGGGCCAGCTGGCGCAGGGTCTGCGGCGCCTTGTCCTTGGTGAAGATGCCCGTGCCCTCGTCCATGCGCACGAACCACTGGGCCGCGGCGCGGTAGATCACGGGCGTCTTGTGGCGCCAGCAGTGCGGGTAGCTGTGCGTGATGTCCTGGGTGGCGAAGAGGCGCCCGGCGTTCTTCAGCGCCTCCAGCACCACGGGCACGGCCTTCCAGATGTTGAGGCCGCCGAAGAGCGGGAAGTCGGCGGCGTAGGCGCCGTTGCCCTGCACGGGGTTGAGGATGTCGTCGTACTTCATGCCGTGGCTCACACAGCTGTTGAAGTCGTCCACGCCGTAGGCCGGTGCCGAGTGCACGATACCCGTGCCGTCCTCGGCCGTGGCGTAGTCGGCGAGATACACGGGGCTGGGTCGGCGGTAGCCGGCATCCACGTCGTACAGCGGATGCTTGAAGTTGATCAGGCCCAGCTTCTTGCCCAGGGTGGTGGCCAGCACCTTGCCCGTGAGCTTGAAACGCTCCATGCACTTGTCGACCAGCACGGCGGCCAGCACCAGCAGGCCGCGCTCGGTCTGCACCAGCGCGTATTCGAGCTCGGGGTTCAGGTTGAGCGCCTGGTTGGCGGGGATGGTCCAGGCGGTGGTGGTCCAGATCACGGCGTAGGCCGCTTGCTCCAGCTTCGGAACACCGAAGGCTGCAGCCAGTTTCTCGGGCTCGGCGCACTCAAAGCCCACGTCCAGCGTGCTGCTCTTCTTGTCCTGGTACTCGATCTCGAATTCGGCCAGCGAGGAGCCGCAGTCGAAGCACCAGTAGACGGGCTTGAGGCCGCGGTAGACGAAACCGCGCTCCATGACACGCTTGAAGGCACGGATCTCGGCAGCCTCGTTCACATAGTCCATCGTCCGGTAGGGCTTGTCCCACTGGCCGAGCACGCCCAGGCGCTTGAAGTCGGCCATCTGGCCGGCGATCTGCTCGGTGGCGAAAGCGCGGCTCTTGGCCTGCATCTCGTCGCGCGGCAGGTTGCGGCCGTGCAGTTTCTCGATGGCGTTCTCGATGGGCAGGCCATGGCAGTCCCAGCCCGGGATGTACTGCGCGTCCAGGCCCTTGAGCTGGCGCGCCTTGACGATCATGTCCTTGAGGATCTTGTTGACGGCGTGGCCGATGTGGATGGAGCCGTTGGCATAGGGCGGGCCGTCGTGCAGGATGAACTTGGGCTTGCCCTGGCGCACATCGCGCAGCTTCTTGTAGAGGCCCTGGTCTTCCCATTGCTTGACCCAGCCCGGCTCGCGCTTGGGCAGGTCGCCGCGCATGGGAAAGGGGGTGTCGGGCAGGTTCAGCGTGGCGCGGTAATCAACTTTGTCGGTCATGGCAAACTTTTCGAGAGACGTGGCGGCCCAGAGGGGCGGGCGAAAGGGGGCTTGAGCTGGCGCGGGGCAAGGTGCGCCGGTAGTGCCCCGTCAAATTCGCCGGGCGAACCAGGCGCGGGCAGCATCGCAGTCCCGGGTGATGCCTTGCGTGAGGGCATCCAGACTGTCGTATTTCAGTTCGTCGTGCAGTTTGTGCAGCAGTTCCACGCGGATGATTTTACCGTAGGCCCCCTCGGCGCCCAGGGCGGCCGGCCAGTCCAGGCAATGGGTTTCCAGCAGGACCCGGCCGCCATTCACATCGTTCGGGTCCAGCGAGGGACGGACCCCCAGGTTGGCCACCCCGCGCAGGGGCTGGACGTCCAGGCCATGCACCAGTACGGCAAAGATGCCGCTGGCGGCCGGTTTCCAGTGGCTGAAGCGCAGGTTCAGGGTCTTGAAGCCCAGCTCGCGCCCGAGCTTGCGCCCGTGCAGCACGTGGCCGGAGATGTGGTACGGGTGGCCCAGCAGGCGGGCCGCGTCGTCCATGCGGCCCTCCGCCAGGGCAGCGCGCACGGCTGAGCTGGAGACGCGCAGGCCGTGCACCTCGTAGCTGTTCATGCGCGCCACGTCGAAGCCCCGGGCTGTGCCGGCGGTGTCCAGCAGGGCGTAGTCACCGGCGCGTTTGGCGCCGAAACGGAAGTCGTCGCCTACCAGCACGTAGCGCGTACCCAGGCCGCGCACCAGCACGTCGTCTATGAAGGCCTGGGGACTCAGCGATGCCAGCCGGGCGTCGAAGGGCAGCACGATCACCTGGTCGATGCCGCAGCGCTGCAGGTCGGCCAGCTTGTCGCGCAGGGTGGCGATACGTGCCGGCGCCAGGGCAGCGTTGCCCGTGGCGCCGGCAAAGTAGTCGCGCGGGTGAGGTTCGAAGGTCATGGCGCAGCTGGGCACGCCGCGCTGCGCCGCCTCGCCGCGCAGCAGGGCCAGCATGGCCTGGTGGCCACGGTGCACGCCATCGAAATTGCCGATGGTCAGCGCACAGGCGGGGGCGATGCCGGGGTGGTGGAAGCCGCGGAAAACCTTCATGGGCAGGGTGTTGGTATCTTTTTGATAGCGGGCCGGGCTGTCAGCAAAAGCAAAGCCGCCAAACAGTCATCAAATCAGGGTATATTGTGTCCGAATGGCGAGGCGGCTCCATCGCAGGGGCCACCGCAGACGCAAACGTTCCGTTTGGATGGTTCTCGTAACCGGTCAGGAGGCGTGTTTTGAAGGTCTTGAAGCTGTCGGCCCAGGGGCTGCCCCAATCCTGGATTTCGCTCGAAGAGGCGGTGCTGCACTATGCCGCCGACGAGGTGCGCTGGGAGGCGGGCGGCGAGATCGCCGTTTTCCATGGCGGCCACAACGCCATCACCGGTGAGCAGTCCGTCATCACCGTCAACAGCATCATCGGCACCAAGGGCGTGCCCAGCATCAACCCCTTCGACCTGCGCCCCAGCCTGACCAACAGCAAGCTCTTCACGCGCGACCGCAATGTCTGCGCCTACTGCGGTGTAGACCACCACGAGACCGAGCTCACCCGCGAGCACATCATCCCCTTTGCGCAGGATGGCCAGGACCACTGGATGAACGTGGTGACGGCCTGCCGCTTATCACCCCCAAAAACATCACCAGTTGAGTGCGTGAGTGAGTTCCGACCTCGCAGGAGGCGGACGAATCGCCTCTCAGCAACTCGTGGTCATCACCAGTTCAGTTTACGAGTTCGCGGGAGGGCACGATGAGGTCCCTCCATCTCGCTGTCGACAGCTCGGGGTACCCGGCTCGCTGGCTGTCTTGGCAAGACGCCATCTGCCAGGAGACTCTTGGCAAGGTCGCCTATGGCTTTGGCGACCACGAGTTCACTTTCACTGGCGGCAAGAACCGAGACACGGGTCTTGACTCGCAAATCACGCTCAAAAGCATCTTGGTGCTCAAGGGACGCAGTCCTGAGCGCAACAAGCGCACGACCATCCCGCTCTCGAATGCTGCGTTGTTCCGGCGAGACCAGTTCATGTGTGCCTACTGCGGCACAGTGAGCGCTAAGGGGCTCACGCGCGACCACATTAAGCCGCTGTCGAGGGGCGGTGCCGATTCTTGGCTCAACTGCTGTGCTTGCTGTGTAGCCTGCAACGCGCAGAAAGGCTCGCAGACGTTGGAGGAGCTTGGTTGGCAACTGCTGTATGTGCCGTACGTGCCGAATCACCAAGAGGGCCTGATTCTCGCAAACAGGCACATCCTAGATGACCAGATGGAGCTGCTAAAGAGCATGGTTCCTAAGCACTCCCGGGTGGTAGGGCACGCGTGAAGCGTGCCCGCGGGCGTCACTCCAGCTGCGCCATAAACTCCGGACATGGGCACTGGATTGAGCGCCTACGGCTCTCAAGTGATACTAATTCTGATTAGCCCAAGGATTACGGTCGCTATCATAAAAAATATCCAATACGGAACCCGATTTTCTACCTCATGAATGAGCACGTTTGGTTTCGACTTGCCCTCAGTTTGGCATGTCTTACAGCCTTAGTTGGTTGGTCTGCTTGGGGCTGGAGCCATTACGCAGCGATGAGGGCAGATAGCGTCGGTGAAAGTCGTCGCACCTACCAGCAGGAGATGGCGGAAAGATGTCGAAGCGCTCCAAATTTTCCGGCATGCATCAGCAACGATGAGTTCTTGCTTGGCCAAGCAAAAGCGATGCTTGAAGGATTGCAATACCGCGAGCAGGCGCGGGCCATTGTTCCTTGGGCTGCTGGAGTACCGGTAGCCATATTGCTCATTTTCTTCTTGACTCGATGGATACTGACAGGCCGGGTCAGGCCATTTTGGGTCCTTTCGGAAAAATCTAACAGGGATGATGCGTGATGGATGACCGCGCATTTATGTGGATGAGGTATGTTAGTGAAAACTCCCTTGCCTCAACCTTGATTGCAGCGATACTCATCGGCGCCGTGGGTGGCCTTTGGCGGCTGTATCGAAATACACGGGACAGCAAACGTATTTACGAGTATCTAGTTCACTCTGCCTCGAATACTGACTATGTATTTCGTTCGACGCAGGCTATATCCACAAACACCAGAATCCCTGAAAGTCGAGTTGTGGACCTCTGTATCAAGCATCCAAATATCAAACGCAACGAAAAGGAAAAACAATCATGGCGTCTGGCGGACCATTGAAACTACTGATTGCGTCGAGTTTGACCGTATTTTTCGTTGGCTGTGCGACGCCGGTAAGCCATACAAATCAGTCCCTGGCTACATACGATAAAGACACTGAGTACGGTATCGAAAAGAGAGATGACGGATTCGGAATTACTGTCTATTACTCTCGCTACCAATTCATCCCAGAAAGCAGTGCCGTTGCAACGGCCTGCAAGAGCCAGCTCACCGCTATCGCGTGGGAGCATGCAGATAAGGTTGGGAAACAGATTGTGCCGATTAACGAGCAGCGCATCCGCATCTCTATGGGGCGGAATGGAGTGACAGGGATAACGTCCTGTCAGGCTACTGCAGTCGCAAATTGGAAGTAGGCGCCCTTAGCGTTCTCAAGCTCGTGCTTCGAGCGTTGAACGAATCAGCAAGTCCAGCGCCACTTGCCTGCTCTGAACTCGAGGCGCACTTTCCACGGCAGCTCTTGCTGCGTCCTCGTCGCCAACGATTAGCACCTGCTTCTGGGCGCGTGTGACCGCGGTGTAAATCAGAGTGCGGTCAAGCAGTCGGTGCCCGGTGAGCGGAACGATGACGCGAGGCCACTGTGAGCCCTGGGCCTTATGCACCGTGATGGCGTAGCCCAGCTGCAGGTCGTCTAACATCTCCTCGGCGACAGGCCTGCGAATGCCATCGTCCCAGAGAACCCAGGCTAGGGGGCGCTCGGCATCGCCGTCCTCACCATCAGCCACGGGTTGCTGTACATCCTCAACGTCCACGATGGTGCCCAGTGAGCCGTTCTGCAAGCCTCGGTCCCACATGTTCCGCGTGCACAGAACAGGGTCGCCAAGGTTGAATCCGGTGAGCGCCACCGTGTCATGCTGAGCGCTCCAAACTGTCACGGCTTTGCGCCCTGCCGTCGTCTCCGCCTGGCAGAGGCTGTTGATGGTGTTCACGCCGTCGGGCCCGTTGCGGCGTGCGGACAGGATTTGAGTGTTCTCTGGGTCGAGCCTGTACAAGTCCAGAACTGTCTCGGCAATCAGGCTGCTACCTGTGGCAGTAAGTGTGTCAGCGCATGGGATGAACGCGATTGCGCCAGCCTCGTCGTTTGACAGGGAAGGCCAGATGCCACTGCGGATGGAAATCGCCGCGGCCGCGATGTCGCCACCGTAGCGCTTGATGACCTTTAGCTCTCCCAAGGGAACAGCGGGAACGCGAATCAGAGCATGAAGCACCAGCCCTGGTCCGACCGGCATCAGCTGCTCAGGGTCTCCGGCGAGCACCAGGCGAACATCGGGACCCAGCAGCGTGCACAGCCGATACATCGAAACAATGTCCACCATGCTGGCCTCGTCCACGACCACAACAACCTTTCCTGAAAGCTCCTTGCCTGCCCGCAAGAAGTTGGCGATAGTGGAAGCCGAACGGCCAGTCGCCTCCTGCATTCGCTTCGCTGCACGGCCGGCCAATGCGAGTTGTACCACCTCGATGCCCGATTGGTCGTAGACCCTGTACAGCGCCTTGAGCACCGTGGTCTTGCCAACGCCAGCTCCTCCTGTGATGAGAACAAAGGAGTGGTCAGATGCAAGGTAGACGGCGCGTCGCTGTTCGGCATTGAGCTCAATGCCTTCCTTCGCCTCGTAGTCGTGCAGAAGGCCCTCGACTTCTGCAGGCGGCATCAGTGCTTGGTCGGCAGCGGTCAGGCGTGAAACGACCGCATTGGCAACCTGTTGCTCCATCACCATCGCGCCAAACGGCTGCACACCGTGAAGGCCCACGACAAAGCTGCCGTTGGATAGGCCCTGCGACAAGGCTGTCGGAACCAGGTTGCGCCAGCGAAACGTCGTGGTCTGGCTGCCCAGGACGGCTTGTAGGTAGTCCATGAGGGTAGAGGACAGTGCGGTGGTGTGACCGGCCGTGAAAACGCGATAGCAGGCCTCCTCGATGGCTCCCTGCAGGCGACGCGGGTCGTCCACCGCCACGCCGAAGTGGCTCCTAGCAAGTGCATCAACCTGCCGCCACGATGCTGAGAAACTCAGAAGGCGGTAAGGGTCTTGCTGGAGCTTCTCTGGTGTTTCGCTGCCGAAGAAATTCAGCACCTTCCGGCCAAGCTCAAGGTCGAAGCCTTCTGCCTGAAGCCACTGCAGCGTGCGACTGTCTCCAAATTGCGCCCAGGCGGCGGCCACTTGGGCTGCGCTCTCCGGCGTGAGGACCGTGGCCAGTGTGTCAACGTTTGCGGTGTCCAAGACCTCGAACAGCTTGGCGCCTAGGGCATCCCACAGCTTTCTGGCCTTGACCCGCCCGATGCGTTCGAAGGCTGGGTTGTCAGCCAGGAACGAGACGATGTGCTCGCCAGAAGGACGCAGCAGGAGGGCGCTGGACGCTTCGACTTGCCATTCCGATACCCGGAAACCATTGACCTCCAACAAGCGCTCAACGGCCTCGCCAGAGACCTTCCACCACTGACCGGGCTGGACGAGTGTCTTACCCAAAGTCGCACCGTTGGCCTTCACGACGTAGTACGCCGCTGCGTCCTGGACGTTGCCAGTGTCGTCGATGGGCTTCCCAGTGAAGATGCAGCCACCGAAGCCCTTTGGGCTCTGGCTGCGTATCGCGGTGACCCGCAGGGTCCTCTCGAGCATCAACGCGGTAACCTGCCTGTCAGGGCCAGTGCTTCGCTCAGGACGGCGTACTTCTCCAACGCCCTCTTGAGCTCGGTGACTTCGGCCTTCAGACCCGCGTTCTCCGTCTCCAGCCTGCGCAGACGCTCTGCTTCAATGGCGCCTCGCAGCTTGCCGGGTTCCCTGGTGAGCGGGGCAGGCACGCCGGCGGGCTCTTCCACTTTCGGTGGAAGCACGCCGCGCTGACGCAACTCGTCCTCCAGGTCGCTGAGCGCCTTCTTGACGCGTGGGTTCTGGTCAAGGACCGACTTGGCGAAGCCGCACTCGATTGCGAGCTCCTTGCGCGAGAGCTGTCCACGGTGAACCAAGGAGCGAAGCTCATCGTCAGACTTACTCGCTATCCAGGTCGCAAAAGCCTGGACGTTCTCCTCGGCGACCTGCCTACCGCTGGCCATCAGATGCTCCCTCTGTTTCATACCGCTGCTGCCAGTCGCCATCAGCTAGGCCGGTGCTCCGTCGATAGGCTGCAACCTCGGCCGAGTCCAGCACGACCTTCTTGTTAATGGTAAGACGGCCCTTGATGAAGGTGTACTGCCGTCCGCCAACAAGGTGGTCCATGAGCTTCAACAGCGCTGCCGCAACGTGCTTGTCGGCATGCGGTTCTGGACTTTCTGGTGCAGCCAACAGGAACGGTTGTCCGCCCTTCGTGGCACGAGCAATGGCGCCGTCTATGTCGACGCCAGGCCGCAGCGTCTTGAGCAACGTGCGAAGTGCGTCGTTCTCCTTCTGGAGCCAGCGTGCAACGCTCTCTTTGTCCCTGATTTGGGCCTGCAGGACGGGGTCGAGGACGGTGTCCGCGAGACTGCCGTTCCTGGAGACGCTCTTCTGGCGAGACGCCTGCTCGGTGATTCGCAGTTTGATGTACTCGCCAAGCATGGAGCCGGTGTTGCTGACCGTCGAATACGCCGGTCCGTTTGGACCGCAGCGACGAACCACCTCAGCCGCGGCAATCGGAACACCGTCCTTCTCCATCAGGTCGCACACCTCTCTGATGGCAGCGATATTCCCGCGCCTGATGCTGTTGCGAGAAGCGGCAATATCGTCATACAGGACGTCTGAGGCCCTGCGTTCCGGCTGTTGAGAGTTGTTCATTTCAGGGCCTTGATGGGGATAGTTTTTGAGGCGCTAGGGGTGGTCGCTTTGCTTGATGCCAGCAGTAGCTCCGACAGTCCTTGCTGCAGGTGTGGAAGGGAGGCAAGCGGTGTCCGCCCCTCAAGCAGGTCTGAGGCTTGCGACGGGTCTTCTGCCGCACCCAGCATCAACTCGATGGCCAGATTCGCAGCTGACAGACGCTGGTCGTCAGTGAGCTTGAAGTACAGATTCGTCAGGTCAGAGTGCTCGTTGATGGCCAGGAACTTGCCAACGGCCATCTCGAGGTCGAGTGCCACTGCCTTGGAATCCAGGGCGTAATCGGGCAGGAGTTCTGCGCAGGTTGATAGGAAGTGGTCAAGCTCCAGCTGGGTTGCCTGCTTGAAGCTGAAAGTCAGGTCCTGGTTGGGCTGGTCTGTCACCAGCATCAGGCGTGAGGTCGATTCACCATCCGCCCTGCCGCCTGCCAGAAACTGCTTGTAGTCATCGAGCTTATGCACCGATGCTTCATAGAGCTTCATCCTGTGCCACCACTCGGTGAGCATGTCGTTCAGCTGCCGCTCCTCGACATCGGTCTGTCCGCGCAGGAGGTCGGCCTGTGCGAAATCCTCAGCGTCCTCAGCGTCAAGGATGGAAGCACGCAGCACGTCGAGGGCCTGAATCTTCTGGCGAATCTTGAGAATCAGCTGGTTCCCTTCGATGCACTGCCCGAGCAAGAACGCTGGCCCCGTCAACCAGAATCTGCACTGCGGACACGACGGGCCCCTGTCGCCCACCGGAACCGGGGCAATTCTCCCATTCGAAGTAAGGCCACCTTCCTCGCAGCGGGTGCCTGGGCAGATGCCACCCAGCCGGAATTGCAGCAGGCCAGCGTTCTCCGTCATTGCGTCGAACCCGGTGTACATACCCTTGTACGAGGAGTTCGTCACCAGGTAATCGCGCATTGCGTGCGCTTCGGCTTCCGTGAACTTCGGGATTGCCGCCGTAGACCTCCCCGCCGTGGCCTCGGCGTTCTTCAGAGCTTGACGCATTTGCCCTGGTGAGGGTTTGTCATACCATAGCGTCATGATGTACGTGGCATGGCCGGCCACGTACTCTGAGACGATATTTAGTGGGACACCTCGGTCAAGCAGGTCAGTGATGCCGGAGACCCGCAGGGTATGAATGTCGTGGAGCGCGCGAGTCTTGCCGCCGGCGGTCGTAACGAGCTGCACGCGCTGGCTTTCGCTCTGAGCCAAGCTGTTGATGCGTCTTTCGGTTTCGGCACAGAGTTCGACCCAGAGCTTTAGAAGTTTTTGTTTGGATACCGGCAACGACGGGTCAGTCCCGCGGTCCGCAGAAGGGTCACGGAAAAGGCAGAGGAACTTGTCTTGGCGCTCGGTCCACTCTTCCGGCTGGTTCCGGTGACCCTGCACTTCGATAATGCCGTACGGGGTGGGGTGAGCGGCATATAGGCGAATCCATTCGTACTGGTAGCGCAGGTGCTTAAGTAATTCGTCGCTGACCCACGGGATGTGGTACCCCTCGTCGGATGTTTTATTGACCGGCACCCAGATGCCAATGACGTCAGACACGTCCAGCATCCCGGAAGGAATCACCTGCAGTACGCCCTCCCTGCGATTCGAGTCAATGACGCCATTGATTGCTATTTGGTTCGGATTGGGGACCATGGCCCGGCGCTCGAAGTCGAAGATGAACGCATCGGCTTCGCCGGAGTCAAACAGCCTCGCCTGAAGGCTGCGCAGGGGCAATGTCAAGAGGGTGTAGAGCAGCAAGGCTGCGCTCGGGCACCAAACGTACTCCAGCGCTTTTGTCTTCTCGTTGACGAGGTGGGTCCAGCCTCCCTGCGCTTTCGCCCATGCGTAGTCATCGCCGGTAAGGACTTTGCGCATCTCTTCCATAATATGAGCTGCAATCGCCTTCCGAGTGGTACCGCTCTTAAGCGTGTCACTGAATCGGTCCAGCTTCATGTCAACTGGCTGTGCTAACCAAGGGGCGTTCTTCGGGTCCCCCTTGTGCCTTGCCAGGAGACGGTCTTTCACGAAGTCGAAGAACTGACCGAGCATGGTTAGGCGCCCGTTCCTCGCTGCAGCAGAACTGAGCTTGGTGGCCAAGTAGCCGCGGTAGCAGGCGTAGCTTCCTAGCTGGTAGTCGTTGATGAGTGACCGCGTGATTTCCAGGGGCGAGCGGGGCGGATTGGGAAGAGAGCAAAGGAATGTCGCAAACTCTGCACATGCGGTCTTGCGGGTTTGACCTTGCGTGTCTTTGGTCTCCCTGACGAACTCTTCGAACCACTGGCTCCACTCAAACATGTGAGGGTGCTCAGCGCGCAGCTGCGAGAACGAAGAGAAGTCCTCGAGCTTGACGACCTCCGGCTTCTTGAAAAGAAGCGCCTGTGTTGGTGCTCCGGCGCACCTCGAGTTGTGGAGTCTGAGGAGTGCGTTGTAGGTCTTGCGCTGCTTGCCGGCCTGTTGCACCGTCATGGGCTCCTTCGCCTCAAGGACCAAGTCAATGCAAGTCGCTAACAATTCCGTGGTGACCTGCGCGAGGGAGCGAAGGTCAGAGGCGAGCATCAGGTTTCGCAGATGCGTTTCCCGGTTCACTTCAGTTGACTTCGCCACTTCCATGTTCGCGAGCTCGGCCATCAGCTCGTCGGCTTCTGGAGGGCGATACTCCTTTGCAAATATGGCGCCCTGGTTGCTGCGATGCGAGAGGTGGAGGTGTTCTTGAATGCCTGATTGGGGGTGTACGAACGGGAAGAGGAGCCAACCCTTCGTCGCGCTGTATCCCAGAAACTCGTACACCCTCGCCTGGTAATAGGATTTTGGGATGGTCCCCCTCTGGGGGTTGACATCGCGAGACCCCTCGAACAATGCCTCGATAATGAGGCCGTAGAAGGAAAGAGCCGAATCCGCAGCTCGTGCGGCGCCCGTCAGGTAGTCGTGACCGATGGCGGATTCACGGTTGCCATTGAGGCGGTACAGAGCGTCCATCTCCGTTACGGTCTTAGGCTTCAGCGCTTTCAAGACGCGAGGCCCTTCCTCGCCGGTCACCAGCTCACGCAGTTGAGTTACTGTGAAGTCTTCGCCAAGAATGGCGCTAACGGCGCCCCGGTTCACATTCCAAAGAGAGTTGCCCGCTGTGGCAAAGAGCTTGCAGGAGCCGTCCTCGACGGTTGTGAGTTCCCTCCAGAGTGCTTCGCCCCGCACTGCTGCATACGAGTCGATGGCGGCACGCAACTCGCGCATCGAAGGCGTGGTCAACAACTTGAACCTGGTTTTGTCGGTGTTCAAGTGGACTGCTGGTGCCAGCGCTGTAGAAGCAGGGAACACTGCCAGCGGCTCGGTGCTGATGTACTTGTAGGTCATCGCATCTTCCTGGTTAGTCTCTTGGTGTCGATGTCCCCGAGCGCCGTTGTCCCGTGCCGCTGGAGGGCGCTGGGCAGCACGCCCTGCGCCTGTGCGCCGACGGCCTTCCTGCCCTCGGCTGCAGCCAGCTCGTCCCTTGCCGTTTCTGGTGAGATGTGGGCATAGACGGCCGTCGACGATATTTGCGCGTGACCCATCCATTTCTGCACCATCAGCAGGTCGGCCTTCAACACGTCGACACAGTAGAAACCGTAGTAGTGGCGCAGTGAGTGGAGGCCATACCCTTTCAGGCTGACCCCAAACTTCTTCTCCACACGTTTGCGGGCCAGGTCGAATTGCTTGGCGGCTGCCTTCAGGGTCAGGGGCTCACCGTCTTCATTCACCCAGTAGTACGGGTGCGGCCGCCTGGGCAGCCTCTGCCTGACCTCGTGCAGGTACTCCCGATATAGAGGGACGAGTTCTTTGTCGGCGTTTCGAATGAAGTAAGTTTCCGATTTGAGGGCAGCCTCATCGTCGAATTTGATGCCCTTCCATCCGAGTGCGCTGCGCTCGGCGCCGTGGTCAGTGCGGGGCAGCAGACCGAACTGTTTCTTCAGATATTCCTTTCGCGTACCGCGAAGGGTCGCGCCCGACAGGTTGGTCCACTCCATCAATGACTGCACTGGATGGGCAAGGACGAAGTGCAACATCTCCTTGTCGGTGAAGACGTCGTGGGTGAATGCGTTGAGCACCTCCGAGATGCGACGTCCCCCAAAGGCCAGTGTCGAGAACAGCAGTCGGTCGCGGGGGTTTTTCGTCTCGTCCAAAAGTAATTGCAGGTATTTCTGAGGAAATGGCTTGTACTGCCTTAAGCCGGTGAGCGCCTTCTTCCTGCCCCCAGTCTTCTTCCTGAGTCGCTTCTTGGTGTGGAAGAGAAGACTCTTCTCGGCATGCTGCGAGCCTGACCACGAGACACGACAGTCTTCGATGAACCGTATCTCCCGGGTTGGCCAAATCGCGTCTCCGTTGTCCATCACGAACTTGACGTACTCCACCACGGCGCTCCGACACAGCACGTATTCGTTCTGCGAGGACGGAGCCCATCCCAACACGGTCCCATGGTCATACGCGTGAAGGAAGTCTTCCAGCAGCCGCCCGATTTCGCGTGCCTCGATGGGCTTGCTCCCACACACAAGCGTGTAGTAGTCCTTCAGTTTGCCGATGGCTGTGACGTACTTGCGAAGCGTCTCGTAGCTTCGCGCTCCCTCGCGCTGGAGATACCTCGCGTACATAGCCACGCTGAGGCTCATGGTCGGCAGGCCCCTCTCATCCAGTTCCACCAAGACCGGCAGCGTTTTTGCGTCAGGCGCCTCAATCGCTAGGTGTATGACGATGTGGGCGCCGTCGAAGCTCAGCATTTCGATATCATACCAGTAAACTGGTAGGTGTTAATAACTAAAATTTGGAGCTATCAAGTGCAGTCACAGTGTTTTCGGCCTCCCTCTAAAATCCTTCAGAACTGGTGACTCAGCTTTGGGGGTTGGAATGCCGCGCCTGCAACCACCGCAAGAGCAGCCGCACGCCCGAGCAGGCCGGCATGCCGCTGCTGTATGCGCCCTACGTGCCCAGCCTCTGGGAAGACTTCATCCTGCGCAACCGGCGCATCCTGGCCGACCAGATGGAGTTCCTCATGGCCCACGTGCCGCGCTCCTCGCGCCTGCTGGTCAACTGACACGGCGTCCATCGGGCAGGTCGCAGGCAAGCTCCGCTACCTTCAGCCACCATGCAGCCTGAGCGTCCATTGCGGGTCCTGGTGACCGATGACGACCCGATCCAGCTGCGCATTGCCGCGCGCCTGCTGCGCGAGCTGGGCCATTCCGGGGCCCTGGCCAACAACGGCCAGATCGCCCTGGACATGCTGGAGCGATTGCCCTTCGACCTCATGCTGCTGGACCTGAACATGCCGGTGCACGATGGCCTGGCGACCCTGGCCGGTCTGCGCCAGCGGCGCGAGCGCGGGCAGGCCACCCTCCCCGTCATCCTGGTCAGCGGCAACGACCTGGCGGACAACTGGGCCTACTACCGGGATGCCGGAGCCAGCGCCTACCTGGTCAAGCCGCTGGACATCAAGGACCTGGCAGCCGCACTGCAGCGGCTGTGAACGGCCCATGGATCAGCAGCTGGTCGTCCGTCGTTACCTGCTGATTTCCTCGGCGCTGTTCGTCCTGGGGCTGATGGGACTGGGCTACGCCCTGGTGGGGCAGCGGTTTGGCCATCTGCTGACCCGTGAAGTCCTGCTGGCGGCGGGCTTCAGCCTGGCGCTGGCCGGCGGCTGGCAGTTCTGGGCACTGGCCATCACGCACTACCGGGCCGACCAGCGATCCAGCGCGCTGGCCGACGAACTGGAGATGATGGCCAGCGTGGCCCAGCACACGGGCAGCCCCGTGATCGTGACCGATGCGCAGCACGCCGCCGTCTGGGTCAACGAATCCTTCTGCCGTGTGACGGGTTTTTCGCCTGCCGAGGTGATGGGACAACGGCCCGGGGGCCTGCTGCGTTCGCCACTGGCGGATCCGGCGACACTGGCCAGACTGGACGAGGCGATCCAGAAGCACGCCGGCATCGACCTGGAGGTGCTGCACCGTTACCGCGACGGCCGTGACCGCTGGGTGCGCATGCTGCTGTCGCCGCAGCAGGATGCCGCGGGCGGTTTCACCGGCTTCGTGACCGTGCTGGTGGATATCGACGAGCAGGTCCTGACCCGCGAAGCCCTGCGCACCAGCCAGGACATGCTGGCGCGCACCAGCCGCATTGCCGGCATCGGGAGCTGGTATGCCGACCTGCGCAGCCGCCGGCTCTACCTGTCGGATGAATGCCGCTCGATGCTGGGGCTCAGGGAGGACGAGGCGAGCCGCATCGAGGACATCTGGTGCCATTTCGACGAGACGCTGCGCGAGCAGGTGCGCGAGCAGCTGCAGGCCATGGAGCGGCTGGAGCGGTATTCGGTGGACCTGGTGGTGCGCATGAAGGGTGTGGAGCCAGACCGGCCCCAGTGGGTGCGCCTGGTCGCCGAGCTCGACTGGCATGGCGCGCGGACCGAACGCATCATCGGCTCGGTGCAGGACGTGAGCGCGCAGGTCCGCGCCCAGCAGCGCATCGAGGAGGAGCAGCGCATCCTGCGCGGCGCCATCGAGGCGGTGGACGAGGCCTTTGCCATCTACGACTCGCAAGACCGTCTGGTCTTCGCCAACGACAAGTACAAGGACCTCTACGCCCCGCACCAGGCTTTGGTGGTGGAGGGGGCCCGCTACGAGGACATCATCCGCTCAGCCGCGGGGAACGCCGTCTTCAAGGAGGCCCGGATTGGCAATGTCGTGGTGGACAGCCTCGAGGAGTGGCTGGCCGAGCGCCTGAAAAAATTCCGGCAGCCTCGTTCCGACTCGGTGATCGAACTCAGTGATGGCCGCTGGCTGCGCGTGGTCGAGCGCACCACCAGCGACGGTTTCCATGTTGGCTTTCGCATTGACATCACCAAGCTGCAGCACGCCCTGCAGGCGGCCGATGCCGCATCGCACAGCAAGGGCCAGTTCCTGGCCAACATGAGCCATGAGATCCGTACGCCCCTCAATGCCGTGCTGGGCCTGCTGCAGCTCCTGCGCTACACCTCGCTGACGCCGGAGCAGGGTGAACTGGTGCACAAGACGCATACCGCGGCGCGCTCCTTGCTGGCCATCCTCAACGACATCCTCGATTTCTCCAAGGTCGAGGCCGGCAAGATGGCGCTTCACCCCGAGCCCTTCGCGGTCGCGCAACTGATGCAGGAACTCCTGGTCATTCTGTCGGGCGCCCTGGGCGAGAAACAACTGGAACTGGTGGGCGACATCGATCCGCGCATTCCGCCCGTGCTGCTGGGCGACGCGCTGCGCCTCAAACAGGTGCTGATCAACCTGGGCGGCAATGCCATCAAGTTCACGGAACGCGGCCAGGTGCGGGTGGTCTTGTCCCTGGTGCACCGGGAAAACGGGCGGGTGCGGATCCGGTTCTCGGTTCAGGACACCGGCATCGGCATCAGTCCGGAGCAGCGCTTGCACATCTTCAGCGGCTTCTCGCAGGCCGAAGCCTCGACCGCGCGTCGTTACGGCGGTACCGGCCTGGGCCTGGCCATCAGCCAGCGGCTCGTGGCGCTGATGCAGGGCGAGATCACGCTGGACAGCGCGCCGGGCGCAGGCAGCGTGTTTGCCTTCGACGTCGACTTCCCGGTGGCGACGACGGCCCTGCCGCCGCCTCCGGCGCCGGGTGAGGGTGCGCATGCAGCGTCCGGCCCACGGCTGTCCGGCCTGCGCCTGCTGCTGGCCGAAGACAATGTGCTCAACCAGGAGGTGGCGCTGGCCATGCTGGCGCGCGAAGGCGCCCAGGTGGCACTGGCCGGGAACGGGCAGCAAGCCCTTGATCTGCTGGCAGCACAGCCGCAGGGATTCGATCTGGTGCTGATGGACATGCAGATGCCGGTGCTCGACGGCCTGCAGGCCACGCAGCAGATCCGCCAGCGCCTGCAGTTGCGCGCCCTGCCCATCGCGGCCATGACGGCCAATGCCATGCCGGCGGACCGCGACTTGTGCCTGGCAGCCGGCATGGATGCCCACATCGGCAAGCCTTTCGACATGGATGAACTGGTGGCCCTGATCCTGCGCTGGACCGGGCGCCTCAGCCCCCGCGATCAGATGCCGGCCGCCGCTGCGGTGACGCCACTGGCGCCGCCGCAGGTGCTGGAGGAGACCGGGACCTTGCGGCGCCTGGGAGGTGATGCAGCCCTGCTGCAACGCCTGCGCACCCGTCTGGGGACCATCCTGCCGGCCCAGCTGGCACAGACCCGCCTGGCCGTGGCGCAGGGCGACTGGGCCGGCGCTGCCGGCCTGATGCACCAGATCAAGAGCAGCGCGGCCGCCGTCGGTGCCCAGCGGCTGGCGCTGGACTGTGCCCGCGCCGAGCAGGACTGGAAGCGCTGCGCTGCAGCAGAGGCAGGGCCGCCGGACGACCCTGCCTGCCTGCTGGCAGGGCTGGAGGCGGCGGTGGCCCAGGTCCTGCCACTGCTGACCCCGTCGAGCGCAGCGAGCGGTGTGATGGATGCAGACCGGCCGGTGCAGACCGACCTGCTGTCCGAGCTGCACCGGCTCAAGAATCTGCTGGAACAGGCCGATATGGAAGCCGTGGAGGTGCATGAGCATCTGCTGGCGCAGCATGCCCGGGTAAGCGGTCCGCAGTTCGCCGGGCTCCATGCATTGATGGAGCAGATGGATCTGCTTGCTGCGGCCACGGAGGTGGCGCGGCTGCTGGAGGTGATCCGCCGGACCGGGCCGTGATGCCGGATGCCGCCGGCTTGACAAAAGCAGGTCGGCGCTCAAAGATGATTTCCATGAAGACACCCTGGCCATGCACGGGTGCCTGTCAGTTGTGTACCGCCAGACTCAACAGAAAGTCACGTCATGCGCAAGAACCTTCCGGTCAGCCAGAATGGATACGACTTCCCCTCCGACCAGACCCTGATTTCGGTCACGGACCTCAAGGGGCGCATGACCTACTGCAACACCAACTTCATCGCCGTCAGTGGTTACACGCGCGAGGAGCTGATGGGCCAGCCGCACAACATGGTGCGCCACCCGGACATGCCGGAAGAAGCCTTCCGCGACCTGTGGGCCACCATCCAGGGCGGCCTGCCCTGGTCGGCCCTGGTCAAGAACCGGCGCAAGAACGGCGACTACTACTGGGTGCGCGCCAATGCCACGCCCATGCGCAAGGGCTCGCAGATCGTGGGGTTCCTGTCGGTGCGCACCAAGCCGGGTGCGCAGGAGATCCAGGCCTGCGAAGCGCTCTACGCCACCATGCGCGCCGAGGCCGAAGCCGGGCGCCTGGTGCATCGGCTGCAGCGCGGGGTCTTGATCCGCGACGACCTGTTCGGGCGCGTCGGTCGCTGGCTCCGGCCCGGCCTGCGCAGCCAGCTGGTGCTGCTCAGCCTGTGGGCTGCCCTGGGTCCCTTCGTCTGCGCCCAGCTCGATGCGCCGCACTGGGTCACTGCCGTGGTGGCGGCGTTCACCGTGATCTCCGGCTCCTGGATGGCCATGCGTCTGACCCTCAGACCGCTCAAGGAAGTGGTGGACCTGGCCAACCTGGTGGCCAGCGGTGACCTGACCAGCTTCATCACGGTGAACGGCAAGGACGAGATCGGCCAGCTGCAGCTGGCCCTGGCCCAGCTGGTGGTGTCGGTGCGCACCGTGGTGCGCGACGTGCGGCACGAGGTGGCCAACCTGCGTGGCGCCAGCCAGGAGATCGCGGCGGGCAACCAGGACATGTCGACCCGCACCGAGGCGCAGGCCACCAACCTGGAGCAGACGGCCTCGTCCATGGAGGAAATCAACGGGACGACGCAGCAGACCACGCAGCTGGCGCGCGACGGGGCTCTCGTGGCGCGCGAAACCTCGACCGTGGCGCATCGCAGCCACGAGGCGGTGCTGGCCGTGGCCCAGACCATGCAGGAGATTTCGGACTCCTCGCGCCGCATCGGGGACATCATCCAGGTCATCGAGGGCGTGGCCTTCCAGACCAACATCCTCGCGCTCAATGCCGCCGTGGAAGCCGCGCGCGCCGGCGAACAGGGGCGCGGTTTTGCCGTGGTGGCGGCCGAGGTGCGCGCCCTGGCGCAGCGCACCACTTCGGCGGCCAAGGAAATCCGCACCCTGATCGAGGAATCCCGCGAGCGCGTGGATGCAGGGACGACGCGTACCGCGGATGCCCGCGCCCGCATGGACGAGGCCATGGCCTCGGTCGAGAAGGTGGCCAGTGTGCTGGAGAACATCAGCCATGCCACCACCGAGCAGTCCGTGGGTGTTGCCAAGGTCAGCACCGCGGTGGTCGAGATGGATGGCATCACGCAGCAGAACGCCGCCATGGTGGAGGAACTGGCCGCCGCCGCCCAGTCGCTCAACGGGCAGGTGCAGCAGGTGCACGACTCCATCCGGGTGTTCCGCCTGACCGATGCCGATGTCACCCTGGCCGAGGTCGATGCCGTCAGCCTGCGCAAGGACAACCGGGCCGGGGGCACGGGAGAGTTTGACCACGACGAGGCCCTCAGGACGCACCAGCAATACAGCATCACGCTGCGCAACGCCATCATGCGCAAGCTCACCCTGGACGCCGACAACCTGCGCCGGGACGACTGCTGCCAGCTGGGGGAGTGGCTGCGTGGCCCCGGCGGACAGCACGCTGCAAACAAGCCGGGTTTCACCGAGTTGCTACGCAACCACCGTGAGTTTCACCTGGAAGCGGGAAAGGTGGCCGACGCCATCAACAGCAAGCGCATGAGCGAGGCGCAGGCCATGCTGGAGTCCGGCCAGGGCTTTCACCATGCCGCCCGCGGTTTCATGTCCTCATTGCAGGCCTTGCACAGGAACGCCTGAGTTCACGCCCCGCTCAAAAAGCAGAAGGCCCGCAAAGCGGGCCTTCTGCTTGGGGGCGAACCTGGGCCTGATCAGGCGAAGACGCCGGCCGTTTCCTGCATGCGGGCCGACACCTCGCCCACCTGGTGCAGGCTGTCGCCGTAAGTCATTTCCAGCTGGGTCAGCTTCCTGAAGTAGTGGCTGACGATGTACTCGTCGGTCACGCCGATGCCGCCATGCAATTGCACGGCCTGCTGGCCCACGAAACGCATGGACAGTCCCAACTGCACCTTGGCGCGTGCCATGGCTCGGCGGCGCTCGTCGGCCGGGGCGTTGAGCTTGAGGCTGGCGTAGTAGCTCATGGAACGGGCCAGCTCCAGCTGCATCTTCATGTCGGCCGCGCGGTGGCGCAGGGCCTGGAAGCTGGCGATGGCCACGCCGAACTGCTTGCGCGTGTTCATGTAGTCCAGGGTCACGGCCAGGGTCTGGTCCATCACGCCCACGGCTTCGGCGCACAGCGACGCGATGCCGATGTCCACGGCGTGTTCCAGGGCCGTCAGGCCGTCGGCCGTGACGAGCTGCGCCGCGGCCTTGTCCAGCACCACGTCGGCGGCGCGGCCGCCATCCTGCGTGCCGTAGCCGCGTGTGCTCACGCCCTGGGTCGTGCGTTCCACCAGGAACAGGGCCAGCTTGCCACCGGTCATGGCCGGCACCAGGAAGGCATCGGCCTGGTCACCGGCCGGCACCATGTTCTTGGTACCCGACACGGCCCAGCCGCTACCGGCCTGTGCCGCCGTGGCGGTGCACACATCGAGGCGATAACGCGCCTTGCGCTCCTGCTGGGCCAGCACCACGAGTACTTCGCCCGCAGAGATACGCGGCAGCCAGCCGCTCTTGAGTTCAGCGCCAGCGTAGCCGGCCAGCACGGCGCCCGCGATCAGGCTTTGCGCCAGCGGCTCCAGCACGATGCCGCGCCCCAGCTCCTCCATCACCACCATGCCCTCGATCGGGCCCATGCCCAGGCCACCGTCGTCTTCGGGGATGTAGAGACCACAGAGGCCCAGTTCCGCCAGTTCAGTAAAAGCCTCACGCGAGAAACCGCCCGCGGCCTCAATGCTGCGGCGGCGCTCGAAGCCGTAGCCCTTCTCCACCCATTTGTGCACGGCGTCGCGCAGTTGCTGCTGGTCGTCGGTGAAATCGAAATCCATGTTCTGTCTCCTTGTGCTCAGCCGAGGATGGTTTGAGCCACGATGTTGCGTTGTACTTCGTTGGAACCACCGTAGATGGTGGTCTTGCGCATATTGAAGTAGGTCGAGGCCAGCGGGGCGTTGGCCAGCAAGCCGCCGGGGTAGTCCCCTTGCCAGCCGGCTTCCATGGCTTCGCGAATCAGGGGCAGGGCGTAGGGGCCGGCGGCCAGCATCATCAGTTCGGCGTAGCGCTGCTGGATCTCGCTGCCGCGGATCTTGAGCAGGCCGGCGATGTCCAGCGAGTTCTTGCCAGATTTCTCGGCGCTCAGCACCCGCAGCACCAGCATCTCCAGCGCCACCACGTCCACTTCCAGCTTGGCGATCTCGTCGCGGAATCGCACGTCCTCGTAGACGCCCTCGGCCTTGGCAATGCGCTTCAAGCGCTCCAGTTCGCGCTTGGCGCGGTTCACGTCGGCGATGTTGGTGCGCTCGTGGCTCAGCAGGTGCTTGGCGTAGGTCCAGCCCTTGTTCTCTTCACCGATCAGGTTCTCGGCCGGCACCTCGACGTTGTCGAAGAAGACCTCGTTGACTTCGCACTCGCCGTCCAGCAGCTTGATGGGGCGCACGGTCACGCCCTTGGACTTCATGTCGATCAGCAGGAAGGAGATGCCGGTCTGCGGCTTGCCTTCGTTGCTGGTGCGCACCAGACAGAAGATCCATTCGCCGTACTGGCCTAGCGTGGTCCAGGTCTTCTGGCCGTTGACGATGTACTTGTCACCCTGGCGCTCGGCGCGAGTCTTCACCGAGGCTAGGTCCGAACCGGAGCCCGGTTCGCTGTAGCCCTGGCTCCACCAGACTTCGCCGCTGGCAATGCCGGGCAGGAAACGCTGCTGCTGCTCGGGGCTGCCGAAGGCCATGATGACCGGAGCCACCATCACCGGGCCGAAGGGGATGACACGCGGCGCACCGGCCAGCGCGTTTTCTTCCTCGAACAGGTGCTTCTGGATGGCGTTCCAGCCCGGACCACCGAACTGCTTGGGCCAGCCCCAGCCCAGCCAGCCTTTCTTGCCCAGGATCTTGGCCCAGCGCTGGTGGTCGTCGCGGGTCAGCTGCAGGGCGTTGTGCACCTTGTGCGAGATGTCGGCCGGGAGGTTCGCGCGCACCCAGGCGCGGATCTCCTCGCGGAATGCTTGTTCTTCAGGGGTGAATGCCAAATCCATGGGGATCTCCGATAAAAAGCGGTTTTAGCTCCGGCATGACAAGTCCTGCGGACTTTGTCAGCCTGCACTGAAACCGGGGCGCTACGCGTACCCCGGTTTTAGCACGGTCGTTCGCTTACGGCTGTCCAGGTGGCGACATGCCGAGTTCCGCGCACAGTCGCTGCACGGTGACACGCAGCTGCGCGACCTCTGCTTCGAGCTGCGCCAGCCGCTCCACGGTGTTGCCGGTGACTTCGCCGCCTGGGGTGCGGGCTGCCGTTATGGGCCCGGCCTGCGTCTCGTCGACCGGGCCGCACAGCAGGTGCGCCCAGCGTTGCTCGCGCGTGCCGGGTGTCCTGGCCAGCTTGATGACCAGGGGGCCGCCTTTTTCGGCCGGGCGCTCTTGCAGTTCCTCCAGGAAACCCTCTACGGAGGAGATGTCGGCGAACTTGTACCAGCGCTCGGTGTTGAGCCGCAACTCGCCCGCAGTTTGCGGGCCGCGCAGCATCAGCAAGCCCAGCAGCACGGCCGATTGCTCCGGCACGCCGATGGCGCGCTGGGCGTTGTGCTCATAACGCGCCGTGCGCCCGCCGCTGACTTCGCGCACCAGCCCGAGCGGCTTCAATGTGTCCAGCGCGGTGGCGACCTGCGCCTCATCCAGTTCCATCAGCGGCTCGCGGCTGGTCTTCTGGTTGCAGCCCAGCAGCAGCGAGTTGAGCGTGAGCGGATAGCTGTCCGGCACGGTGCGGGCCTTCTCCATCAGGGTGCCCAGCACACGCGCCTCCACGGCGCTCAGAGTCGATGGCTGGGGCAGGGCGTGTGTGCTCAGGGTCATAATTCGTGCCGGTATGAAAAACATCGTCATTTTGATCTCAGGCGGCGGCTCGAATATGGCGGCCATCGTCCAGACGGCCGAACGTGAGGATTGGCGAGACAGATACGGCGCCCGTGTGGCCGCCGTGCTGAGCAACAAGGCCGATGCCAAGGGCCTGGTCCTGGCCCGCGAACGCGGCATCGCCACCGCCGTGCTCGACCACAAGGCCTACGACAGCCGCGAGGCCTTCGACGCCGCCCTGATGGCCGCCATCGACGCGCACCAGCCCGCCCTGGTGGTGCTGGCCGGTTTCATGCGCATCCTGACGCCGGGTTTTGTCCAGCACTACGCCGGGCGCCTGCTCAACATCCATCCTTCATTGCTGCCGGCTTTCACGGGCCTGCATACGCACCGCCGTGCCATCGAGGCCGGTTGCAAGTTTGCCGGCGCCACCGTGCACCAGGTCACGGCCGAACTGGACCATGGGCCCATCCTGGCCCAGGCCGTGGTGCCGGTGCTGCCGCAGGACGACGAACACACCCTCGCCGCCCGCGTACTGACGCAGGAGCACCAGATCTACCCGCGGGCGATCGTCGATTTGCTACAGAAGTTGTAGCAATCAGGGCGCAGACGAACCGGCTTCGCCCACCCAGGTGAAACGCGGCTGGCGTACGCCGGCGATCACGACTTCTTCGTTGAACATCGCCGCCGGCCGCACCCACAGGCCGCGCTCACCGTAAAGCGCGCGGTACAGGGTCATGGGCTCCAGCGTCTCGCTGTGACGCACGGTGCCCAGCACCTCGTACATCAGATTCTTGTAGTGCCGGTAGAGGCCGGGGCGGGTTTCGATCAGCGGGGGGAGGTTTTCATCGCTCATGGGACAATCCTAGGCCAAGTTCCAAACAACAAGATATGCATCCCCAAACCCTGCTGGACGTCTGCACCGAGCTCGTCCGGCTCACCCTCAAGTTCGACCACCCGGCCGACGCCATCGTGTCGCGCTTTTTCCGCGAGCACCGTGGCCTGGGCCCGCGCGAGCGCGCCACCCTGGCCGAGACGGTCTACACCGTGCTGCGCAAGAAGCTGCTGTTCGAGAAGCTGGCGCTCTCGGGCAGCGGGCCCAGGGAGCGGCGCCTGGCCATCCTCGGCTTCCACGGCCCGCGTGACTTCATCAAGAGCGTTCTGATCGAGCAGGAAAAGCAGTGGCTGGACCAGTGCGACCAGGTCAAGCCGACTGAATTGATGGACCTGCACCGCCACAACCTGCCTGAATGGCTGGTGCAACCGCTGAAAGACCAGCTGGGCGCAGGTTTCTGGCCCCTGGTCGAGAGCCTCAACCTAGGCGCGGGCCTGGACCTGCGCGTCAACACCCAGCTCGCGAAGCGCGAGGCCATCCAGAAGGAATTGAAGGAGGCTGGCATCAAGGCGGTGCCCACACCGTATTCACCCTGGGGGCTGCGCATCGACGGCAAGCCGGCGCTGAACAAGCTGGACGCCTTCACGCGCGGGGCCATCGAAGTGCAGGACGAGGGTTCGCAACTGCTGGCGCTGCTGCTGGATGCCCATCGCGGCGAGATGGTGGTGGATTTCTGTGCCGGCGCTGGCGGCAAGACCCTCGCCATCGGTGCGGCCATGCGCAGCACGGGCCGGCTGTATGCCTTCGACACCTCGGGTCACCGGCTCGAAGCCCTCAAACCCCGGCTGGCGCGCAGCGGCCTGTCCAATGTGCACCCGGCGGCCATCGCCCATGAGCGGGATGAGCGCATCAAGCGCCTGGCTGGCAAGATCGACCGCGTGCTGGTCGACGCGCCCTGCTCGGGCCTGGGCACCCTGCGCCGCAACCCCGACCTGAAATGGCGCCAGAGCCTGCAGGCCGTGGAAGAGATGACGGTCAAGCAGGCCGCCATCCTGGCCAGCGCCGCCCGCCTGCTCAAGTCCGGCGGCCGGCTGGTCTACGCCACCTGCAGTGTGCTGCCGCAGGAAAACGAGGCCATCGCCGAGGCCTTTTGCGCCGACCACCCCGACTTTCAGCCCCTGGACGCCGGCGAACTCCTGACCCAGCTCAAGGTCCCGGGCGCCGACCGCCTGTGCCATGGGGGCGACAATGGCCAGAAATACCTGCGGCTTTGGCCCCATCTGCATCAAACGGACGGCTTCTTCGCTGCAATTTGGCAAAAAAAGTAGGCATTTGACTTGAATTAAGGTTTCCCGCCTAAAACTGGCCCACTATGGCCAAAACAGGGTGGAACCCTTAGAATCCATGCCACAGGCCCGGCCGCTTATTTAAGGCTGGGCTTATTCCTATTCACTACGTTGAGAGACTTCTATGTTCTTACCTGACTGGGCTGTGCTGAACGCGGCCATTGACTGGCTGGCGCACGGCCTGTTGGACCTGAGCTGGTGGCAGATTGCCCTGGTCGCCCTGGCCTTGACCCACGTCACGATTGCCAGCGTCACCATCTTCCTGCACCGCCACCAGGCGCACCGCGCGCTGGATCTGCACGCCATCCCCTCGCACTTCTTCCGTTTCTGGCTGTGGCTGACCACGGGCATGGTGACCAAGGAGTGGGCCGCCATCCACCGCAAGCACCACGCCAAGTGCGAGCAGGCCGAAGACCCGCACAGCCCGCAGGTCTACGGCATCAAGAAAGTCTTCTTCGAAGGCTCCGAGCTCTATCGTGCCGAAGCCAAGAACCAGGAGACCATGGCCCGTTATGGCCACGGCACCCCGGACGACTGGATCGAGCGCAACCTCTACACCCGTTATTCCTGGCAGGGCGTGGGTCTGATGATGATCATCGACCTGGCCCTGTTCGGTGCCGCCGGTGCGGCCGTCTGGGCCCTGCAGATGGCCTGGATCCCGATCACCGCCGCCGGCATCATCAACGGCATCGGTCACTACTGGGGTTACCGCAACTTCGAGGCACCCGACGCCAGCACCAACATCTCCCCCTGGGGCATCATCATCGGCGGTGAGGAGTTGCACAACAACCACCACACCTATCCGACCTCGGCCAAGCTGTCCGTGAAGCCCTACGAGTTCGACATCGGCTGGATGTACATCAGCATCCTGAGCGCCATGGGCCTGGCCAAGGTCAAGAAGACCGCACCCAAGCTGGCCCTGGGTGACATCAAGCCCGTGGCCGACGACAAGACCCTCGAGGCCTTGATCGCCAACCGCTACGAGATCATGGCCGGCTACGCCGCCGGCATGCAGCGCGCCTTCCAGCAGGAAGTCGCCTCCCTCAAGGCCCGCAGCGCCGACACCGCCGTCATCAAGGCCGCCAGCCGCTGGCTGCATCGTGACGAAGACAAGGTTCCCGCCACCGTGGCTCCCGTGCTGGCCCAGGCCCGCGCCGCTTCCCCGGTGCTGGACAAGATGGTCACCATGCGCGAAGAACTGCGCCAGCTCTGGCTGAACACCTCGCTCTCGCGCGAGCAGCTGCTGGCCAATCTGCAGGCCTGGTGCCACCGTGCCGAAGAGAGCGGCATCGCTGCGCTGCAGGAGTTCTCGATGAAGTTGCGGATGGCTCGCGCCTGAGACGCTTCGCCTACTCCATGATCAAGCCCGCCGCGTGCGGGCTTTTTCTTTGGGGTGGGCTGAGCATCAAAAAAGCCACCCACAGGTGGTTCGGGCCTGTTCACACTCATTTCTCAAGATGCGTTGCGGATCAAAAAAGTCATGCGGTAGGCGCGGAGATGCCGCCGGAGTAATTTCCGGCAAGGCTGCGTAACACCCCGCATGGCTTTTTTGGCCGCAACCCAGAGGGAACGAGGTGAAAACCGCGCCACTCGTTGTTGCACTCCTAGCCCAGGCGGCGAGCCTGGGCGTCGTCGCGCGCCTAGATTGGCGCGGTTTTCACCTCGTTCGCACTTGAGAAATGAGTGTGAACAGGCCCTAGTTCAGGAGGTGCGGAACTCGCGGAAGGCGTCGTCGTCGATCTGCGCCAGCGCGGCGTTCAGGCCTTCGGCCAATGCAACAGCCTCTGATCGCAGGCCGCGCCGGTCCGAGGTGTGCGGGTCCGCGCCATCGATGGTGTATTCCCAGCCGAAGGTTCCGTCCTTGCGCGCCACCGAGGTCACCACGATGGCTTTTTCGCGGTAGACCTCGGCGCGCGTGCTCACTTCTTGCTCTTGGTATCGAACGACAGCAGTTCGGCACCGACGCCAGCCGACAGCAGGCCGGTCTGGGAATAGATGCCCAGCTTGGCGCGCGTGTCCGTGATGTCCAGGTTGCGCATGGTCAGCTGGCCGATGCGGTCCAGCGGGCTGAAAGGCGCGTCCTCCACCTTCTCCATGCTCAGGCGCTCGGGCGCGTAGGTGAGGTTGGGGCTCTCGGTGTTGAGGATGGAGTAGTCGTTGCCGCGGCGCAGCTCCAGCGTGACCTCGCCGGTGACGGCGTGGGCAATCCAGCGCTGGGCGGCTTCGCGCAGCATGATGGCCTGCGGGTCGAACCAGCGGCCCTGGTAGAGCAGGCGGCCCAGCTTGCGGCCGTTGTCGCGGTATTGCTCGATGGTGTCCTCGTTGTGGATGCCGGTCACCAGGCGTTCGTAGGCGATGTAGAGCAGGGCCAGGCCGGGGGCTTCGTAGATGCCGCGGCTCTTGGCCTCGATGATGCGGTTCTCGATCTGGTCGCTCATGCCCAGGCCGTGGCGCCCGCCGATGCGGTTGGCTTCCAGGATCAGGGCCACCGGGTCATCGAAGCGCACGCCGTTCAGCGCCACAGGCTGGCCTTCCTCGAAGCGTACGGTCACTTCCTCGCGCTTGACGACCACGTCGTCTTTCCAGAAGGCCACGCCCATGATGGGGTTCACGATCTTGATGCCGGAGTTCAGCTGCTCCAGGTCTTTGGCTTCGTGCGTGGCGCCCAGCATGTTGGAATCGGTGCTGTAGGCCTTCTCGGCGCTCATCTTGTAGCCGAAGCCGTGCTGCGTCATGAAGGCGCTCATCTCGGCGCGGCCGCCCAGCTCGTCGATGAAAAGCTGGTCCAGCCAGGGCTTGTAGATCTTGAGCGAGGGGTTGGTCAGCAGGCCGTAGCGGTAGAAGCGCTCGATGTCATTGCCCTTGAAGGTCGAGCCGTCACCCCAGATGTTGACGTCGTCTTCCTTCATCGCTGCCACCAGCATGGTGCCGGTGACGGCACGGCCCAGCGGCGTGGTGTTGAAGTAAGTGGCGCCGGCGGTGGTGATGTGGAAGGCGCCGGCCTGCAGCGCGGCAATGCCTTCGTGCGCCAGCTGGCGGCGGCAGTCGATCAGGCGGGCCAGCTTGGCGCCATATTCCATGGCCTTGCGCGGGATGGCGTCGTAGTCCGGTTCGTCGGGCTGGCCCAGGTTGGCAGTGTAGGCGTAGGGCTCGGCGCCCTTGAGCTTCATCCACAGCAGGGCGGCGCTGGTGTCCAGGCCGCCCGAGAAGGCGATGCCGACCTTCTGGCCGATGGGGAGGTTTTGCAGGATGGTGGCCATGGGATTAACCGAAGTGGCAGATGTAGTGGTAGGGCTCGGTGACCCGGATCTCGAAGCTCGAGTTGCCGGGCACGCTGAACTTGCTGCCCGCGGCCGACTTGACCCAGGCGTCCGAGCCCTTGAGCTTGTACTCGCAGCTGCCGGCCACGCATTCCATGATCTCGGGCGCACCGGTGTTGAAGGTCAGGGTGGCGGGCAGGACCACGCCGACGGATTTTTTGGTGCCGTCGGCCAGGGTGATGCTGTGGCTGACGCACTTGCCGTCGAAATAGACATTGGCCTGGGTGGTGACGGTCACGCCGGTGTATTGCTGGGTCATGGTGTGGTGCTCTGTTTGCAGGGGCGAATCCGCGATTTTAAGGCAGGGGGCTGTCCGGCCGGCTTCAGAGGCGCTGGAGCCACTCCGTGGCGTCGAAGCCCACGCTCACATCCTGCGCATTCCATTCGACCACGGGGCGCTTGATCACGCTGGCCTGGGCCAGCATCAGGGCGCGGGCACTGCGGGCATCGGTGACGCCGGCCTGGGTGGCCGGCTCCAGCTTGCGCCAGGTCGTGCCCTGGCGGTTCAGCAGCTTTTCCCAGCCGGCCGTGGCCAGCCAGTGGTCCAGACGGGCTTCGGGCACGCCCTGCTTCTTGAAATCGTGGAACAACACCTCCACCTGATGTTCAGCAAGCCAGGCGCGCGCCTTTTTCACCGTGTCGCAGTTGGAGATGCCGTAGAGGGTGATGGAATTCTTCATAGGCGACAATTCTCCCGTATGAACACGCTTTCTGACTGGCTGGCCCACTGCGAGCGCCTGCATCCCAAGACCATCGACATGGGGCTGGACCGCGTCAAGGCCGTGGCCCAGCGCATGGGCCTCAGCTTCGAATGTCCGATCATCACCGTGGCCGGCACCAATGGCAAGGGTTCCACCTGCGCCATGCTGGAGTCCATCCTCGGCCAGGCCGGCTACCGCACCGGCGTCTACACCTCGCCGCATCTCGTGCACTTCGAGGAACGCCTGCGCCTGCGGGGCGAGGCGGTCAAGGCCGACGAGTTGCTGCCGTCCTTTGCGCGTGTCGAGCTGGCCCGCACCGCGGACGGCGACGAGATCTCGCTGAGTTACTTCGAATTCACCACCCTGGCCATCCTGGACTGCATCGCGCAGGCAGGCGTGGACGTGGCCATCCTGGAGGTGGGCCTGGGCGGGCGGCTCGATGCCGTCAACATCCTCGATGCCGACTGCGCCATCATCACCAGCATCGACCTTGACCACATGGAACTGCTCGGCCCCGACCGCGAAAGCATCGGCCGCGAGAAGGCCGGCATCATGCGCACCGGGCGCCCGGTGGTGGTGAGCGATCCCATCCCGCCGCAAAGCGTGATCGACCATGCTGCCGCCATCGACGCCGAACTCTGGCGTTTCGGCCGCGACTTCAACTACTCGGGGGACAAGCAGCAGTGGAGCTGGGCCGGCCGGGACCGCCGTTACAGCGGCCTGGCCTACCCGGCGCTGCGCGGTGCCAACCAGCTGGTCAACGCCTCGGGGGTGCTGGCCGCCCTCACGGCGCTGCGCGAGAAGCTGCCGGTAACGGCGCAGGCCGTACGCAATGGCCTGGCCTTCGTGGAATTGCCCGGGCGTTTCCAGATCATCCCGGGCCAACCCACCCTGGTGCTCGACGTGGCGCACAACCCGCATTCGGTGGCTGCGCTGACCGCCAATCTGGACGCCATGGGCTACTACCCCACGACCCATGCCGTTTTCGGTGCCATGGCCGACAAGGACCTGGCGCCCATGCTGGCGCGCATCATGCCGCTGGTGGACCGCTGGTATTTCACCGATCTGCCCACGCCGCGGGCCGCCAGCGCGGCCGATCTGCAGGCCCGCTGCCAGGCGCTGAACCCGGGCGTGGCCAGCGCGTCCGCGCTCTTCGCCGACCCCCTGTTGGCCCTGCGTGCGGCCGTCGCCGCAGCGGACCCCGCTGATAGAATCGTGGTCTTCGGATCGTTCTACACGGTCGGTGGCGTTCTGAAGGAAGGCGTGCCGCGCCTTCAAGCCCAGCATCTCAAACCCTGAACCCGTAGCACATGGCCTTTTTCAAGTTCCGCAAGGGTGGTGACGATCAGACAGCGCCTGCCGCGCAGCCCGAGAGCGTCGAGGTGCTGCGTCGGCGCGCCAAGAACCGGCTGATCGGTTCGGCCATCCTGGTGCTGATCGGCGTCATCGGTTTTCCCCTGCTGGTGGACAAGCAGCCGCGCCCCGTGGCGGTGGACCTGCCGATCGAGATCCCCGACAAGAACAAGGTGCTGCCGCTGACCGCCCCCGCCCTGCCGGCGCCGGCAGCCGCTGTACCCGAAACCCCGCCCTCCGCCTCGGCCTCGGGCCCCATCACCGAAGCAGCCCCTGCTTCAGCGGCCAAACCGGCGCCGGCTGCCAAACCCGAGGCCAGGCCTGAACCCAAGGCGACCAAGCCCGACACCAAGGCAGAACCCAAAAAGGCCGACAGCAAGGCGGCGGCCGAAACCCGTTACGTGGTGCAGGTCGGCTCCTTTGCCGACGAAAGCCGTGCGCGCGAGGCGCGCAGCAAGATCGAGCGCGCCGGCCTCAAGAATTACACCCAGGCCGTGGAGACCAAGGACGGCAAGCGCATCCGGGTGCGTGCCGGCCCCTTTGCCAGCAAGGCCGAGGCCGAGCGTGCCGCGGAGAAGCTCAAGAAACTCGATCTGCCGGGAACGGTGCTGAGCCTGTAAGGACATGGCCATCGCCGTACTCGACTGGATTTTCATCGCTGCCTTGCTGGCCTCGACCGCCCTGGGTGTCTGGCGCGGTTTTGTTTACGAGGTGATGTCGGTATTGAACTGGCTGCTGGCCTTCGTGCTGGCCCAGTGGCTGGGTGCCGATGTCGGCCGCCAGTTGCCGATCGACAGCAGCTCGGAGGCCTTGGTCCAGATCATCGGTTTTGTGCTGGTTTTCGTGGCGTCCGTGTTCATCGGCGGTCTGGTCGTGTGGGGTATACCCAAATTGATCGAGCAGGCCGGCCTGCGGCCCGTGGACCGGGTGCTGGGCGGTGTGTTCGGCCTGCTGCGCGGCGTCATCCTGTTGCTGGCACTGGCGGTGCTGGTGCTGATGTCGTCGCTCAAGAGCCAGGCCTGGTGGCGTGAGGCCAAGGCCGCGCGGGTGTCGGTGGAGGTGCTGAAGGTGCTCAAGCCGATGCTGCCGCAAAGTGTGGGAAAGTATTTGCCCTGAAATGATCGGGTCGTGCACGGACTGGCCGTGTGCCCCTGACTGGAAGTGAAACTATGTGTGGAATCGTCGGCGTTGTCAGCAACGCACCCGTCAACCAGCTGATCTATGACTCGCTGCTGCTGCTGCAGCACCGCGGGCAGGATGCGGCCGGCATCGTGACCCAGCAGGATCGCAAGTTCTTCATGCACAAGGCCAAGGGCATGGTGAAGGACGTGTTCCGCACGCGCAATATGCGTGCGTTGCCGGGCAACTGCGGCCTGGGCCAGGCCCGTTATCCGACGGCGGGCAACGCCTACAGCGAGGAAGAGGCGCAGCCCTTCTACGTGAACGCGCCCTTCGGCATCGTGCTGGTGCACAACGGCAACCTGACCAATGCGCATGCGCTCAAGGCCGAGCTGTTCAACACCGACCACCGCCACATCAACACCGAGAGCGACTCCGAAGTCCTGCTCAACGTGCTGGCCGACGAACTGGACAAGTCCACGCGCGGCAAACCGCTGCGTGTCGGTGAGGTGTTCGCCGCCGTGCGCCAGGTGCACAAGCGCATCCGCGGCTCCTATGCCGTGATCGCGCTGATCGCCGGCCACGGTGTGCTGGCCTTCCGTGATCCCTATGGCATCCGTCCCCTGTGCATGGGGCGCAGCGCCGAGGGCACGGTGATGCTGGCCAGCGAATCCGTGGTGCTCGAAGGCACGGGCCATGTACTCGAGCGCGACATCGCGCCGGGCGAGGCGGTGTTCATCGACCTGGAAGGCCGCGTCAGCGCCCTGCAGTGCGCCGACGTGCCGCGCCTGCACCCCTGCATCTTCGAATTCGTCTACCTGGCCCGCCCCGACTCGGTGATGGACGGCATCTCGGTCTACCAGGCGCGCCTGAACCTGGGCGAGACCCTGGCCAAGCGCGTGGTCTCCACCGTGCCACCCAGCGAGATCGACGTCGTCATCCCCATCCCCGAATCGAGCCGCCCCAGCGCCATGCAGCTGGCCCAGCTGCTGGGCCTGCCCTACCGCGAGGGTTTCGTGAAGAACCGCTATGTGGGCCGCACCTTCATCATGCCGGGCCAGGCTGTGCGCAAGAAGAGCGTGCGCCAGAAGCTCAACGTGATCGGCAGCGAGTTCAAGGGCCGCAACGTCTTGCTGGTGGACGACTCCATCGTGCGTGGCACGACCAGCCGCGAGATCGTGCAGATGGCGCGCGAGGCCGGCGCCAACAAGGTCTACATGGCCAGTGCCGCGCCGCCGGTGCGTTTCCCCAACGTCTACGGCATCGACATGCCCACGGTGGAAGAGCTGGTGGCGCATGGCCGTACCGTGGAGGAAGTGCGCCAGATCATTGGCGCCGATGCGCTGATCTACCAGGACGTGGACGCCATGAAACATGCCATCGGCAAGCTGAACAAGAAGATCAGCGGTTTCGACGCGTCCTGCTTCGACGGTGTGTATGTCACGGGTGACATCCAGGCCGAAGACATCGCGCGCCTGAATGCCAGCCGCGTCAAGGGGGGCGAGGACGACGCCGACACCTCGCGTCTGGCCCTGCCCAACCACCAGGGGGACTGAGCGCATGAGCAGCAAGACCTCCAGGGAAAAATCCCGGCCCGAAGGCCTGCGCCTGCAGACGCTGGCGGTGCGTGCGGCCGTCGAGCGCAGCCAGTACGGCGAAAACTCCGAGGCGCTGTACCTGACCAGCGGTTATGTGCAGCCCAGCGCGGAGATCTCCGCGCGCCGTTTTGCCGGCGAAGAGGAGGGCTACACCTACGGCCGCTCCGGCAACCCCACGGTCACCAGCTTCGAGCAGAGGTTGGCGGCCCTGGAGGGAACCGAGGCCTGCATGGCCACCTCCTCCGGCATGTCGGCCATCATGCTGATGTGCTTCAGCCTGCTGAAGGCGGGCGACCACGTGGTTTATTCCCAGTCCCTGTTCGGCTCGACCATCAAGCTGATTGGCTCCGAGTTCGCCCGCTTCGGTGTGGAGTCCACCGCCGTGCCGCAGACCGATCTGGCGGCCTGGAAACAAGCGGTGCGCCCCAACACGCGCCTGCTGTTTGCCGAGACGCCCACCAACCCGCTGACCGAGGTCTGCGACATCGCCGCGCTGGCCGACATCGCGCACAACGCCGGCGCCCTGCTGGCCGTGGACAACTGCTTTGCCACGCCCGCGCTGCAGCGCCCGGTCGACATGGGCGCCGACATCGTCATGCACTCGGGCACCAAGTACCTCGACGGCCAGGGCCGTGTCATGGCCGGCGCCCTGTGCGCCAGCGAGAAGATGGTGCTGGAGAAATTCCTGCCCGTGCAGAAGAACAGCGGCATGGTGCTGTCACCCTTCAACGCCTGGGTGGTGCTCAAGGGCCTGGAGACGCTGGACCTGCGCATGCGCGCCCAGAGCGCGCTCACGCATGAACTGGCCCTCTGGCTGCAGCAGCACCCGGCGGTGGCACGCGTGCATTACCCCGCGCTGGCCGACCACCCCCAGCATGCCTTGGCCATGCAGCAGATGTCGGGCCTGGGTGGCGCCGTGCTGTCCTTCGATGTGAAGGCGACCAGCCCCGAGCAGGCGCGTGCGCGTGCCTTCCATGTGCTGGACTCGCTGCAGACCCTGTCGCTGTGCACCAACCTGGGCGACACCAAGACCCTGCTCACCCACCCGGCCAGCACCTCGCACGGCAAGCTGTCCGAGGCCCAGCGCCAGGCGGCCGGCATCGGCCAGGGCCTGATCCGTGTGGCCGTGGGCCTGGAGCATCCGCAGGACGTGCAGGACGACCTGGCACGCGGCCTGAACACCCTTTGAACTGATTTCACCGTGACCCAACGCGTTCGTACCCGCTTCGCCCCGTCGCCGACGGGTTTCATCCACCTCGGCAACATCCGCTCGGCCCTTTATCCCTGGGCGTTCGCGCGCGCCACGGGGGGGGACTTCATTCTGCGCATCGAGGACACCGACCTGGATCGCTCCACCCAGGCCGCAGTGGACGTCATCATCGAAGGCATGGCCTGGCTGGGTCTGAGCTATGACGAAGGCCCGTTCTACCAAATGCAGCGCATGGAGCGCTACAAGGTCGTGCTGGCCGAGCTGCAGGCTGCCGGCCATGTCTACCCCTGCTACATGAGCGTGGAGGAGCTCGACGCCTTGCGCGAGCGCCAGATGGCCCACAAGCAGAAACCCCGTTACGACGGCACCTGGCGCCCCGAGCCGGGCAAGGCCCTGCCGCCGGTGCCTGCCGGTGTGAAGCCCGTGCTGCGTTTCAAGAACCCGCTGGGCGGCGCCGTGGTGTGGGACGACAAGGTCAAGGGCCGCATCGAGATCAGCAACGATGAACTCGACGACCTGGTGATCGCGCGCCCCGACGGCACGCCCACCTACAACTTCTGCGTGGTGGTGGACGACATCGACATGGCCATCACTCACGTGATCCGTGGCGACGACCACGTGAACAACACGCCGCGCCAGATCAACATCTTCAAGGCCCTGGGCAAGGAACCCCCGGTCTACGCCCACCTGCCCACCGTGCTCAACGAGCAGGGCGAGAAGATGAGCAAGCGCAACGGCGCCAAGCCCGTCACCCAGTACCGCGACGAGGGCTACCTGCCCGATGCCATGGTCAACTACCTGGCGCGTCTGGGCTGGAGCCATGGCGACGACGAAATCTTCAGCCGTGCGCAGTTCCTGGAGTGGTTCGACCTCGATCACCTGGGTCGCAGCGCCGCGCAGTTCGACGAGGCCAAGCTGCGCTGGGTCAACGCCCAGCACCTCAAGGCCATGGCCGACGAGGCCCTGGCGCCACTGGTGGCCGAGCAGTTGCAGAAGCGCGGCATCGCCGCCGACGAGCGCCTGCCGCGCATCTGCGGCCTGTTCAAGGACCGCTGCGACACCACCGTGGCCCTCGCCGACTGGGCCCAGGCCTTTTATGGCGACGTGACCCCGAAGGCCGAGGACATGGCCCAGCACGTGACCGATGCCGTCAAGCCCGCGCTGGCCCAGCTCCAGGACAAGCTGGCTGCCTGTGCCTGGGACAAGGCCGGCATTGCCGCGGCCATCAAGGAAGTGCTCACCGCTGCAGGCTTGAAGATGCCGCAGCTGGCCATGCCGGTGCGTGTGCTGGTGCTGGGCACGCCCCAGACCCCCTCGCTGGATGCCGTGCTGGAGCTGCTGCCCCGCGAAAAAGTTCTGACCCGTTTGCAAAGGGTCTGAATTTCAGTCTATAATTCGAGGCTCGACGCGATGCTCTTGAAAAAGAGTGTCGTTTAGAAATGGGGGTATAGCTCAGCTGGGAGAGCGCTTGCATGGCATGCAAGAGGTCATCGGTTCGATCCCGTTTACCTCCACCAATTTCTTGTCGAGATGGAAATCAGTCCAGGTTTTGACCCTATCGTCTAGAGGCCTAGGACATCACCCTTTCACGGTGAGTACCGGGGTTCGAATCCCCGTAGGGTCGCCAAGTTTTGCAGCACTTGGTCTGTTTGCAGCTGCAAGCAGACAAACGTTGCTACCACGTGGAGTGGTAGTTCAGTTGGTTAGAATACCGGCCTGTCACGCCGGGGGTCGCGGGTTCGAGTCCCGTCCACTCCGCCAAAAAATGAAAAGCCGTTGCATGCAAATGCAGCGGCTTTTTTCTTGCCCGCCCCCCGTCGTCATTTTGAGATGAGGCCCCAGCCAGCCCTGCTGTCCTACCTGGGCAACTGGTGCGCTGCGCGGTGCAGGTGTGCGATGAAGTGGCGGATGGCGGGGGAGACGACCGAGTCGCTGCGGATGATGGCGCCGACCGTGAGCGGCAGCCCTGCCTTTGCAATGGGTACCACGTGGATGTGGGGCGCGGTCAGCGGGTGCTGCGCGATCTGGCGCGGCGCGCTGTCCGCGCAGGTGAAGAAGGTCCACCAGACCTACTACCTGCCCTCGATGACTGGCATCGCCACCGCGATCTACGAGAACCTGGCCTCACCGCCCGTGGTGGGCGAGGTGGAGCGCCACCGCGCGCACATGGCCCAGCAGCTGGCCGGCGCTGAACGCCTGCAGGGCACCTATCCCTACACCCTGGCACGCAGCTTCAAGGCCTATCGCCTCAACAAGTTCCTGCACGACATGGTGGCCCCTGCGCACCGTGCAGCCTTCAAGCGGGACGAGGAAACCAGCTTTACCGAGGCCGGCCTGAGCGAAGAGGAGAAGGCCCTGCTGCGTCGGCGCGACTGGCGCGGCCTGATCCATTACGGCTGCATCTTCTTCGGCCTGGAGAAGTTCGGCGCGGTGGTCGGCGTGTCCAACCTGCACATCTACGCCGCCATGCGCGGCGAGAGCCTGGAGGCCTTCCAGAAGACGCGCAATTCGCCGGTCCTGTACTCGGTGGCCAGCACCGAGGCGGGCAAGAAGGACTGGTCCGAGACCAGGTAGTCGCCCCGCACGGCGCTGGCATCGGCATGGACAAAAGCCCTGGTGCGGCTGCGCCAGGGCTTTCTTGATGCCGGGGATTATTCGGGCCACCGCCGCATGCGGCCCTGCAGGCAGCTCAGGCGCTGGCACTCCGGGCCAGTTCGGCTGCGCGCTGCTCGATCGCCAGCAGCAGGCGGCCTACGCTCTCGGAGCTCTTCAGGTCGCCGACGTCCAGCAGCAGGGCCGCAGCGCGCGCCATCGCCTCGATTTCCTTCGCGGAGTCTTCGGTGGATGGTCTGGTGGCTTGTTGCATGGTTGGGCCCCGCTTCATGCCAAGGATGGCGCAGGGCAGACCCATTGTGCTGCGCCCGCCAGGCAGGTCAACGGCCACAGCGTCTTTTTCCAGCCATCTATGCGTCAAAGTTCACGCCCGTGACGAGAGATCGGGAGGCTCGGGGGTGATGCACAGAGCGGCTGGGCTGTCGCGGCCCATGGGAAAGCCCGGACTTTGCAGGCCAGGGCTTGCTGCCGGTGCCGGGAAAATGCACCCGAGTCTCCGGCCAGTCTGGCTAACCCGTTGATTCTTATGAGCAAATCAATATGGCATGGCTTGAAACTGCCGCCGATCCCGCCGCGGCACATCCCTGATCCCTTGGTCGTGCGGTCAGCCCTTGAAAAAGGAGTAATGCGCCTAAAATACCGATCACAGGGGCTGCACTGGTTTCGACGTGGGTTCGGACGCGTGGCAGGGCATGTCGAGCTGAATGTGCTCGTAAAACAGATTCAAACAAACTAACTGCAAACGACGAACGTTTCGCACTCGCTGCTTAATTGCACGTGAGCCTCACAACAGCAAGCCGATAGGCTGGGCAAGGGTGGCGCAAGCTGTCCAGGCTGTGGGGTAACTTCATTCGGCTGGGCCCGCCTTGGGTAACTTAGGGCGGGTCGAGAAAATAGGTTGCTGGCGTCTTGCATAGCGTGCCACTGCGCGATGCAAGAAGCGAGACTTAAATCAGATGGCTACACATGTAGAACTGTACGAAGAAGGCTTGCGGACGCGGGTTCAAATCCCGCCAGCTCCACCACCTACCCTGTTAAAGAGCCCCCGATGAGAAATCATCGGGGGCTCTTTCTTGCCTGATCGTTGGACAACGGCGAGGTTTATCAATGCTGCTGGATGGCCGGCAAGACCGGATCCGAGTTTGCGCAACATCGCAGGGAAGCTGCCCTTGCATCGACTGGGCAAAGAAAAAGCCCGCTACCTATTTGATAGCGGGCTTTCCTTCACTGTCATGGTGCCGGAGAAAGGAATCGAACCCTCGACCTTCTCATTACGAATGAGCTGCTCTACCAACTGAGCTACACCGGCGCTAAGCCCAAAATTATACCTTGGGCAGGGCTGAGCAGGTCCTGGCGACTGGGCTGCGCCTCGCATCGGGATGGGATGCAAGGCGAAAACCGCAGCCATAGTCCAGCTATGGCGAGGATTTGCAACGCCGCAGACCGCCCGAGGCGGGGATGCAGCACACGCCAAGGACTTATTCAGCCTTGCCTTGGTGATAGGCCGTGACGCGCTCGACCTCGTTCTTCGAGCCCAGGATCACGCTGACGCGCTCGTGCAGGCTGGTGGGCTGGATGTCCAGGATGCGCTGGCGGCCGTTGGTGGCGGCGCCGCCGGCCTGCTCGACCAGCCAGCCCATGGGGTTGGCTTCGTACATCAGGCGCAGCTTGCCGGGCTTGTTGGGCTCACGCTTGTCCCAGGGGTACATGAAGACGCCGCCGCGGGTCAGGATGCGGTGCACGTCGGCCACCATGCTGGCAATCCAGCGCATGTTGAAGTCCTTGCCGCGCGGACCTTCCTTGCCCAACAGGCATTCGTCGATGTAACGCTTTACCGGTTCGTCCCAGTGGCGCATATTGCTCATGTTGATCGCGAATTCCCTGGTGTCTTCCGGGATCTGCACGTTCTCCTGCGTGAGCACGAAGGAACCCTGCTCACGGTCCAGCGTGAACATGGCCACGCCATCACCCACGGTCAGCACCAGGGTGGTCTGCGGGCCGTAGACGCAGTAGCCGGCAGCCACTTGCTGTTTGCCCGGTTGCAGGAAGTCGCTCGCACTCACAGGTTCGACGGTCTTGGGGTCGTCGTTGTGCTTTTTCAGCACGCTGAAGATGGTGCCAATGCTGACGTTGACATCGATGTTGCTCGATCCGTCCAGGGGATCGAACAGCAGCAGGTATTCGCCCAGGGGGTAGCGATTGGGCACGGCGTAGATGTCGTCCATCTCCTCCGAGGCCATGGCGGCCAGGTGGCCACCCCATTCATTGGCTTCGATCAGGACCTCGTTGGCGATGATGTCCAGCTTCTTCTGCACCTCACCCTGCACATTCTCGCTGCCGGCGCTGCCCAGCACGCCGCCCAGGGCGCCCTTATTGACGGCCTGGCTGATGCTCTTGCAGGCGCGGGCCACCACTTCCAGCAGCAGGCGCAGCTCCGACGGAATGTGGCCGTGTACGCGCTGCTGTTCGACCAGGTAGCGGGTGAGGGAGATCTTGGAACTCATGTCGGTCCTCTCGTTGGGTTCAGTCGGCGAGGGCGCGGGTCACGACCTCGCGCACGTCGTTGCTCAGCTCGGGTTTGGTCGCCACGCGGGCGATGGCCTCGCGCGCGGCGGTGCGGTAGGGCTCGGCCAGCTTCTTCCAGCGGTCCAGCGCACGTGCCAGGCGGGCGGCCACCTGCGGGTTGATCCCGTCCAGCTCTAGCACGCGTTCGCTCCAGTAGACATAACCGGCGGCGTCGGCGCGGTGGAAGGCGCCCGGGTTGGCACTGCAGTAGCTGAAGATCAGGCTGCGCGCGCGATTCGGGTTGCGCAGGTTGAAGTCCGGGTGGCTCATGAGCTGGCGCACGGCGGGCAGCACCTGGCCGCCGCGGTCGCAGGCGCCGGCCTGCAGGGCGAACCACTTGTCCAGCACCAGGGCCTCGTCCTTGAACAGGGCATGGAAGCGTTCCAGCGCAGCTTTGGCCAGTTCGTGCCCGCTGTGGACCAGGGCGGCCAGCGCATTGAAGCGGTCGGTCATGTTGCCCGCGTCCTTGAAGCGCTGGTAGGTCTTGCCGGGCCAGATCACGTCACCGGTCTCGCGTGCGGCAAGACACAGCATGGTGAGCGCCAGGCCAGTCAGGGCGCGGCGGCCGGCGGATGCGGCGTCCGGGCGGTAGGCGCCGGTGGCCTGGTGTTCCTCGTAGGCCCAGGCCCAGTCGTGGCGCAGTTCCAGCGCCAGTTGCTGGCGCATGGACTCGCGCACGGCATGCACACGCTGCGGGTCCACCACGTCCAGCTGCTCGGCCATATAGGTCTCGGCGGGCAGGGTGAGCACCAGTTCCTTGAAGGCGGCGTCCAGCGTGGGGTGGCGCAGCACCTGGCGCATGGCGTCGATGTAGGCAGCGTCCAGCACCTTGGCCTCGCCCGGCTGGGCGTGGCCACGGATGAAGGCCAGTGCGCGCTTGACGGCCAGGCGCTGACCGGCTTCCCAGCGGTTGAAGGGGTCGGTGTCATGGGCCAGCAGGGCCAGCAGCTGCTCGTCGCTGTAGTCGAACTCGAGCACCACGGGGGCACTGAAACCGCGCAGCAGGGAAGGCACGGGCTCGGCATCGACGTTGACGAAGCGCAGCGTCTGCGAGGCTTCGGTCAGCACGATGGTGCGCGAGCTGGGGCCGGGTTCGGCCTCGCCATCCAATTGCAGCGGCAGCGCGCGGCCGTCGGCCGTGATCAGGCCCAGGCTGACCGGGATGACGAAAGGCTCTTTCACCGCCTGGCCCGGGGTGGGGGCACAGGACTGGGCCAGCGTCAGCGTGTAGCTGCGGGCTGCGGCGTCGTACTGGGCGCTGGCGTTCAGGCGGGGTGTGCCGGCCTGGCTGTACCAGCGCTTGAACTGCGGCAGCAGGCGTGCCAGCTCGGAGCCGGGGTTGGCGTCGGCGATGGCCTGGGCGAAATCGTCGCAGGTCACGGCCTGGCCGTCATGGCGCTGGAAGTACAGCGCCATGCCCTTGGCAAAACCTTCGCGGCTGGTCAGCGTCTGCTGCATGCGCACGACTTCGGCGCCCTTCTCGTAGACGGTAACGGTGTAGAAGTTGTTGATCTCGATGTAGCTGTCGGGCCGCACCGGGTGGGCCATGGGGCCGGCGTCCTCGGGGAACTGGGCGGTGCGCAGCACGCGCACGTCCTCGATGCGCTTGACGGCGCGCGCCGAGAGGTCGCCCGCCAGGTCCTGGCTGAACTCCTGGTCGCGGAAGACGGTCAGGCCTTCCTTGAGGCTGAGCTGGAACCAGTCGCGGCAGGTGACGCGGTTGCCGGTCCAGTTGTGGAAGTACTCGTGGCCCACCACACTTTCGATGTTGGCGTAGTCGGCGTCGGTGGCGGTGGCCTGGTTGGCCAGAACGTACTTCGTGTTGAAGATGTTCAGGCCCTTGTTCTCCATGGCGCCCATGTTGAAGTCGCTGGTGGCGACGATCATGAAACGTTCCAGGTCCAGCGGCAGCTTGAAGCGCGCCTCGTCCCAGGCCACGGAGGCCATGAGGGAGTTCATGGCGTGTTCGGTCTTGTCCAGGTCGCCCGGGCGCACATAGACCTGCAGCAGGTGGTCCTGGCCGTTGCGCGCGGTGATGCGCTGTTCGCGCGCCACCAGCTGGCCGGCCACCAGCGCAAACAGGTAGCAGGGCTTGCGGTGCGGGTCGACCCACTTGGCGTAGTGGCGGCCGTCTTCCAGCGCACCCTGTTCCACCAGATTGCCGTTGGACAGCAGCACCGGATACTTCTGCTTGTCGGCGCGCAGGGTCACCGTGTAGCTGGCCATCACGTCCGGGCGATCCAGGAAGTAGGTGATACGACGGAAGCCCTCTGCTTCACATTGCGTGAAGAAGGAGTCGTTGCTTACGTACAGGCCCATGAGCTTGGTGTTTTTCACCGGGGCGCAGGTGGTGAAGATCTCCAGTTCGAAAGGCGCCTCGCCCTCGGGCAGGTTCTCCAGCACCAGCTGGCCGCCGTCCATCTTGAAGCTGGTGCCCTGGCCGTTGACGAGCACGCGCGCCAGGTTCAGCTCCTCGCCGTCCAGGCGCAGGGGCTGGGCCGCCACCGCCGGGTTGCGACGCAGCGTCATCCTGTTGAGGACGCGGGTCTTGGCCGGGTCGAGGTCGAAACTCAGGTCGACGGTGTCGATCCAGTAGGCGGGGGCGGTGTAGTCTTCGCGCCGGATGACGTGGGCTTGTCCTTCACGCATGGTGATTCCTTAAACGCCTTGTTTCAGCGAGGCTTCGATGAAGGGGTCGAGGTCGCCGTCCAGAACCTTCTGGGTGGCCGAGGTCTCGTAGTTGGTGCGCAGGTCCTTGATGCGGCTCTGGTCCAGCACGTAAGAGCGGATCTGGTGGCCCCAGCCCACGTCGGTCTTGCTGTCTTCCAGCTTCTGCTGTTCTTCCTGGCGCTTGCGCATCTCGTGGTCGTACAGGCGGCTGCGCAGGCGTTTCCACGCCACGTCGCGGTTGCTGTGCTGGCTGCGGCCGTCCTGGCACTGCACCACGATGCCGGTGGGGATGTGCGTGAGGCGCACGGCCGAGTCGGTCTTGTTGATGTGCTGGCCGCCGGCGCCGCTGGCGCGGAAGGTGTCGGTGCGCACATCGGCCGGGTTGATGTCGATCTCGATGGTGTCGTCGATCTCCGGGTAGACGAAGACGCTGGCAAAGCTGGTGTGGCGGCCACCCGAACTGTCGAAGGGCGACTTGCGCACCAGGCGGTGCACGCCGGTCTCGGTGCGCAGCAGGCCGAAGGCGTAGTCACCCTCGATCTTGATGGAGGCGCTCTTGATGCCGGCGGTGTCCCCCGGGGTTTCTTCTTCCACCGTGGCCTTGAAGCCCTTGCGCTCGGCGTACTTCAGGTACTGGCGCAGCAGCATGCTGGCCCAGTCGCAGGCCTCGGTGCCGCCGGCGCCGGCCTGGATGTCCAGGAAGGCGGGCAACGGGTCGGCCGGGTTGTTGAACATGCGGCGGAATTCCAGCTTCTCCACGATTTCGGAGAGCTTGGCTTCTTCGGCCGAGATGGTCTTGAGGCCGGCCTCGTCGCCTTCTTCCTTGCTCATCTCGTAGAGCTCGGAGTTGTCGGAGAGTTCGCTGGTCAGCTTGTCCAGCGTGACGACCACGTCGTCCAGCGCCTTCTTCTCCTTGCCCAGTTCCTGGGCGCGCTTGGGGTCGTTCCAGACCGTGGGGTCTTCCAGCGAGGCGTTGACCGTCCTCAGCCGTTCAGCTTTGGCATCGTAGTCAAAGATACCTCCGGAGCTCGACCGTGCGCTGGCTCAGGTCGGCCAGTTTGCTACCGATGGCATTGATTTGTTCTGCGTCCATGATGGGGGATCCTGTCTGGGTTCTGTGGGGGCGGTCTGCCGGTGGCAGTGTTGAGGGCCCGGAACCCTCGATTTTAGGCCCTCCCTCAAAGTCGGGCGGGCGCCTCAGGGGCCGAGCAGCCCCTGGAAGCTGTGGCTGTAGCCCAGAACCACCCCGGCCGTCCCCAGCACCATCAGGTTGATCGAGCCGTTGGTGCTGGTCTGGTAGCTGAGCGAAGGGATGATGGCGGGCGCAAAACCGCGCCAGTTCAAGGGCACTTTGTCCTCGTATTCATCCGTGTAGCCGTAGATGATGCCGGCCGACACCTTGACGCTGAGCCGGGAGTTCCCCAGCACCTCATGCCAGTGGTAACCCGCGTAGGCGTAGGCCGATGGCTGGCCGAAGGAGTTGCGGAACAGGGCCAGCCCTGCCAGGCGCTGGCGGTCCAGATGCTGTTCCAGCGTGAAAACAAAGGAGTACTTGTGCTCGGGATCGCTGGTCCAGTGGTAGACGATGGGCGCAATCGTGAGGGTGAGGGGGCGCGTGATGGGCGCCTCGCTGCCGGGCGTGTCCGGCGGAGTGCCTGTCGTGGGGGGGTGTCGGTGGTCGTTGGCGTGGTGCCGGCCTGGGTGTCGACCGTCTGGGCCAGGCTGTTGCCGGTCCACAGCAGGGTCAGGGCCAGGACGAAGGTGTGCGGTAGCAGGTGCATGGGGCTGGTAGAGCCCTAATCGGCCAGAAAGTTCTCGATCAGGCGGGCCAGTTGTTCGGGCTGGTCGTGGTGCAGCATGTGGCCGGCGTCCTGGATCTGGGCCTGCTGCAGCCGGGGCACGCTTTGCAGGCGCTGGTGGAACTCGGCCAGGGTGTATTTGCCCTCCCACCACTGCTCCATCTGGTTGTGGCTGGCTTCCACCGAGAGCACGGGCGCCGTGATGGCGGCAAAGGCGGCCAGCACCTCGTCCACGCGGTAGAGCTGGGCGTTGACGATCTTGTGCGCCGCGTCGCCCAGGATGTTCCACTGGCCTTGCGCATTGGGACGGGCCCAGTGGCGGGCCAGCCAGAGTGCCTTGTCCTCGCCCAGGCGCGGGTTGGTTTTCATGAGGCGGCGCGCCACGCCGTCGGCGTCGGCATAACTCTTGAGCGCCAGTTCGCCGCGGTGCAGGCTTTTGAGCTCGTCCATCCACTTGGCATAACGGCGAGGGGCTTGTGCCGCTTGCGTGGCCGGCATGCCGAAACCCTCCAGGTTGACGAGGCGGCGGATGCGCTGGGGGCGCACGCCGGCGTAGAGCATGACCACGTTGCCACCCATGCTGTGGCCCACCAGGTCCACAGCCCTGTCCCCGGCGTAATGGTCGAGCAGGAAGTCCAGGTCGGCCAGGTAGTCGGGGAACCAGTAGTTGTCATGCCCGGGGTAGCTGGCGCCCGCACCCGGTTCGCTGGTGTCCAGCCCGGTCAGGCCAAAACCGCGCCAGTCGGCGGCGATGACGGTCCGGTTCTCGAAAAAGGCCGGGCTGAAGGCGTCCACCATGAACTGCCAGGACGCGGCCACGTCCATCCAGCCGTGCATGAGCACCAGCGGGGGCAGGGTGGTTTCGGCCTGGCCCCAGCGCAGGACGTGGTACTTCAGCTGGCGGACGGGGGTAAATTCGCTGTGGGCGCTACGACGGACTTGGTACATTTGCTCAGGGTCTGGGGTCACACGCGGAATGGGTGTGGGCCGGCCCTCATCATACGGAGACACAGCATGGCGACCAGTCGACACCGTGACAGTTACGAGTCTTTACACGGCCAGTTCCGCTGGCAGGTGCCCGATGAATTCAATATCGCCGAGGTGTGCTGCCGGCGCTGGGCACAGGCGGCCGATGCCGGCCAGCGCATCGCCATCCATGCCGACGGGCCCGGCCTGCAGGCGCGCGCCCACAGCTACGCCGAACTGCAGCAGCAGGCCAACCGCCTGTCGAACGCGCTGGTCCAGTTACGCGTGAAGCCGGGCGACCGCGTGGCCATCGTGCTGCCGCAGCGTTTCGAGACGGCCGTGGCCTATATGGCCGTGCTGCAGATGGGCGCGGTGGCCATGCCCCTGTCCACGCTGTTCGGGCCCGAGGCGCTGGAATTCCGCCTGAACGACAGCGGGGCCGCGGTCCTGATCTGCGACGACGCGGCCATCGTCAACATCCAGAACATTCGCGGTGAGTGCGAGGCCTTGCGCCATGTGATCGGCGTGGGCGACAGCGCCAGCGGTGAGGTGGGGGGCGGTGCGGCCGGCATGGCCGACCTGGATTACAGCGCCCTGCTGGCCGAACACCCGCCGCAATACCTGCCCGTGGCCACGCGTGCCGACGACCCGGCCGTGCTCATCTACACCAGCGGCACCACGGGCAACCCCAAGGGCGCCTTGATCCCGCATCGCGCATTGATCGGCAACCTGACCGGTTTTGTCTGCAGCCAGAACTGGTTCGGCTTTGATCCTTTTCCGGCTCCCTCCCCCGTGCGGGGAGGGTTGGGGTAGGGGCGAGCACGGAAAGGACAAAGTCCAGCTTCAGGCTACCGGAACCGAAAACGCAAAGCGTTTTCTGGTCTCCGGCAGACTGGAGCTGGACCGGCGGGCTGATGGACGCCTTGTTGCCGACGCTTTATTTTGGCCGCCCCATCGTGGCCTGGAACGGCCGTTTCAGTGCGCAGACCGCCTTCGAGCTGCTGCAGAAATACGAAGTCACGCACACCTTCCTCTTCCCCACGGCGCTCAAGGCGATGATGAAGGCCTTCCCGCAGCCGAAGAAATTCTTCCAGCTCGGGCTGCAGGCCATCATGAGCGCGGGCGAGGCGGTGGGCGACGCCGTGTTCGGCTATTGTCAGAAGGAACTGGGCGTGACGGTGAACGAGATGTTCGGCCAGACCGAGGTCAACTACATCGTCGGCAACTGCGCCATCTTCTACCCGGCCAGACCCGGCAGCATGGGCAAGGGCTACCCGGGCCACCGCGTGGCCGTGATCGACGAGCAGGGGCGGGAATGCGCCGCCGGTTCGATCGGCGAAGTGGCGATCCATCGCCGCGACGTGCACGGCGACCCCGATCCCATCTTTTTCCTGGGGTACTGGAAGAACGAGGCCGGCACGCGCGACAAGTACACGGGGGACTGGTGCCGCACCGGTGACCTGGCGCTGCGCGACAAGGATGGCTACCTCTGGTACCAGGGGCGCGCGGACGACATGTTCAAGGCTGCGGGTTACCGCATCGGCCCGGGCGAGATCGAGAACTGCCTGCTCAAGCATCCGGCCGTGGCCAATGCGGCCGTGGTGCCCAAGCCCGATGCCGAGCGCGGCGCGCTGGTGAAGGCCTATGTGGTGCTGACGGCAGAGGCCGCAGCCGAGCGTGGGGACGAGCCGGTCTCGCGCAACGAGTGGGAGCGGCGTCTGATGATCGATCTCCAGCGCCATGTGAAGGGCAAGCTGGCGCCTTACGAATACCCCAAGGAGATCGAGTTCCTCGATGCCCTGCCCATGACGACCACCGGCAAGGTGCAGCGCCGCGTGCTGCGGCTGCAGGAAGAGGCACGCCATGCCCAGCACCGTGCGGTTTAAGCCCGGGCTGGCGCGGCGCGTGGCGCTGCTGTCCTTGTCGCAGTGGCTGCTGCTGCCCGCCATGGCGCTGCTGGCCTGGGGTGCCGTTTCCCAGGGGGGCAGGCCGGTCGTGGCCCTCTTGTTCGCGCTGGTGCCGGGGCTGGGCCTGCTGCTGGCCTTGCGCGCCTGGGAGAAGAGTCTGCGCCGCCAGTTCGTGCGCGAGGCGCCGCTGCCGCGCTTTCTGGGGACCAAGTTGTGCGAACGCTATCCCCAGCTCAGTCCGCGCGATACCGAGCTGGTGCTGCGCGGCCTGCGCCAGTTCTTCATGGCCCATCTGCGCAGCGGCCGCGCCTTCGTGGCCATGCCTTCGCGTGTGGTGGACGCGGCCTGGCACGAATTCATCCTGCACACGCGTGGCTACGAGTCATGGTGCGACACGGCTTTCGGCCGGCTCCTGCACCACAGTCCGGCCGAGGTGCTGGGCCGGGATGCACGGCGCAACGACGGCCTGCGCCGCGTCTGGTTCTGGGCCTGCAAGGAGGAGAGCATCGACCCGCGCCAGCCCAGCCGCCTGCCGCTGCTGTTTGCGCTGGACCGCAAGTTCGGGATTCCCGGCGGTTTCCACTATGTGCCGGACTGCCGCGAGATCGATCGCCAGAGTGGTTCCGACGCCTATTGCGGGACCAGCTTTGGCGGGAGCGACGGTGGTGGCGACGCGCCCGGTGATACCGCGGGTTTTGGCGGTGCGGACAGCAGCGCGGGCGGGGACAGCGGTGGGGACGGTGGTGGTTGTGGGGGCGGTGGTGACTAGGTTTTTCAAGTCGCGCTACGATGGCGCGCCGCGTTTACGCTTTTCTTCCTGTACCACCTGCACTGTCTCCCCATGAACCAAGTACAACTCGGTCGCAGCGACCTCCACGTCACGCCCATCTGCCTGGGCACCATGACTTTCGGCGAACAGGTCAGCGAGGCCGACGCCCATGCCATCCTGGACCGCGCGCTGGAGCGCGGCATCAACTTCCTGGACACGGCCGAGATGTATTCGGTGCCGACGCGGGCCGAGACCTTCAACCTGACCGAGAAGATCATCGGCAACTGGTTCGCCAGCCGGCCGGGCGCGCGCCAGAAGATGCAGGTGGCCACCAAGGTGGCAGGCCCCTCGCGCGGCATGGACTGGGTGCGCAAGGGCAGCCCCAACCTGACGCCGGCCGACATCGTGGCCGCCTGCGACGACAGCCTCAGGCGGCTGAAGATCGACGTGATCGACCTCTACCAGATCCACTGGCCGGTACGCCATGTGCCCATGTTCGGCCAGATGTATTTCGACCCGGCCAAGGATGACGCCACGGTCACGCCCATCCATCAGCAACTGGAGGCCCTGGGCCAGCTGGTGCAGGCCGGCAAGGTGCGGGCGATTGGCCTCTCGAACGAGTCACCCTATGGCGTGCACGAGTTCGTGCGCCTGGCCGAGTTGCACAACTTGCCGCGTGTGGCCACGGTGCAGAACCCCTATTGCCTGGTGAACCGCACCGTCGAGAACGGGCTGGACGAGACCCTGTACCGCCTGGGCGTTTCCCTGTTGGCCTATTCGCCGCTGGGTTTCGGCTTGCTCACCGGCAAGTACGACAGCAGCGGCTTCACCGGTGCCGATGCACCCCAGGACGGCCGCATTGCCAAGTTCGAGAGCGTGCGCAAGCAGCGCTGGGGCCGCGCCGAGTCGCTGGAGGCAGCGCGTCGTTACAACGCGCTGGCGCGCGAACATGGCCTGACGCCGACCCAGATGGCCCTGGCCTTCTGCTACACGAAGTGGCAGGTCACCAGCACCATCATCGGCGTGACCTCGGTGGCGCAACTGGACGAGGACCTCGATGCCTGGGGCACCACGCTGGCCCCGGAACTGCTCAAGGCCATCGACGCGATCCGCAAGGAACTGCGCGACCCGGCCGTCTAGAACTAGGACGCCCCCACGCTTGCGCACTGCGTGTCGCCGCTGCCCCCACTGGGGGCCCTCGTCGCCTTGGGGCGGCCCGGCGGCGACTCACGCCGCACTTGCCTACTTCAGCAGGAACTTCAGCAGCTTGTCCGTCAGCGGCCCATAGGGCGGCGCCAGCAATTTTGCCGTAGAGAAGCGCGCCTGCTTGAAGACGGGACGCAGCTTGGAGAAGGTCAGGAAACCCTCGTAGCCGTGGTAGTGGCCCATGCCCGAGGCGCCCACGCCGCCGAAGGGCAGCTCTTCCTGCCCGACGTGGAACAGCGCATCGTTGATGGAGACACCGCCCGACATCACGCGCGTGAGCAGCTCTTGCTGCACGGTCTTGTCATTCGTGAAGGGATAAAGCGCCAGCGGCCGCGCTCCGGCGTTGATGCGCTTGATCACATCGTCTTCCAGGTCCTCGTAGCTGATCACCGGCAGGATGGGGCCGAAGATCTCGCGCTGCATCAGCAGGCAGTCGGCCGGGGCATTGAGTACCAGGTGCGGCGCGATCTTGCGCAGCTTGATGTCGAAGGGCTTGCCCGGGATCAGCGGGATCACCTGCGCGCCACGCTGTTTGGCTTCGTCCAGGGCGTGCAGCAGGCGGGCATAGGCGATCTCGTCGATGATAGCCGTGTAGTCCGGCGTGTCCAGCTTGGGGTAGCGCCTGGGCATGATCTCCTGCGCCAGCCGCACGAATTCCTTGATGCGGCGCTCGGGCACGTAGACGTGGTCCACCGTGGTGCAGATCTGGCCGGCGTTGAGGTACTTGACGTAGAGCAGGCGCTCGGCCGCCGTGCGCAGCGGGAAGTCCTCGCAGACGATGGCGGGTGACTTGCCGCCCAGCTCCAGCGTCACCGGGCAAAGGTTGGCCGCAGCCGCGGCCATGACGGCGCGGCCGGTCTGGCCCGAGCCGGTGAAGAGCAGGTGGTCGAAGGGCAGGCTGGAGAATTCGATGCCCACACCGCCGGTTTCGTCGAAGAACTGCAGCTTTTCCTCGGGGAAATAGTCGGGCATCTCCTTGATCAGCAGTTTGGCGAGGTGGCGCGAGTTCTCGCTCATCTTGACCATGGCACGGTTGCCGGCCGCGAAGATGGCCGTCAGTGGCAGCAGGCTGAGGTTGAGCGGGAAGTTCCAGGGCACGATGACGCCCACCACGCCCAGGGGCTGCGGGATCACGCGGTTGCTGGCCAGGCCGAAGGCCATGCGGTCGATGCCGCGGCGCTGCGGCTTCATCCAGCGCTTGAGCTGCTTGAGCGTGTGGTGGATGCCCTTGAGCACCGGCATGATCTCGGTCAGCAGCGTCTCGTGGCGCGAGCGGTTGCCGTAGTCGGCGCTGATGGCCTCACAGATGGCGTCCTGGTGCTCGCGCACGAAACGCTCGAGCTTGCGCAGGTCGGCGCAGCGGCTTGCATAGTCGGGCTCCGGGCTGGCCAGGTAGGCGGCGCGCTGGCGTTTGAGTGCGGCCTCCAGGGTGGTGCGCAGCACGGCATGGGCGGAATCATTGACAGCGTTCATCGTCACTCTCCTTGATCTTGATGTTGTTCTTCAGGTGGCCATGTAGCGGCCGGCGCGGTGGTTGATGGCCAGCGTGAGGTTCAGCACCACGGCCCCGGCCACGGACAGGGCTACCTGCAGCAGCGGCGCCGTGGCCAGCGCCAGCAGCAGTATGAGCGTATCCACGGCCATTTGCACGTGGCCGGCCCGCCAGCCCCGGGTTTCCTGCAGCCAGAAAGCCAGGATGCCGACGCCGCCCAGGCTGGCGCGGTGGCGAAACAGGATCAGAAAACCCACGCCCAGCAGCACGCCGCCCAGCAGTGCGGCGTAGAGCGGGCGCACCTGCTCGAAGACGATGAGATACGGCATCAGTTCGGTCTGGACGGACAGCAGGGCCACGGCGATCATGGTCTTGAACAGGAAGGCGCGGTCCAGCCGGCGCCAGGCCAGCACGTAAAAGGGCAGGTTGAGCACGAAGAACACCGGCCCGAAACCCCAGCCCGTGCCGTAGTGCAGCAGGAAGGCGATGCCGGCCGTGCCGCCGCTGAGCAACTGCGCGTGCTGGAACAGCGCCACGGCCAGCGCAATCAGCGCGGTGCCCGAGAGCAGGGCCAGCGCATCCTCGGCATGGCTGTGGCGCAGGGGCGGTGTGTCTTGGGGCGCATTCATGTCCTGGAATTGTGGCACCGCCTTCTGACGCCTGGCCTGCTCCCCTGAGAGAAAATTCACGCATGGCCAAGAAAGAACACGTTTCCGAAACCCCTGCCACCCAGCTGCTCAAGGCAAACAAGGTGGACTACACCGAGCACCCCTACGAGTATCTGGAGCACGGCGGGGCGCAGCACAGCGCGCAGGTGCTGGGCTGGGATCCGTACACGGTGGTGAAGACGCTGATCATGCAGGACCAGGACGCCAGGCCGCTGGTGGTGCTGATGCACGGCAACCGCAAGGTGTCCACCAAGAACCTGGCGCGGCAGATCGGCGCCAAATCCGTGGAGCCCTGCAAGCCCGAGGTGGCCAACCGCCACAGCGGCTACCTGGTGGGCGGCACCTCGCCTTTCGGTACGCGACGCGAGATGCCGGTCTACATCGAGGAAGGCATCCTGGCGCTGCCGCGCATCCTGATCAACGGCGGACGACGCGGTTACCTGGTGGGCATCTCGCCGCAGGTCTGCGTGCAGTTGCTGGGGGCCACACCGGTGCAGTGCGCGCTGGCCGAATAGCGACGGGGGCGCCACCACGCCCGGCAGCGGACTCTGAGAGAATGAACGCACTACCGGAGTTTGTTGCATGCGATTCCCGGGCACTGCATTTTTCTCCCGGCGCGCCGGGGCGCTGGCCAGCTCAGCGATCGCATTCGCCTTGCTGTTGGCGGGCGGGGAAGTGGTCCTGCGTTCCCAGTTGCAGGACCGCCTGAACAAACGCCATATCGAAACGCTGTCCTACGCCACCACCCTGCGTGTACGCCTGGAGCGTGAACTCAACGCCCTGCTCTATCTCAATAGCGGCCTGGGCGCCTATCTGGTCGTGCGCAACAGCAGCATGCAGGCCAGCGAGATCCAGGACATCCTGGCCGTCCTGCATCGCAGCAGCCGGCACATCCGGAATTTCGGGGTGGCGGTTGGCTACCGCCTGCTTTATGTCTATCCCTTGCTGGGCAATGAAAGGGCGATCGGCTTGTACTACCCGGATCAGCCGACCCAATGGCCCATGATCCAGAAGATCGCCCAGAGCGGCCTGGCCTTGCTGGCCGGACCGGTGGAACTGGTGCAGGGGGGCCGGGGTCTGGTGTACCGCATGCCGCTGATGCTGCATGGACGCTACTGGGGCCTGCTGTCGACCGTGATCGACTCCGACTCGCTGTTCCAGGCGGTACAGGCCGAATCGGAAGACGATCGCTACGAGTTTGCGATCCGTGGCCGTGACGGACAAGGGCTGACAGGAGGGGCGGTCTGGGGGGCACTGGGCCTGTTCGATCAGCCGGAGGTGCTGGTCCAGGAGATGGACGTGCCCGGGGGGCGCTGGGCCATCGCCGTGCGTCCGCGCCTGGCCGACGACACCCGCAGCCTGCGCGCCTGGGTGCGCGCAGCTTCGGGGGGCGGTGGCCTGCTGGTGGCGACCATGCTCTACATGCTGGTCCGCAACCGCGGCCTGATGGCACACCGGGCCATGTACGACGACCTGACGCGTCTGCCGAACCGGCGCCTGTTCGAGGACCGCGCCCTGATGGCCTTTTCCCGCCAGCAGCGCCAGCCCGAGCAACTGTGCGCCCTGCTGTTCCTGGACCTGGACGACTTCAAGTGCGTGAACGACCTGCACGGCCACAAGGCGGGCGATGCCGTGCTCATGGCCGTGGCCCGCCGGGCGCTGGCGGCCGTGCGGCAGAACGACACGGTGGCCCGCTGGGGTGGCGATGAGCTCATCGTGCTGCTCGAGCATGTGTCCCGGGACATGCTGGAGACCATCGCCCGGCGCCTGCGCAGCGCCATCCAGGAGGCCATCGACTTCGAGGGGCGCACCTTGCAGGTGGGCGTTTCCATCGGGGTGGCGATCTACCCGGAGGACGGCAGCGATCTGGACCAGCTGCTGCACGCGGCCGATGGCCAGATGTATGGCGACAAGACGGCGCGCAAGAACGGCCCGTCCCGGCCGGCGCCACTGGCAGAATAGCGGCCAGCACCAATCAACAGGCCCCGGCCGCATGCCGGGCCGCTCGAAGAGGAAAAAGTCTTGGATTCCCTGTCGCTCGCCTATCCCGTCCTGGCCGCCGTGGCTGCCTATCTGCTGGGCTCCCTGTCCTTTGCCGTCATCGTCAGCCGCGTCATGGGCCTGAACGACCCACGCAGCTATGGCAGCAAGAACCCGGGGGCCACCAATGTGCTGCGCTCGGGCTCGAAGGCGGCTGCCGTGGTCACCCTGCTGCTGGATGCCGCCAAGGGCTGGCTGCCGGTGGCCCTGGTGCAGTGGTATGGCAAGCCCTACGGGCTGGAGGCCGGCACGGTGGCGCTGGTGGGCCTGGGCGCCTTCCTCGGCCATCTGTATCCGGTGTTCTTCCGCTTCGCAGGGGGCAAGGGCGTGGCGACGGCCCTGGGCGTCCTGATGGGGGTGCACTGGGCGCTGGGTCTGGCCACCCTGCTGACCTGGATCCTGATCGCCTTTTTCTTCCGTTATTCCTCCCTGGCTGCCCTGGTAGCCGCCGTGTTCGCGCCGCTGTATTACATCTTCGGCGACGGCCTGGCCTGGTATATGGAAGGAGCGCTGCTGATGGCGATCAGCCTGATGTCGCTGCTGCTGATCTACCGCCATGCCGAGAACATCGGCCGGCTGGCGCGTGGCACCGAGTCCAGGCTCGGCAAGAAGAAATCCTGAGCCGCCGGGCCCCGCCGGCGTCAGCCCTGGGCGGCGTGGGCTGCCAGTTGCAGGATCATGTGGTGGTTCAGGCGCAGCCGCACCAGCGAGGTGGCCAGGGCCGCCTGGATGGCCGGACGGCCTCCCATGGTGCGATGCAGGCGGGGTTGCGGCAGCACCTGGCCGTCGGTGCCGGTGACCACGGCCACATGGGGCAGGTTGGCGCGGTCGCTGCGGCGCATCACCACGGCCAGGGTGCTGTCCTCCAGCCGGACATAGGTGCCGGGCGGGCACAGGCCCACGGCGCGTACCAGGGCGTGGCCCACTTCGTCGTTGTAGGCATTGGCGCCCGTCATGATGGTGCGCACGGACTCGGTGGCGCTGCGACCTTCCCGTGACTTGCGCGGCGAGATCATGGCGGCGTAGCGGTCCACCACCCGCAGGATGCGGATCAGCCGCTTGTGGGCGGGCAGCTGGCGCAGCTCGATCTTTTCGGTGTATTCGTCGTGGTGCGAGGACACCACCTCGATCCACAGCGGGTCGTTCACGCCCAGGCTGTTGGCCAGCATCAGGCCGCCCTTGGGCGCGTGCAGGCGGATGGCTTCGAGCTGGGGCTGGCTGAGTTTCTCGGTCTGCAGGGCCAGCTGGTCCTGCAGTTCGGTCATGGCAATGTTCATGGTCAGCGCCGCATGGACCAGGCTGTCGCGTTCCTTGGGGTCGAGCTTGAGCTCGGTCGCCAGCAGGTGGCTCAGGGTGGCGCAGACCAGGCTGTGCGAGGCGCTGTAACCCACCGAGGAATTGGTGGCGAGCTGGAACAGCAGGTACAGGCCCACATCCGCATCGCGCTGCAGCAGGGCCTGCATCCAGCGGTCGTATTGCCAGACGCGCTGTTCGAACTCCTGCACGCTCAGCGGACTGCCCAGCAGGATGCCCAGGCCGGACTCCAGGTCCGACCACAGGCTCAGCAGGTCTTCGTACTCGTTTTCGTTTTGGACAGTCACGGCGCGCGATCCGGAATTTGAGCCTAGGATACCAGCAGCTTCAATAGCGCCGCTCCAGCACCAACTGGTCGTTGGTGCGCGTCATCTGGAAACGCGTGAGGTAGCTGTTGCCCAGCAGCACGTAAGGCATGGGGGCCGGGCTGACGATGCCTTCGACGTCATAGATCTCGACGCTGCCAAGTCGTACTGAACTCAGCTTGACGATCCAGCCTGTCGTGCTGCCGTTGGCCGTTTGCATCTGGACGGGTTGGCCTGCTTTGTAGTTGATGCCGATCCGGTCGGCATCTGCTGCACTCAGACCGACCACGGATGCTCCTGTGTCGACCAAAAAGGTCACCGATCGGCCGTTGATCTGCCCCGGCGTGCGGAAATGCCCGTTGCTGCCGGCGTGCAGCACGATGCGGCGCTGGTCACCGGCCTCGCCAGCCGAGGGGGGGGCGCTGACCGGCCCGTCGCCGAGGCGCAGGGTCTGGCGCGCACCGCCGATTTCCACCGTGGCCTGGCCGGCCTGCAGGCCGATGAGCGTCACGCCCTGGTGGCTCTGGCCCACGGCCACGCTCTTGGGCGGCCCGCCGTCGACCACCAGCAGGGCCTTGCTGCCCAGGATGCCCGACAGCACCACGGTCTGCGCCTGCACTGCGCCCGTCAGGACGAGGGCGCACAGCAGCAGGAAGAGGCGGCTGATCATGGTGCCGGCCTCAGTCGCGGAAGTTGTTGAAGCTGATGGGCACGTCGGTGATGTCCTTGCGCAGCAGGGCCATGACGGCCTGCAGGTCATCGCGCTTGGCGCCGGAAACCCGCAGCTTGTCTTCCTGGATCGCGGCCTGGACCTTGATCTTGCTGTCCTTGACCAGGCGCTGGATCTTCTTGGCCAGTTCGGCTTCGATGCCGTTGCGCACCTTGATGAGCTTCTTGACCTTGTCACCGCCGATCTTCTGCAGCTCCCCGATGTCCAGGAAGCGCACGTCTACCGCCTGTTTGGTCAGCTTGTTGCGCAGCACTTCGAGGATCTGATCGATCTGGAAGTCGGCGTCGCCGACCACGGTGATCTCCTTGTCCTTGATCTCGATGCTGGCCGAGGTTCCCTTGAAGTCGAAGCGGGTGCTGATCTCCTTGGCGGAGTTCTCCACGCCGTTTTTCACCTTGACCATATCGGCTTCGCAGACGGTGTCGAAAGAAGGCATGACGGTATTTTTCCGGGACTGGTGCAAATGAGAGAATCAGACCGATGTTAGTCGAGAAAAACGTCCCGCTCCAGCCGTACAACACCTTCCGCATCGTTGCCCGGGCCCATACCCTGGTCCGGGTGTTGCAGGAGGCCGACGTGTCCGCCGTGCTGGCCGACCCCGAACTCGGCCCGGCCCCGAAGTTCGTTCTGGGCGGGGGCAGCAACATCGTGCTGACCGGGGACGTGAAGCCGGTGGTGCTGAAGGTGGAGATCATGGGCCGCCGCCTGGTCGAGGAGACGCCCAGGGCCTGGATCGTCGAGGCCGGTGCTGGCGAGAACTGGCATGATTTTGTGAGCTGGACGCTGGCGCAGGGCTGGCCCGGCCTGGAGAACATGGCGCTGATTCCCGGCACCATGGGCGCCGCGCCGGTGCAGAACATCGGTGCCTACGGCGTCGAACTGCAGGACCGCTTCGAGTCGCTGGACGCCATCGACCTGCAGACCGGCCAGGCGCTGCGCCTGGACGCCGCCCAGTGCGGTTTTGGCTACCGCGATTCGGTGTTCAAGCATGCTGCTGCGGCCGGTGGCCAGGCGGGCGGCCTGGGCCTGGCCGGGCGTGCCCTGATCACCCGGGTCAGGCTGCGCCTGCCCAAAGCCTGGAAGCCGGTGCTGGGTTATCTGGACCTGGAGCGCAAGATGGCGGACAGCGGCATCGCCGAGCCCACCCCTCGCCAGATTTACGACTGGATCTGCGAGATCCGCCGCGCCAAGCTGCCCGACCCGGCCGTGATCGGCAATGCCGGCAGCTTCTTCAAGAACCCCACCGTCAGCCCCGAGCAGTGCGCCGACATCATCGCGCGCGAACCCAAGATCGTGTACTACCACCTGGACGACGGCACCGTGAAACTGGCCGCCGGCTGGCTGATCGATGCCTGCGGCTGGAAGGGCAAGTCCATCGGCCAGGCCGGGGTCTACGAGAAGCAGGCCCTGGTGCTGGTCAACCGCGGCGGCGGCGACCAGGGCGAGGATGGAAGTGGCCCCCGCGGGGCCACGGGCGGCGAGGTCATGACCCTGGCCAAGGCCATCCAGACCAGCGTCTACGAGCGTTTCGGCATCCGGCTTGAACCCGAGCCGGTGGTGGTCTGAGCCGGTCCCGTCGCCTCAGTTCGTGCTCACATCGATGCCGCTGAGCGCGCGCTCCAGCGCCGAACGGCTGGGCGTCTCGATGAAAACACACTGTTTACCGGTGCGTTTGCAGTGATCCTTCACACGCCAGTAGGCGTTGTGGCTGATGCAGCCGCTCTGGCAGATCACCAGGTCGGCCGCGGCCAGGGTGGCGTCGAGCTGGCTGCTGTTGTCTTCCGTGCCGCCGTCGTGGTGCAGGAAACGCGCGCCGGTGTGCTCGATCACCTGGCGGTAGATGGGCACGCTGGCCGTGCGGCCGCCCACGCACAGGACGGCGCGCTGCTCCAGGTCGGGCGTGCCAGATGTCTGGGGCGCGCTGCGTTGCTGTAGCGGCAGCTCGTCCAGCCGGTTTTGCAGCTGGTCCGCGCGCTCGCCCTGCCTTTGTGCCTCGGAGCGGGCCTGGGCCAGCTGGCGTTGCAGGGCGCGGATCTCCTCCGCCTGCTGCCGGCCCTGCTGCGTCAGTTCCATGCGCCCGGCCAGCCCTGGCACGTTGGCCTGCAACTGCTCCAGCGCTTCCTGCTGCTGGTGCAGCCGGGTCTGGGCCTGGACCAGCTCGGCGCGCAGGCGCAGGGTTTCGGCCTGCTGCTGTTCCAGGCGGGCGCTGTGCAGGCTGGCCTGCTGCAGGCTGCGCTGCTGGGCATGGGCCAGTTCACGCGCCAGGATGGCGTTCTCGTCGTGCAGGGTTTCCAGCCGGGTCAGGTCGGCACGCGTGACCATGCCGACCTGGTGCTGCAGCATGTGGACCTCGCCCAGGATGCGCTGCTCCAGCTCGGCGTCACAGCGCGGGTGGGTGAGTGCGGCCCACAGGGCGCCGGCCCAGTCGGCGCTGGCGCGGCAGTCCGTCCACCAGGCGCCCAGGGCTTCGGTGCTCTTGAGCTGCTGCGCGGCCCGCAGCACCAGCGCATAACGGTTCTCGAGTTCCTTGTGCAGGGTTTCGGACAGGGGCGAGCGGCGCCGGCATTCGGTGACGACGGTGCAATGCACCTCGTAGTCGCTGTACGGGCCCAGTTTGCCCAGGGTTTTCTCGGCCAGGCGGCGCAGCAGGGGCAGGGGCAGGCAGACCCCGATGACCGGGCAGTAGGCATGGCCGTCGAGCTCCCACAGGCGGCGCCGGCGTGAACTGTTGCCGGGGTGCGGGACCGTCATGGCCGGTTCGACGGCCAGGGGGCCGAGGTGGACGACGTCCGGTTTGGCTTGCAGCTGGCACATGGGACGCGCCTCCTCAATGCAGCAGGCCGCCGCCGGGCAGGGCGGCCAGCGGGTCCGAGGCGCGGGTGACCACCGAGCCGTCGCCAGCCGATTCGGTCAGCAGCACCCAGCGTTCGTGGGGGCGGGCCATGACCTGGCGCAGGCCGGGGCTGGCGTGCGGATGGTTCTTGAGGAAAAAGAGATTCGAGACGATCTTGCGTGCCATCAGCGTGCGCTGGCGGCTGCTGGGCAGTTTGGCGTCGCCGGCCGGGGCGGCCCAGCAGGTCATCAGGGCGAAGGTGCCGGCCACCAGGGCTTCCAGGCAGGGCGGGTTCAGGTCGTTGTCGGCACAGGACATGGGCTCTCCAGACGGGGTGGGGTGATTGCGGTGCAACCGTGCGTTGATTGTAATGAGAATAATTCTCATTACAATATTCAACACCTATCCCCTCAGGGTCTTGTCCTGGTGCCGGAAACAGAAAAGCCCGCACGAGGCGGGCTTTCGGTCGGGAGCCGGGCTGAATTACTTCAGCTTGGTTTCCTTGTATTCCACATGCTTGCGAGCCTTGGGATCAAACTTCATGATCGCCATCTTCTCGGGCATGGTCTTCTTGTTCTTGCTGGTCGTGTAGAAGTGACCGGTGCCGGCCGTGGATTCCAGCTTGATCTTTTCGCGTCCGCCTTTGGTTGCCATGATTCAGCTCCTTAAGCTTGGCCACGTGCGCGCAGGTCGGCGAGCACGGAGTCGATACCATTCTTGTCGATCAGACGCAGGGCGGCGCCGGACACGCGCAGGCGGACCCAGCGGTTCTCGGTCTCGACCCAGAAACGGCGATATTGCAGGTTCGGCAGGAACCGGCGCTTGGTTTTGTTGTTGGCGTGGGAAACATTGTTTCCGACCATCGGGCCTTTACCCGTTACTTGACAGACGCGTGCCATGAGGACACTTCGCTTTCTTCAAAACGGCCGCCACCTGGGCAGTGGGGGCCTCACCTCGCCAGTAGGGTGGCGGTAACCCATGATGGACAGCAAAGTCCAGCAAAGCCCGCAATTATAGCCGGATTGCGGAATGCTGGGCTGGCTTATTCCTGTTGCTCCAGGAAGCGTTGGGCGTCCAGGGCGGCCATACAGCCGGTGCCGGCACTGGTGATGGCCTGTCGGTAGACGTGGTCCTGCACGTCACCGGCGGCAAAGATGCCGGGCACCGAGGTCTGGGTGGCAAAACCCTTGAGCCCCCCTGGGTGACGATGTAGCCGTTTTCCATGGCCAGCTGGCCCTGGAAGATCTCGGTGTTGGGCGCGTGGCCGATGGCGATGAAGGCGCCCTTGAGTTCCAGCTCCTCGGTGCTGCCGTCCACGGTGCTCTTGAGGCGGATGCCGGTCACGCCGCTGGCGTCGCCCAGCACCTCGTCCAGGGTCTTGAAGGTCTTGAGCACGATCTTGCCGGCCTTGACCTTGTCCATGACCTTGTCGATCAGGATGGGCTCGGCCTTGAACTTGTCGCGGCGGTGCACCAGGTAGACCTTGCTGGCGATGTTGGACAGGTAGAGCGCCTCCTCGACGGCGGTGTTGCCACCACCAACCACGCAGCAGACCTGGTCGCGGTAGAAGAAACCGTCACAGGTGGCGCAGCCCGAGACACCGCGGCCCATGAAGGCCTGCTCGGAGGGCAGGCCCAGGTACTTGGCCGAGGCGCCGGTGGCGATGATGAGCGAGTCGCAGGTGTAGGTGCCGCTGTCACCGGTCAGGGTGAAGGGCCGCTTGCTGAAGTCGACCTTGTTGATGTGGTCGTAGACGATCTCGGTCTTGAAACGTTCGGCGTGGGCCTGGAAACGCTGCATCAGCTCCGGGCCCTGCACGCCGTCCGTGTCGGCCGGCCAGTTGTCGACTTCGGTCGTGGTCATGAGCTGGCCGCCCTGGGCCATGCCGGTGACCAGCACGGGGTTCAGGTTGGCGCGCGCGGCGTAGACGGCGGCGGTATAGCCGGCGGGGCCGGAACCCAGGATCAGGACCTTGGCGTGTTTGTTCTGCGACATTCTGTGAACCTTGCTTGTTTCGTGAATCTTTTGGTCAATAATCGATGCGCCGCGTACCGTGCCGCGGTGGATGGCCAGGGGGGAGACCGGAAAACCGGCCGACTTGCCATTGTATGAACTCAACCATGCACGCGCAGAATGACCGAACTATGTCAATGCTGACCAATCAGGATTTGTTGCGCCGGGTTCCGCTGTTTTCCATGCTGTCGGACGACCAGCTGCATGCGCTCGCGGCTGCGGTGGTGAAGCGCCGCGTCAAGCGCGGGGAACGCATCGTCCAGCAAGGGGAAAAATCGGACGCCCTGTCCATCATCCTCTCGGGGCGTGCCCGCGTGCTCATGACCGACACCGGCAACGGGCGCGAAGTCATCCTGGCCACCCTGCAGTCGGGCGACTACTTCGGCGAGATGAGCCTGATCGACAACGACGTGCACTCCGCCTCGGTGGAAGCCGAGACCCAGACCGACGTGCTGGAGCTGGGCCGGTCCGAGTTCCTGCGCAGCCTGGCCGAGAGCGCCCCGATGGCCTACGGCATCATGCGCGGCCTGGTGCAGCGCCTGCGCCACGCCGACCGCAAGATCGGCTCGCTGGCCCTGATGAGTGTCTATGGCCGCGTGGCCAATGTGCTGCTGGATGCCGCCAAGGCCAGTCCGCAGGGCGACATGACCATCCATGACAAGCTCTCGCGCCAGGATATCGCCAAGATGGTGGGCGCCTCGCGCGAGATGGTCAGCCGCGTCATGAAGGATTTCGAGGAGCAGGGCTTCGTGACCCCGCTCGAGGGCGGCGCCATGCTCGTCAAGGAACGCCGCTCCAAGCCGCGCTGAATGCGGCGCTTCACCTCGCGTGAAGGCGCCCTTTTTCTGTCTACATGACCTACCGACTCCACACGCTCAATTCCGAAGACTCCGGCGCCGCGGCGCCTTCGCGCTCCGGCCGCGGCCGCTTCGCAGGCGAGGTGCTGCTTTTCATCAGTTTCGTGCTGTTGGCCTACTGGCTGCTGGTCCTGAGCAGTCACAACCTGCTCGATGCCGCCGGATCCACCTCGGGTGACGGCGCCCCCGTGCGCAACCGGGGTGGCCAGCTCGGCGCCTGGCTGGCCGATGCCAGCTACTACCTCTTCGGCTTCTCGGTCTGGTGGTGTTTTGCTGCGGCGGTGCGGGGCTGGCTGTCGGCGCTGGCGCGCTGGCTGCGCGGCCCGGAATTGCCTGTCGAACCTGCAAGCTCCCCTTCGTGGCTGGCGCGCTTCGTGGCCAGCCGCGCCAGTTTCTGGGTCGGCCTGGCCCTGCTGATGCTGGCCAGCACGGCGATCGAGTGGGCACGTTTCTACAGCCTGGAGCCGCGCCTGCCGGGGCATGCCGGTGGCGTGCTGGGGTATCTGGTCGGGCCGCTGGCGGTGCGCTGGCTGGGTGTCACCGGCTCGGCGCTGCTGGCCATCGGCCTGTGGGTGCTGGCCATGGGCCTGGTGTTCCGTTTTTCCTGGGGCCATGTGGCCGAGCGCATCGGCGGCTGGGTCCACGGTTTTCTCGAATCGCGCCGCGCACGCCGCGAAATGGCGCAGGACCTGGCCCTGGGCCAGCAGGCCGCCCGCGAGCGCGAGGAGGGCGTGCTGGAGGAGCGCGAGGACTTCATCGAACACCACACGCCGCCCGTGCTGATCGAGCCGGTGCTGGTGGAGGTGCCGCAGAGCACGCGCGTGGCCAAGGAGCGCCAGAAGCCGCTGTTCAGCGACATGCCCGACTCCAAGCTGCCCCAGGTCGACCTGCTCGACGGCGCGCAGACTCGGCAGGAAACCGTGGCGCCCGAAACGCTGGAGATGACCAGCCGCATGATCGAGAAGAAGCTCAAGGACTTCGGCGTCGAGGTGCGTGTGGTGCTGGCCCAGCCCGGCCCGGTGATCACGCGCTACGAGATCGAACCCGCCACCGGCGTCAAGGGCTCGCAGATCGTGGGCCTGGCCAAGGACCTGGCGCGCTCCCTGAGCCTGGTGTCCATCCGTGTGGTCGAGACCATCCCGGGCAAGAACTTCATGGCGCTGGAGCTGCCCAATGCCAAGCGCCAGTCCATCAAGCTGTCCGAGATCCTGGGTTCGCAGGTCTACAACGAGGCCAAGTCCATGCTGACCATGGGCCTGGGCAAGGACATCGTGGGCAACCCGGTGGTGGCCGACCTGGCCAAGATGCCGCACGTGCTGGTGGCCGGTACCACCGGCTCGGGCAAGTCGGTCGGCATCAACGCCATGATTTTGAGCCTGCTGTACAAGGCCGAGGCGCGTGACGTGCGCCTGCTCATGATCGACCCCAAGATGCTGGAGATGTCGGTCTACGAAGGCATCCCGCACCTGCTGGCCCCCGTGGTGACCGACATGAAACAGGCCGCGCATGGCCTGACCTGGTGCGTGGCCGAGATGGAGCGCCGTTACAAACTCATGAGCAAGCTGGGCGTGCGCAACCTGGCCGGCTACAACCACAAGATCGACGAGGCCAAGGCCAGGGAACAGTTCATCTACAACCCCTTCAGCCTGACACCCGAGGCGCCTGAGCCGCTGGACCGGCTGCCGCACATCGTGGTGGTCATCGACGAGCTGGCCGACCTGATGATGGTGGTGGGCAAGAAGATCGAAGAACTCATCGCCCGCCTGGCGCAGAAGGCGCGCGCCGCCGGCATCCACCTGATCCTGGCCACCCAGCGCCCCAGCGTGGACGTGATCACCGGCCTGATCAAGGCCAACATCCCCACCCGCATCGCCTTCCAGGTCAGCAGCAAGATCGACAGCCGCACCATCCTGGACCAGATGGGTGCCGAGGCCCTGCTGGGCATGGGCGACATGCTCTACATGGCCAGCGGCACCGGCCTGCCCATCCGTGTGCACGGCGCCTTTGTCAGCGACGAGGAAGTGCACCGTGTGGTGAAGTACCTCAAGAGCCAGGGCGAGCCTGATTACATCGAGGGCGTGCTCGAAGGCGGCACGGTCGATGGCGAGGACGGCCCGCTGGGCGAAGGCGGCCCCAGTGGCGAGAAGGACCCCATGTACGACCAGGCGGTGGAAATCGTCCTGAAGAACCGCAAGGCCAGCATCTCGCTGGTACAGCGCCATTTGAAGATCGGCTACAACCGCGCGGCACGCCTGGTGGAAGACATGGAAAAGGCGGGTCTCGTCAGCGCCATGAGCACCAACGGCCAGCGCGACATCCTGGTGCCGGCGCGCGCGGAGTGAACCCCATGAAAAAACTGTTTGCTATTCTTTCGATAGCTGTCTGCGCCATGGCGGCCCGGGCCGATGGCCTGGGTGCGCTCGAGCTTTTCCTCAAGACCGCCTCCAGCGGTCGCGCCGAATTCACCCAGGTGGTGACGGCGCCGCCACGCGAGGGCCAGGTGGCACGCACGCGCAACTCCAGCGGGACCTTCGAGTTCCAGCGTCCCGGGCGTTTCCGCTTCGTCTACGGCAAACCCCTGGCCCAGACCATCGTGGCCGATGGCCAGACCCTCTGGTTGCATGACCTGGACCTGAACCAGGTGACGGCGCGCTCGCAGGCCAGTGCCCTGGGTAGCACGCCGGCCGCGCTGATCGCTGCGGCGCCCGACATGCGGGCCCTGCAGGCCGACTACCAGCTGGCCAACGGGCCCGAGCGCGAGGGCCTGCAGTGGGTGGTGGCGACACCGCGTGCGCGCGACGGCCAGGTGCAGAGCGTGCGTGTGGGCCTGCGCGAGGTGGAGCAGGGCGGCAAGAAGACGGCCGAACTGGCCGCGCTGGAGATCGTCGACAGCTTCGGCCAGCGATCCCTGCTGAGCTTCAGCCGTGTGCAGCTCAATGTGAGCCTGCCGCCCGAGACCTTCCGCTTCAAGCCGCCGGCCGGCGCCGACGTGATCCGTCAGTAATCAGTTGGCGGCGATGGCCTCGCGCACGGCGCTCAGCTGCCGGCGCGAGACCGAGAGCAGTTCGTCCGTGCCGCTCAGGCGCACCGCCCAGCCCTCGCCCTCCTCGGGGTCGTAGTGTTTCTCCAGCGCCCGCACGGCCCGCCGGGCCACCAGGGCATTGCGGTGCACCCGCATGAAACGCAGGGCGTACTTTTCCTCCAGCTCGCTCAGGGCGCCATCCAGGATGTAGGTCTTGGCCGCCGTGCGCACGGTGACGTACTTGAGCTCGGCCTTGAAGTACAGCACCTCGGCCAGGGGCACGCGCTCGGTCCGCCCGCGTTCCTGGATCAGCAGCACCTCTTCGGGCGCCGCCGTGCCGGCCTCCTGGCGGCCGCGCAGCAGCCGTTCCACCTTCTGCAGGGCCTGCTGCAGGCGCTCCAGCCGCACCGGCTTGGTCAGGTAGTCCACCGCCTCCAGTTCGAAAGCCTGCACAGCGTGTTCGGCGTGCGCCGTCACGAAGATCACGGCCGGGGGGTGCGGCAGGCTGCGCAGGGTCTGCGCCAGCGTCAGGCCGTCGGCGCCGGGCATGTGGATGTCCAGCAGGGCCAGGTCATAGGGCTGGCGGCGCAGCAGTTCGATGGCCTGGGTGGCGTTGGCGGCCTCGCCTTCGATGCTGATCAGCGGCGCCTTGCAGTCGCCCAGCAGGGTGCGCAGGCGGCTGCGGGCCAGGGACTCGTCGTCGACGATGAGCGTGCGCAGACCCATGCTCATGAGAAAACCTCCGTGCTGCGCACCGTGACACTCATGCCGGCACCTCCATGCGCACCTGGTAGATGCCGTCCTTGTGGATGGTCTGGAAGCTGCATTGCACGTCGTGCAGCAGGCGCAGGCGGTCGCGTACATTGTCCAGCGCCACGCCGTGGCCGTGTGGGCCCGGGCCGGATGGCACGGTGTTGGTCACCTTGATCACCACGGTGGAGCCGCGGCGCTGGGTGGAGATGCGCACCTGCGCCCCGCTGGGGCTGGGTTCCACGCCGTGGCGCACGGCGTTTTCCAGCAGCGGCTGCAGCAGCAGGGGCGGCAGGCGGGCGCCGTCGGCTCGCGGGTCGAGGGCCCATTCGAGCTGCAGGCGGTCACCGAAGCGCACCTGCTCGATGTCCAGGTAACGCCGCGCCAGCGCGATCTCGTCGCCCAGCGTGACCGATTCGCCCTGGTCGACCAGGGCATGGCGGAACAGGTCGCTCAGGTCTTCCAGCAGGGCCTCGGCCTTGGCCGGTTCGGCGCGCACCAGGGCAATCGCGCTATTGAGGGTGTTGAAGAGGAAATGGGGCCGGATGCGCGACTGCAGCTCGGACAGGCGCGCCGCCGTATCGGCCGGCATGCGCCCGCGCGCGCGCAGGGCCAGCACGGCCACCAGCACGCCGGCCAGCAGGGCGCCGCTGCTGGCACTGGCCAGCCAGGGCGCGGGGCTGAGCAGGCCGGCCAGCAAAAGCATGCCGCAGCCGTAGAGACCGGCCAGCGCGCCCAGCAGCACGCCCGCGGCGTACTGGGCCGGGCGCGGCAGGCGCCCCAGGGGTTGTTTGAACAGGCAGGCCACGACCAGCCAGAACACCGTGGCGGGCAGGGCACTGCCGGTCAGCAGGGCCAGGCGCACGATCCAGTCCAGCGCCGTGCTGGTGCCGTACATGGCACCCACGGCCACCACGGCCTCCACGAAAAGCACGGCGCGCAGGGCCACGCCCACCTGGCAGGCGTCGTACAGGAGTACGGCGGGCGCGGCGCTGGCCGGGCTTTCCGGAGCCAGCTCCTGGAAGGCCGATAAAATCTGGGTGTCTTTCATGGATGATGGGGATCGGCCCTGGGGCCGCCCCCATTATTGGTGAAATGACCGTGGTCGCACAATGGCTATCACGCCAGCCCTGCCCACCTTTGCCTTAAACGCCCGCCCGCCATGTCACAAAACCAACTCGACAAGAAATCACAAGCCTGGTCGGCGCTGTTCTCCGAGCCCATGAGCGATCTGGTCAAGCGTTACACGGCCAGCGTCTTTTTCGACAAACGCCTGTGGCATGCCGACATCACGGGCAGCCTGGCGCACGCCGAGATGCTGGCCGCCCAGGGCATCATCGGCGCGGCCGACCTGGCCGCCATCCGCGACGGCATGGCCCAGATCGTGGCCGAGATCGAGACCGGCAAGTTCGAGTGGAAGCTGGACCTGGAAGACGTGCACCTCAACATCGAGGCGCGCCTGACCCAGCTGGTCGGCGACGCCGGCAAGCGCCTGCACACCGGCCGCAGCCGCAATGACCAGGTGGCCACCGACGTGCGCCTGTGGCTGCGCACCGAGATCGACCTCATCAGCGACCTGCTGACCGACCTGCAGAAAGCCCTGGTCACGGTGGCCGGGCAGAACGTGGACGTCATCCTGCCCGGTTTCACCCACCTGCAGGTGGCCCAGCCCGTGAGCTTTGGCCACCACATGCTGGCCTATGTGGAAATGTTCGCGCGCGACGCCGAGCGCATGGCCGACGTGCGCCGCCGCGTCAATCGCCTGCCCCTCGGGGCAGCCGCCCTGGCGGGAACGAGCTACCCGCTGGACCGCGAGCGCGTGGCCCGCACCCTGGGCATGGTGGATGAGAACGGTGATGCCTGCGTCTGCCAGAACAGCCTGGACGCGGTGAGCGACCGCGACTTCGCCATCGAATTCACGGCCGCGGCCTCGCTGGTCATGGTGCACATCAGCCGCCTGAGCGAAGAACTGATCCTCTGGATGAGCCAGAACTTCGGTTTCATCAAAATCGCAGACCGCTTCACCACCGGCAGTTCCATCATGCCGCAGAAGAAGAACCCGGACGTGCCCGAACTCGCGCGCGGCAAGACCGGCCGTGTGGTCGGCCACCTCATGGGTCTGATCACCCTGATGAAGGGCCAGCCCCTGGCCTACAACAAGGACAACCAGGAAGACAAGGAGCCGCTGTTCGACACGGTGGACACCCTGAAGGACACGCTGCGCATTTTCACCGAGATGGTGGGTGGCCAGCTCAATCCAGAAACCGGCCAGCTCGAAGGCGGCATCACCGTCAACGCCCCCGCCATGGAACAGGCCGCCCTCAAGGGCTACGCCACCGCCACCGACCTGGCCGACTACCTGGTCAAAAAGGGCCTGCCCTTCCGTGACGCGCACGAGACCGTGGCCCACGCCGTGAAGGCCGCCATCAGCCACGCCTGCGACCTGTCCGAACTGCCGCTCACCGTGCTGCAGCAGTTCAACAAGAACATCGAGAAGGACGTCTACGACGTGCTCTCGCTGCGCGGCTCGCTCAACGCGCGCCACACCCTGGGCGGCACCGCGCCGGTCCAGGTCAAGGCGCAGATCGAGCGCCACCAGGCCCGCCTGGCGGCCCTCTGAACCCCGAAAGAGCCACGATGTCTGCCACCCATACCCTGAGCTGGACCGAAGAACTGGTGCTCGGTGACGCGCGCACCGACCACACCCACCAGGAGTTCATAGCCCTGGTGAACGCGACCACGGCCGCCCCCCTGGAGCGCAAGCTCGCCGTCTACCAGGAACTGCTGGCGCACACCGTCGAGCACTTCGCCCAGGAAGAGCGCTGGATGCTCGCCTGCGGCATCCAGCCCGACTTTTGCCACTTCGGCCAGCACGCCAGCGTGTTGCAGGTGATGCAGGAAGTCGAGCGCCGCGCACTGAATGGCGAAATGGAATACATCGGCAGCATGATCGAGGCCCTGGTCGAGTGGTTTCCCTCGCATGCCAACAGCATGGACGCCGGCCTGGTGAGCTACCTGCAGGAAAAGGGCTACGACACCACGACCGAGACTTTCAGGGACGGCGCGCCCGCCGCGACGCAAGCAGCTGTGCCGTCCTGCGGGCATGAACCCGGCCAGGCCTGCGCCTGATGCAGCTCCAGGGCATTTCAGGATCCTCAGCGAGATGCCCATGAAACAGCCCATCCGACGCATCGCCATCAGCACCGGGGGCGGTGACGCCCCGGGCCTGAACGCCGTCATCAGTTCCGTGGTCTGGGCCGCGGCCAACCGCGGCTGGGAGTGCGTGGGCATACGCGACGGATTCAACGGCATCCTGGCGCCGCAGCACTACGCCCAGGGCGGCGTGGAGCTGCTCACCCGCGACCGGGTGCGCGGCATTGCCCATCTGGGCGGCACCATCCTGGGCACCACCAACAAGGGCGACCCTTTCCACTTCCCCGTGCGCCAGGCCGACGGCAGCGTGGTCGAGGTGGACCGCTCCGGCGAGATCCTGGACTATTTTCAACGCGAGGGCATCGACGCCCTGGTCATCGCGGGCGGCGACGGCACGCTGACCATCGGCCACGAGCTGCACCGGCGTGGTCTGCGCGTGGTGGGTGTGCCCAAGACCATCGACAACGACCTGGACAAGACGCACACCACCTTCGGTTTCGACACCGCGGTGTCCTTTGCCACCGAGTGCCTGGACCGCCTGCACAGCACGGCCGAGAGCCACCAGCGCGTGATGGTGGTGGAGGTGATGGGGCGCTACGCGGGCTGGATTGCCCTGCACGCGGGCATCTCGGGCGGCGCGCATGCCATCCTGATGCCCGAGATCCCGTACGACATCGAGAAGGTGGCGGCCGCCATCCGCGAGCGCGAGGCCCACGGCCGCCTCTACTCGCTGGTGGTGGTGGCCGAAGGCGCGCAAGCCCGCAAGGGCCAGCGTGCCCTGCTGGCCGCGGCCGAGGCGGGCCACGCCGAGCGCCTGGGCGGCATCGGCGAGCAGGTGGCCAGAGAACTGGCGCAGCGCACGGGCAAGGACGCACGCGTGGTGGTGCTGGGGCACCTGCTGCGCGGTGGCAGCCCCACCACCTTCGACCGGCTGGCGGCCAAGCGTTTCGGCACGGCGGCCGTGCGTGCGCTGGACGAGGGGCACTCGGGTGTGATGGTGGCGCTGTCCCATCCCAACGTCATCTACGTGCCGCTGACCGAGGTGGCCGGCCGCATGAAGGCCGTGCCGCTGGATGGCGACACCGTACAGACCGCGCGCGACCTGGGCATCTGCCTTGGCGACTGATGGTGTGCAAGGTTTCCCGTTCGGGCTGAACCTGTCGAAGCCTGGGAGAGCCCTTCGACAAGCTCAGGGCGAACGGTCATAGACTCAACGCATTGACAAGTACCATAACCACAAATTTTCCGGAGAGATCAACATGCCCGTCATCACCAACATCGAAGACCTGCGGGTCCTGGCCCAGAAGCGCGTGCCGCGCATGTTCTACGACTACGCCGACAGCGGCTCCTGGACCGAGAGCACCTACCGCGCCAACGAGAGCGATTTCCAGAAGATCAAGCTGCGCCAGCGCGTGGCCGTCAACATGGACAACCGCAGCACGGCGGTGAAGATGATCGGCATGGACTTCAAGATGCCGGTGGCCATCGCCCCCGTGGGCCTGACGGGCATGCAGCACGCCGACGGCGAGATCCACGCGGCGCGCGCGGCCGAGAAGTTCGGCATCCCCTTCACGCTCTCGACCATGAGCATCTGCTCCATCGAGGACATCGCGGAAAACACGAGTGCGCCCTTCTGGTTCCAGCTTTACATGATGCGCGACCGCGAGGCCATGGCCCGCATGATCCAGCGCGCCAAGGACGCCAAGTGCAGCGCGCTGGTGCTGACGCTGGACCTGCAGGTGATCGGCCAGCGCCACAAGGACCTGAAAAACGGCCTGACCGCACCGCCTAAGCCCACCCTGGCCAACATCCTCAACCTGATGACCAAACCGCGCTGGTGCCTGGGCATGGCCGGTACGCGCCGCCACACCTTCCGCAACCTGGTGGGGCATGTGAAGGGCGTGAGCGACATGCGCTCGCTCGCGGCCTGGACCAACGAGCAGTTTGACCCGCGCCTGTCCTGGCCCGATGTGGCCTGGGTCAAGGAGCAGTGGGGCGGCAAGCTCATCCTCAAGGGCATCCAGGACGTGGAAGATGCCAAGCTGGCCGTGGCCAGCGGCGCCGATGCCATCGTGGTCAGCAACCACGGCGGCCGCCAGCTCGATGGCGCGCAAAGCAGCATCGAGGCCCTGCCGGCCATCGTGGCCGAGGTGGGCAGCCAGATCGAGGTCTGGATGGACGGCGGCATCCGCTCCGGCCAGGACGTGCTCAAGGCCTGGGCTCTGGGCGCGAAAGGCACCATGATCGGCCGCGCCATGGCCTACGGCCTGGGCGCCATGGGCGAGGCCGGCGTCAGCAAGGCGCTGCAGATCATCCACAAGGAACTGGACATCACCATGGCCTTCTGCGGCCACACCGATCTCAACAAGGTGGACCGCAGCATCCTGCTGCCGGGGACCTACCCGACGGCCTGAGTGGCCTGCACGTCCAGGTGGTACAGGCCCCAGGGGCACTGGGCGTAGCGCTCGGCCAACGGCCGGGCCATCACATCCGCATGCCGGTCGGTGTCGAACACGGCCCACAGCGGGCCCAGGCCGCCCAGCGGCAGGGGCTGGCCGTCCAGGTGGGTGGCCACGATGAAGCGGTAACGGCGCACCTGGGCCAGCGTCAGCGTGACGCTGTAGCCGTCGATGGCGCGCAGCACGAGCCTGAGGGTGGGGTCCATCCGGGTGCCGGTGGCCTCCACCACCTGGCCCAACAGCGGCCCGCGCAGGGTGTGGACCCTGGCGTCGTACTCCAGGGTCGGGCGGATGGTCACGGCCGGCAGTGCGCGCAGGGCTTCGAAGTCGAAGGTGTGGGCCCGGTCGAAGGCCAGCTGCTGCTTGACCATCATCTGGTCCAGGGCCAGGTCCAGCGGGCCGCGGTTGCCGCGGCCGATGGCGCCCGTCACCGTCAACAGGGTGGGGCCGCGCTGGCCGGCAGACGCCGCGAAGGCGGTCGCGGACAGTGTGCTGGCACCCAGGGCCGTGGCAAGGAAATGGCGTTTTTGCATGGGGTCTCCGCAGCGGGTGCAGCCTGCATTCTGCATCGGGTGCCGAGGTGCCGTGCCGGGCGGCAGCACGCTATGCTTGCCGGGTGATGGCTCCCTCTTCCGCCGCTCCGCAGCCGATGCGCCGCATCGCGCACCTCGACATGGATGCGTTCTACGCCTCGGTTGAACTGCTGCGTTACCCGCAGCTGCAGGGCCTGCCGGTGGTCATCGGCGGCGCGCGGCGCCGGCCCGACGATGCGCTGCTGCTGAAACATGCCGATCTGCCCTTGTCGGAGATCCCGGTGGCGGAATTTCCCCTGCTCAAGGACTACACCGGCCGCGGTGTCATCACCACCGCCACCTATGCGGCGCGCCAGTACGGCGTGGGCTCGGCCATGGGCCTGATGAAGGCTGCGAAGTTATGCCCGCAGGCCATCCTGCTGCCGGTGGACTTCGACGAATACCGCAAGTACTCACGCCGTTTCAAGGAGCTCATCACCGAGATCGCGCCGGTGATGGAGGACCGCGGTGTGGACGAGGTCCAATGAGTCATCAAATCCCACATTTGTATTTAATCATCAGATACCTCGAAAAACGGTAGAGTGATGACCTTGCATGTGGTGCAGGTTTGTATCCTATCGACAATGCATTGTGCTGATGAGTGACTATCTATTTTGAGTATTTCAAATGAGACTCGTTGAAGCAAACGGACGCTCGCTTGTACTGACCCACGCTGGAGAACTCCATGGTCCATTCACTCTATTCATCAACTTAAAGTACGACAACCCCAACACCCGGACGGCTGTCACCGGGGGTCTAAGGCTGCTGCAAGCTTTTGTACAAGCTTTCAGAGTGACTCTGCCCCACCGAGCACTTGAAGGGCACTGTCTTCACTCGCAGGAGGTGGGGTGGCTGGCGAACTTGGCGTATCGACCGATGGAGGAGATCGAGTCAATGACTCCGCAAATGCTCTCTCGTTTGGCCAAGACCGAAGTTGTTGCTCACAGAGACCGACCCGGGGCGGTGACGCGCGCTACTGCCAGTGCACGACTGGTGCAGATCGCGACCTTCCTCGACTGGTACTTTGTGGCTGTCCTAGATCCACGCATCCGATCTGCCCAAACACGCCGCGAGTTGAAGGACAGGTACGCAGCCTCCATCAATGACTTGAAAAGCAAAATCAAGGGATCCGGAAGCAAGCACCCGACGCAGGTGAGATCCCTTCCGACGATGCGTTTTAAGCAACTGATGACTGCTGCCTATTCAAACCCAGAAGCAATCTTCGGTCGTGGTAAGGGCGCCAGTTCCACCATGAAGCGAAATCGGGCAGTGTTCTTGCTCGCCTGTGAAGGTCTGCGACCGGGAGCGATTGGGAACCTTCAGTTGGAGGACTTCAAGGGCCGCTACCTTGAGATTAAGGACAACATTGCCAGGAGAGACGAGGCACCTACCTCAGGAACGCCTGTGCAAAAAGGAGCCCGGTCCAACTCTGTCAATTACAACTCTCAGTACACCATAACGCTGTGGCCTTGGACATCGGAGGCAATATCGGACTACATCCGTTCAGAGCGAGCCGAATTGCTGGCACGCCGGCTAAAAAACCAATCCAAGGGCTTCCTATTTCTTGAGGTGCTGGGGGCCGGTCCGATCCGAAACAGGAAAACCATCAGCCTCGTCTTCAATGAGGCGGAGGTAAGGATGCAAGAACAGGGCATGCTGACAAGGGAGTCCGGAGATGCATATGTGAAAGCCGAAGAATATGAGCTAGTGGCCTACACATTGCGGCACTCAGCCGCCACACTCTATGTCGCAGAAAAAGGCGGCAGTGACCAAACCAAGAGTGAAATGAAAGATCGCTTCGGCTGGACCAACAACAGCGCTATGCCGGATTTGTATGCGCGCCGGGCAGCCTTCGACGCGGCAGCCATTGACATCGCTGATTGGTGGGAAAGCATGAGAGCCGAACGTCTCAAATTGCAGCGAAAGGCGGATACGTGAACACGGCTGCAGCAAATAGCACTGGGGACCAATTCCGCACTGAGGATGAGTTGCTGTGGACTATGACCCGCGTGGTGAGTGATGGCAGGGACCAGAGTTCAGAAGAATTCAGCTTCGATCTCACCATGCTTGCCAAGGGATATTCTCGGCCCTTCCTTATTGCAGTGAAGACAGCATTGATCAACAGCCGTAACCGTGTATCGATTAAAACGATATTTAACGAGTACTCCCGCATAAGGACCATTCTGCTCAAGTGCCAGGATGCCGGGATAACGACTGCCGTTGTTGAGCAAATCGACCTCGCGTACCTTGCTGCGCTTGAGAGCCTCAAGCAGGAACAATCCCAATCAAATCTGCAGGGCTTCAAGCGCTTCTTTCAGGCGAACCGAGGCAATGAGTCGATCTTCGAATCAGCCTTGCGGCCAGAAGACTTTCCTCTCTTGGTCTCGGCGAGGGGTGAGCGAGGCGAGGCGATCAAGCGGATTTTGTCGCAAGCATTGAGTCGTGCTGCGGTAGCCCAGACCCTTACTGCAGTTGAAAATGCATATGAGGCCGGGGAAGTCGAAATTGGGATTTACGCGTTTGCGATGCTCGCTTTCCAAGTCTTCTTCCGGCCGGAGACTTACCGCAAGCTGAGGCTCATGGATCTAACCCGAGATGAAAACAAGGTGACCGGCCAGTTGACCTGGTTCCTCGACATGCTGCCCGTCAAAACTCGGGTAGACAGCCCGTACCGTCTCGCCATCAAAATCACCGCCGATCTCGGCGAGATTCTTCAACTTCAGAGAGAGCACGTCGTTCAGCGATACGGCCACTTGGTTGACGAAGCCGACCTCAGCAAACTAGCACTCTTTCCAGCAAGACGACTGAAAGCCGACGGAACATGGCACCATGACCACGCGAATGCGAATCATGGAATGTCTGGGAGCTCCGGGTCCTTCAGAGTAAGCTACTTAAACCCCATCGCTACGCTTGGTCGCCGCAGCCTAAGTTTCAACGCACTGCGGCACACTGTAGGAACCCAGCTCGCGCTCTCTGGGCTCTCTGCATCAAGTATCGCTGTAGTTTTAAGACACGCTACAGATGCCGCATGCCAGCGATACGTCGATCTCTTTTTTCAAGGGGTTCTCGACCGAATTAGCGACGCAATTCAACCGGCATTCGATCAGCACTTTCCTGTCTACAAAGACGTAATGGCGCGGGCGATCAGCAGGCACGACCAGATCGCGAAGGACAATCCCATTGTCAGTGAAGACCTTGCCACAGGACGCCGTGAGGTGACTGCGGCGTGCGGTAGGCAAAGCTTGTGCGGGTACGCGCCACTTGCCTGCTACGACTGCAACAAGTTCCGGCCGTGCTGGGATGCCGACCACACGATCAACCTGGATCTGGTAAATCGGGAGATCGCCGATTTCGAGGGGCAGGGGCTCGCCCTGCAACACGAGGTTCAAAAGTACAAGCAACTTAGAAATGCGATCCGCGTGGTGATCAGTATTTGCCAGTTGAAGAATCCGGCTGCCGGGCTAGGAGAAAGTTCTTGAATGCAAGGCAAGACGTTTTCGTCGAACTGGACATCGCGCAGCGCGGCTCGGCGCAGAAAGCCTGGCTTGAGGACTGCAGGACACGCATGAATGCGCGCTGGCCAGAAATCGACTTCGACTCGGACCACTGGCCTCTTTGGACCCGCTACAAAACAAAGCTCCTGGACGTTAGCTTCGCCCCAGCCCTCGCCGACTTTGAAGGCAAGGATCCTGCCTATGCACTGGCGCTCAAATGCATCATGGCTGAGATCGCCCTGAAGGGTGAAATCAAGGACCCATACGGCCAGTTACCTGGATGGCGGCTCCTGTCCCAAATCGACGCGCCGCTGTACCAACTCAGGCGGGTGCATCTGACCGAGCTTGAAGACGTCGTGGTTGAACGAGCCAAAGCATCACCAGGCACTGCAGGCGGGCTGTACGGGAACCTTTTGGCCCTTCGTGCTCAAATCGATCTGGTTGGTGCTGCTGGCGTCACAGACCGGTTGGCATGGAACATTGCGCCGCAGACCAAATCGCAGCTTTGGGCACTCAGCAAGAGCACAAGTAGGAACTTCAGGGCCAAGAAAGTGGCAATCCTGGAGCGGCAAATTGAAGCCCTGTCAGATGCGCAGACGGCTATGTTTCGAGGCGATGACCGGCTGTCTGCTTATGACCGTGTAGCCTTGGCGGTGATGGGACTCAATATGTGCTGTCCCAACCGGGTGAACGAGCCGCTCTGCATGGCAGCGGACGATCGCTTCACTTTGGAGGATTACATGATGCGCACATCTGAACCTGATGTTGGCAGTGATGGTCAATCCTTGGAGCGGGTGCATCAGATGCTGCTGGTCAAAGGATCCAAAGGGGCGGCGTGGGGCGGGAAACCGATCCTCAATTTCATGATCGCCTTCGCCGACTTGTGTATCGACGTCATTAGGCAGCACGGCGAACGTTCCCGAATGCTGGTGAACTGGTACTCGGAGCGCCCTGACGTTCTGTACCTGCCCGCTGAGCTTGAGCATCTGCGAGGAACCGATATCAATAAGAAAGCGCTTTGGAAGATCACGAACTTGGAAAGCCAAGAACCGACTGCAAAAAAAGAATCTAATGTGAAACCGATTTGGGAAGAGCTGCGCCGAAAGGGCTTCATAAAGAAGACAACTAACTCCGGGACTCACAGGTACGCTGGCGCAAAGTACACAAGAGAATCAATCCTGGCAGTTGGATGGTCCGACCTAGAGCCTGTCTTGTTGGCAAGGGTGAAGCAGGCGATGGAGGACCTTCGGAGAGTGACGCGTGGCAATCACTACCAGGGGCGTTTGTCTAACATGCTGATGCTGTTTGACAGCGCGCAAACGCCCTACCTACCTGGTTCTATTAAATACAACTCGCTAGTCCTTCGCTTGCGGCAGACCGAAAATGACAGAAAGCCATCTTCAGGTAAACAATACCGGAGTGACTGGAAGAAAGAGCCAACACTGTTTGAAAAGCTGGATATCAAGATGGTGGTGGACGGGGTCGTAGAGACGGCATACATAAACACCCATGATCCGCGGCGGTGGTTAACTTCACAGGCGCTTGATTCAGGCTTACCGGATGTGCTTGCGAACAAGTGGGCCAACCGCCTCAGCATCAATCAGCTCAAAGCCTACGACTTGAGAGGCGCTGAGCACAAGGCCGATCAGGCCGCCATGCCGGACGTCAAGGAGTTGTGGGACATGACTCAGGGCCTGCAAAGGCTCGGGGCAATTGAAAATGAGTACGGGCTAAAAACACAGATTGTGGCGCTTGGTGAAGCGAACATCGCTGTCACGAGCATGAACGACATCATGCAGGCAACCGAAGACCGGCCCGTTGCACGTACAGCGAATCAGATCATCGTCCTTTACCCGCAGCGCTACGGGGTCTGCCTTCATCAGCACCACGAACGACCGTGCCGGTCTTACAAATGCGCGCCGTGTAATGAAGGTTTGGTAGTGAAGGGCCATCTGCCGACCAATGAAAGAGTCAAGAAGGATGCCGATCTTGTGTTCCGCAGTATTGTGAACCAGTTGGAGGCACTGCTGATTGCTCGTCATCGGCAATTGGCTGACAATCCTGAGACACTAGACGGACACATCTTGACTCTCGTGCGCGAAGGCTTAAACCCTGAGCAGATGGCCAAGGAGCTGATCGCGAGATTCCATGAAATCAATGATCAGATCAAGGACCGATCTTTCGCCAACAAGCTAGGTGAAGCGTTCGCACTTACTGGTTTCGCTGAACAGCTGAATAAGGAGAGCAATCGTTCGGGTGCCCTGATTAAGTACCACAACCCCTCGTACCACGGTGCCCCCGGACACGAGCGAGCGTTAGAGGCGAGGCTCGGTGGCAGGGCCGGGGTGAAGGAAAGTATTCAAGCTTTCGAGCTGAAGTATCCGCAGTTTGTGCAAACGGAGTTAGGTAAGCAGGACCAGCGTGACCTGTTGGAAGTGGACGGAGACGATGACCACGAGGCCGGCAATGAATAGTACGAATGCGCCCAAGGGCGTCCGGAAGGGTGGGCGCAAGGAAACTCTGACGCTTGAAGTCGCCAAGAAAATTGTGGAGATGGTGCGGCTGCTGCCCGACGCCGAAGTACCTGTTACATGGAAGAACATCGAGGCGCACGTCAAGAAGAAGTTCCGAATTGCGCCCAAGCGCAATGCCCTATCGACCAAGGCATGGGGCGGACGGAGGCTGATCCGGGAGGCGTACGAGGAGGCGTGCGAGGTAGAAAGGCGCATGCAGCGCCAGTCTTCGTCAAAATACGCAGACAGTTCTCGCGCAGTTTTAAGAGCGCGCATCATGGAGCTAGAGGCCAAAATCCTCAGTCTTCAAACTGAATTGAATGCGACTCGTGAGCGTCAATACGATGAATTGAGTGTGCTTTGGACACGCAATACGCCGCTGAGTAGGCTACTTGATGACACAATAGAAAAATAATAGGCGTAGCCGACGCTCGATCTCCTCGGCGCGCGGAAGTTGCATTGCGCTCGATTGGCTACGCCATTTTTCGCAGAAATACCTCGGCATTTTCTTGCGGTACAGTGTAAACATGTCGAAATGACATGGCACTGTGGATAAAACCCCCAAGTTCTGACCACAAGCTTTGCTGACTAATCTAGTTTGAACTGAAGTAGGGCTAGGCAGACGCCCCCGTCGCAGTATTCGGCCATTTCTTTCCCCTTGTATATAAGGGGTCTCATTCAGCCTCCGAAAAGGTGCCGGCGAGTCGCGCGAACTCCATAGACTACAAACGTTCCAAAGACGGTCCTTTGTCATAGATCGCAGAAATGGCCTCTCCCACAATTCGACGCATCGCACACCTCGACATGGACGCGTTTTTCGCATCTGTGGAGTTGCTAAGGTATCCTCAACTCAAAGGACTTCCCGTGGTAGTTGGCGGCGGGCGCGGCGCCATTGATCTGGCGTTGCAGCGGATTCGTGAAGATAAGCTGCAAATGAACCCCAACACTGCGTGGGATGCGGCCACAGAGCGGGCTGCATTGAGTCAAATCCCTGTCAGCGGATTTGGACGACTTAGGGATTACACCGGGCGCGGCGTAATAACCACTGCCACATATATGGCGCGCAAATTCGGTGTGGGATCGGCAATGGGCATGATGAAGGCAGCAAAGCTTTGCCCCGAAGCCATCATGCTGCCAACGGATTTTATAGAGTATCGAAGCTATTCCCAACGCTTCAAATCCATCATTAAAGACATTGCGCCCGTCATGGAGAACCGGGGCATTGATGAGGTGTTTATTGATTTTTCCGAAGTGCCTGGTGGTCAGCGCTCTGGTGGACGAGTACTGGCCCGGCTCATTCAAAAGGAAATTTTCGAAGGCACGGGATTGACTTGCTCCATCGGAGTTGCGCCCAACAAACTACTTGCAAAGATGGCCAGTGAGTTCAACAAACCGAACGGCATCTCGATCGTGCACGGCGAGGATCTGGAGTCCATAATCTGGCCTCTTGCATGCCGCAAGATCAACGGGGTTGGTCCCAAGATGGATGAGAAGCTCCGGAGCTACGGCATCGAAACTATTGGGCAGCTCGCAGGACGTGAGCGCGACTGGCTCATTGCCCACTTCGGAAAAAGTAACGGCGCTTGGCTGCATGAGGCATCCTGGGGACGCGACGAGAGGCCCGTTATGACGGAGAGCGAGCCGGTCTCGATCAGCCGTGAGACCACCTTTGAGCGCGACCTGCACGCCGTGCGCGACAAGTCCGAGCTCGGTGCTATCTTCACCGCCCTTTGCGAGAGCGTGGCCGACGACCTCCAGCGCAAGGGCTACGTGGGGCGCACCATCGGCATCAAGCTGCGCTACGATGACTTCAGGAGCGTCACCCGTGACTTGACGCTTCCGCATTACACAGACAACTCAAAAGTCATTCGCGCTGCTGCTGGGAAATGCCTAAAGCGCGCGCCACTTGAGCGTCGTTTGCGATTGCTTGGCGTGCGTATTGGCACCTTAATCCGCCTTGCCGAATGGGAGGAGATCGAAACATCGGCCAACGTGATAGAAATGACGCAGGACTTGCATGCGCAAGCTCGCACGGGGCAATTGTTTTAGCCAGTTCACCGCGCTTCTGTTTGCCGAGTCCTTTGATCAACGCCAAAGGTAATTCCAACACCCACTAAAGGCTGGCTGCTGCCAATTGGTTTCGGAGCGCCAATGTCCGCTCCTATCGATACCAGCCACTGAAGGGCTCTCAGGCTGACGGGCCGCTTCACAACGCGAAGCGGACGTTCAAGGGATCGGCCGCCAAAGATGGCCAAGACTGCCCGACTTGGACCAACGATCTACCGCTATCGCGGTCCATTAACTGGCGATTTCGACCCATAGCGGACCGTCGTCGACAGCGAAAGCGGACTCTCAACGTGGAGGTCAGGGGCGCTGCGCGGCTTTATCGCGCAGCGTCCCCTGGACCGCAGGGTTAGATGACAGATTCTGTGCAGACTGGCATAAAACGCCAAACCAGCGGCAGGCATTTAGTTCGCTCTGCACCGGAGACACAAGATTCTTAACAGAGACTATGGCGTCGTTTGGAATGACACTGACGAGCCTTGCTTGGTCGACAACGATTGCGAAGCCACCAAATCGACGAATGCCCAATAGAGTCTGTTTCGTCGTCGTTGATCCATCACGGAGAACCATCTCCCATTTCGGCGTTGCCGTTGTGAGCATACGAGTACCAGATTGATAGCCGTGAAGTCCAGCCATAGAAAGCAGTATTGGGATCATGACGAACAGTCGAGCGCGTAGGCCCAAAAGCGAAGCTCCCAAGCGAGGGTGATTGATTACCGATAACGCAAGAAACCCCCACAGCAGGATAAAGAGCAGGTAGGCCCACTGTAGGTCGTTGGATAGGAATGGTCCAACCAAGGCTGCAAGTGAGCCGACAACGGGGACAACCAAGTCTCCGAACTTTCGGAATGCCCGTGTAAACCGGGGCGTTGGCGAACTCGCAATAAGTTCTTCTTCGGACTTTCCGCCTTCCACCCTCCGAAGGAATAACCCGTACATGAAAAATGCAAGGGCCGTCAGAAGCACTTTTGGCGCCCACAGGATTGCGCTTCTGACATGCTCAGACAATGAGCTTGGAATCTCGTCAAAGGAAAGGCCGATGGCAAGCAAGAAGCTGTAGTCGAAGAAGACCGAGACGACAAGAAGCAGCGAAGCAATTACGGCCACGGCTTTCCCTACTTGCTCGGCGAGAGCTAGCAATGGTGAGGCGACGGATGGGGCGGCGTCTGTCATCTAACGTGATATGGACCGCAAAAAAGTGCGGAATTACATGGACGGACGTTCATCCTGGCGCCTCCCTTGCTGCAAGCTAAGTGCTTGTTTTGTCTGAAGAATTCTCACGAATATAGCGCAGAGCCGCGCTCATAACAAACCGTGAAACCCCGCAATGTAACGGCCGGCTGCCGCTACGAGCGCCACGGAACGTCTATCCCCCAAAAAGGATCACTCAGTGACCGCTTTTGGCCGGGACCGGGTCTCCCCGGGGTATGTCGCAAGCAGACTCTGGCCGGCAGGGCCGCCGCGCTGAAGATCAGCTCCCTGGCGACGCCTGGTACTCACGCTGGCGGCCAGGGGCGGTAGTTCACTCAATCGTGGCCGATGTCCGTTCAAGGCTGTCTGCAGTCACTCGGTGTCGGAGCCCTGATGACTGCTGCAGAGCGTGAAGCCGCTGTTCAAGGCAGATGTTCCCGGCCCATAGCGGAAGCAACCCCCTCACAAAAGCAGTCATTCGGCAGTCTTCAAAGGCTGTAGCTGCCCCGCCATGCGCCTTTCACGTGGTCGATGCTGACCTTCTTCGGCGCCATCTTGCGTACTGCATCGGTGTCCAGTTCGACTTCAGGCTGCCGACCCAGGGCTTCAGCCTGCTCCATATGGCAAGCCGTCGACGTGACGGGGCGAAAGTAGAGCCGCAGCTTGCTGCCAACCGCCACGGTGCTGCGGCCCGGCGCATCGTCATGGAAGTGCACGAACTTCTTCACCAGGCAGGAAAAATACAGTTCAAGCTCGACGATGAGCGGTGTGTTCCGCGCGGCCAGTGCCTTCGCCGCAGCAGGGCTCCATTCGACCAGAACGTCCCGGCCGTTGATGGAGACGGTGGCAGTTTGTGTCATGGCAGGCGCTCCTGATTCTGACCGTTTCGGCCAAGATACCCGAGTGGACATCAGCCTGGCCGCATTCGTCAATGCTTCGTGCTCGATGCGCTGGAGCAGGCCTTTTTACGAGCGCCAACCCGCGCCCGATGCATGATTCATCACAGTTGCTGTTGCGAATGGTCTGAATCTGGCGTCCAATGGTTCGTGCAGCATGACCGGCCGCGCCCCTGTCGCCTCATCGAGTGGGCGAAATGATGAGGCGCGATACCCATCCAGATCTAACGGGAAGGGAGTCACCGTATGGCCAACACCACCCACCATTCAGCTGGCGATCACACCCCTCACGCCCGGCATGTCGCCGCGATTTCACCTGACTCCCTGAAAGACCCCGTATGCGGGATGACGGTCACCGAGCAGGCGAAATACAAGCTGGTACACGAGGGTCGGCCCTATTACTTTTGCAGCGCGAAGTGCGAAGGCAAGTTCTCGGCCGACCCGCAAAAGTATCTGGCACCGGCGCAATCCAGCGCGGCCGCGACAGACGCCCCAGCCGCAGGCACCATCTACACCTGCCCCATGCACCCCGAGGTGCGCCAGAATCACCCGGGCCACTGCCCCAAGTGCGGCATGGCGCTGGAGCCCGTACTGCCCAACCTGGACGATGACGAGAACCCCGAGCTGAAAGACTTCTCGCGTCGCTTCTGGTGGACCCTGCCCCTGACGGCGGCGGTTTTCGTGCTGGCCATGTTCGGCCACCGCCTGCGGTGGATGGACATGGGCACGCAAAGCTGGGTGGAGCTGGTGCTGTCCCTGCCGATTGCCTTGTGGGCCGGCATGCCCTTCTTCGTGCGGGGCTGGCAATCGGTCGTCACGCGCAACCCCAATATGTGGACGCTGATCGGCCTGGGAACCGGCGCCGCCTTTGTGTACAGCGTGGTGGCCACGGCGGCACCCCAGGTGTTTCCGGATTCCTTTGTCTCCATGGGGCGGGTGGCTGTCTACTTCGAGGCCGCGGCCGTCATCATCTCGCTCACGCTGCTGGGCCAGATGCTCGAACTCAAGGCGCGGTCACAAACCTCGGCCGCCATCAAGTCGCTGCTCGGCCTGGCGCCCAAGACGGCGCGCCGCATCAAGGACGACGGCAGCGAGGAAGACGTGCCCCTGAGTCACGTGCACGTGGGCGACAGCTTGCGCATTCGTCCCGGCGAGAAGGTGCCGGTGGACGGCGAGGTGGTCGAGGGCAGCAGTTCGGTGGACGAGTCCATGCTCACCGGCGAGCCCATGCCCGTGACCAAGCGCGTGGGCGATAAGGTGATCGGCGCCACGCTGAACACCTCGGGCTCGCTGGTCATGCGCTCCGAGCGCGTTGGCGCGGCCACGGTGCTGTCGCAGATCGTGCAGATGGTGGCGCAGGCCCAGCGCTCGCGCGCGCCCATGCAGCGCATGGCCGACGTGGTGGCGGGCTACTTCGTGGTGTCCGTCGTGGCCATTGCCGTGCTGACCTTCTTTGCCTGGGGCCTGTTCGGCCCCGAACCGCGCTGGGTCTATGGCCTGATCAACGCGGTGGCGGTGCTGATCATCGCCTGCCCTTGCGCACTCGGGCTGGCCACGCCCATGTCGATCATGGTGGCCACCGGGCGCGGTGCCACGCAGGGCGTTCTGTTTCGCGACGCCGCAGCCATCGAGAACTTCCGCAAGGTCGACACGCTCATCATCGACAAGACCGGCACCCTGACCGAAGGCCGCCCGGCGTTCGACCGGGCGGTGCCCGCCACCGGCTTTGACGCCACGGAAGTGCTGCGCCTCGCCGCCAGTCTGGACCAGGGCAGCGAGCACCCGCTGGCCGATGCCATTGTGCGCGCCGCACGCGAGCAGGGCCTGGCGCTGGACAAGCCGGAGAATTTCGAGTCAGGCTCGGGCATCGGCGTGCGCGGCCAGGTCGGCGGGCGACAGCTCGCCTTGGGCAACACCCGCCTGATGCAGCAAATCGGCGTGTCCGTCACGTCCTTGCTGGATCAGGCCGAGGCCTTGCGCGCCGAAGGGGCCAGCGTGATGCACCTGGCCGTTGATGGCCAGTTGGCAGGCCTGCTGGCCGTGTCCGACCCGGTCAAGGCGAGCACCCCTGAGGCGCTGGCCACCCTCAAGGCCGCCGGCTTGCGCATCGTCATGGCCACGGGCGACGGACACACCACCGCCAGGGCGGTGGGTGCGCGGCTGGGTATCGACGAGGTGCACGGAGAAGTCAAACCCGCGGACAAGCTACTGCTGGTCGAGCGTTTGCAGAAGGAAGGCTGCATCGTCGCCATGGCGGGTGACGGCATCAACGATGCGCCCGCGCTGGCCCGCGCCGATGTGGGCGTGGCCATGGGTACCGGAACCGACGTGGCGATGAACAGCGCGCAGGTGACCCTGGTCAAGGGTGATCTGCGCGGCATGGTTGTCGCGCGCAAGCTCTCGCAAGACACGGTGGCCAACATGAAGCAGAACCTGTTGTTCGCGCTGCTGTACAACGCCATGGGCATCCCGGTGGCAGCAGGGGTGCTGTACCCGCTCACGGGCTGGCTGCTGTCGCCGCTGATTGCGGCGCTGGCCATGAGCTTCAGTTCCGTGTCGGTGATCGGCAATGCGCTGCGTTTGAGGCAGATCAAGCTTTGAGTCACCAGGCGCGCGAACTCGGCGCGCCACGGAACTCGCCCGTTTCGCATGACTCGTACACAGTTCAACAACAAGGAGAACGCACATGATGGACGGATACGGCATGCCTTTCGGCTTCGGTTTCGGTTTCGGCGGGATCTTCATGATCCTGTGGTGGGTCATCATCATCGTGGGCGTCATCGCCGTAGTGCGATGGCTGGGCCAGCCCCCGGGCAGCCCGGGCCACGGTCACAGCGTCGGCGGTTCACGCTCGGCCATGGACATCCTCAAGGAACGCTACGCGCGCGGCGAGATCGACGAGGCCGAGTACCTCAAGATCAAACGCGAACTGACGCAGTAGACAGACCAGGCAGCAGGCACTTGCCAGCTCACGCGGCCCCTGTGCCGTGCCGGCGTGGCGCACACAGCTCAAAGGAGTCAATCATGAATCGCAGACATTGGTATTGGATCGCCGCGTGGGTGGTCCTGGTGGTGGTCACCGGTTTTCTGGCCTTCGGGCACGGACGCGGCGGCATGGGTTACTACGACGGTGGTGCGGGACCCGGCTGGGGACACATGGGCGGCTGGGGTCACATGGGCAACTGGGGTGAGGGGTATCGGGGTGAGCGCGGCTACCGCGGCGAGGGCTACCGGGGCGATGTCGGCCCGGCCTGGCGCGGCATGGGGCCGGACATGATGGGGCGTGATGGCTACGGCCCGGGCTGGGGCATGATGGGTGGCGCCTACGGTGCGCCCGGCATGGGCTATGGCATGGGCATGCCGGGGGGCTTCTACGGCACGATGCCCTGGGCCTTGCCCGACCTCACGCCCGAGCAGGAGCAGAAGTTGGTACAACTGCACGGCGAGCCGCAGAACCGCCAGCGCGCGCTCATGCAGCAGGTCTGGGCGTCCCAGGCCAGCCTGAGCCGTCTGTACGCTGCAGAAAAACGTGATTGGCCCGCCATCCGCGCGGCGGCCCTTGCCTTGCACGATGTCCAGCGCCAGCACATCTTGGCCGCCATCGACCTGCAGCAGAAGACCGATGCACTTCTGACAGACAGCCAGCGCAGGGAACTGGCGCGCGCCCAGCGCGGTCTGGGCTGGATGGGAGCACCATAGATGCATGCCTTCCACGCCCCGGGCCGCCGGCAGTTTCTGGGCAGCGCGGGCGCCGCGGCCCTGCTGGGTGCCGTGCCTGCGCTGGCACATGCAGCGCAAGGCAGCAGCGCCAACTTCGTCCCCGATCTTGAGCTGGCGTTGCGCGCCGCGCCCGATCAGGTAGGCATTTTCCGTGGGCCGGCCACGCGGGTCTGGCGCTACCACGCCAAGGTGATCAAGGGCGATGCCAGCGCGGTCACCACACTGACCGACAGCTACCTGGGCCCCATCATCCGGGTGCGCCGCGGCATGCGGGTGCGCATCCATTTCATCAACCAGCTGCCCCAGCCCAGTGTGGTGCACTGGCACGGCATGCTGGTGCCCGAGTCCATGGACGGCCACCCGCGTTTCGCGGTGCCGCCGGGCGGGCAGATTGTCTACGAGTTCGAGATCACCAACCGCGCCGGCACCTACTGGTTCCACCCGCATCCGCATGGCCTGACGGGCACCCAGGTGTACGGCGGGCTGGCGGGTCTGCTGATCGTCAGCGACGAGGAAGAGCGCGCCCTGGACCTGCCCGGCGGCGAGCACGATCTCGCGCTGGTCATTCAGGACCGCAGCTTCGGCACCGACAACCAGCTGCACTACGTCAGCGGCGGTGGCGGCATGGGCGGCATGATGGCGCGCATGGCCGGCTTTCTGGGCGGGCAGATTCTGGTCAATGGCCGGCCCGATGCCGCACTGGATGTCGAGCGGCGAGCCTACCGGCTGCGCTTGCTGAACGGCTCCAATTCGCGCATCTACAAACTGGCCTGGAACGACGGCACGCCCATGACCGTGATCGGCACCGACGGCGGCCTGCTGGCCGAACCCGTGACGCGCCCCTATGTCACGCTGGCGCCGGCCGAGCGCGTGGAACTGTGGGTCGATTTCTCGGTACGTGCTGCCGGAGACGAGTTGCGCCTGCAAAGTCTGGCCTTTGCCGCACAAGGCGGCTCCATGATGGGCGGCATGGGGCGCATGGGCGGCGGCGCAGGCGCGCTGGATCAGGGCGCAGCGTTTTCCGTGCTCAGGCTGCACATGGGGCCGGGGGCTGCCGTGGCCGGCAAATTGCCTGCGCGGCTGGCGCGCATCGCGCCACTGCAGCCGGAGCAGGCGGGCAATCTCAACAATCCGCGCACCTTCCACGTCACCGCCGGCGGCATGGTCTGGGGCCTCAACGGCCGTGTCTTCGAGATGGAGCGCGTGGCGGACGATGAAGTCGTGCGCCTGGGCAGCACCGAGGTGTGGCAGTTCGTCAACGAAGCCGGCATGGGCATGATGGGCAGCTTGCCGCACCCCTTGCACATCCATGGCGTGCAGTTTCGCGTCATGGACCGGCGTGTGCATCCGCAGGCGACATCGGCCTGGCGCAGCCTGAGCGCCGGCCTGGTGGACGAAGGCTGGAAAGACACCGTGCTGCTCATGCCCGGCGAACGTGTGCGTCTGCTGCTGCGCTTTGCCGATCATCCAGGCCTGTTTCTCTATCACTGCCACAACCTCGAGCACGAGGACATGGGCATGATGCGCAACTTCCTCATCCGGGCATAAGCGGCCAAAGCGGCACGCTTACGCTTCCAGGGACACACAGTGGCTCAGTTTGGGTGATGAATCAACAGCATTGGCGCTGAATGGTCCCGGTCGACTGCTATCGCTGCCAACCGGCCGGCGGCGGACGAACGCCTGCTTGAGGCTGGCTGCCGTCGTTTGGTTTCGGGGCGCCAATGACTGCTGTCGCTGGTACCAGTCATTGAGCAGCTCGCAGAATGGCCGGCCGCTTCAGAGCGCGAAGCGGCCGTTCAAGGCACTTTTTGCCGCAGATGGTCATGACGGCCCTACTTGGACCAGCGGGTGGCCGCTATCGCGGTCCACGAACTGGTGCTGCCGTCCCGAAGGGGACACTCTCCGGCCACGGAAGCAACTGCTCAACGTGTGAGGCTTAGATGAGTCAGCCACCTGAGCCCTTTTCGACGCCAACGGCCAAGTGCTGACCACCGATCAGAACCAGACGTCGTGGATCGAGGCGTTCGCTTCAGCGACGGGCTTCAACTTTCCGATCCAGCCACGCCCAATTAATGATCCTCGGTCCCTTAGCCGTACTGGCGTCGGCATCAACACCTAGAGATCAAGGGATAGGACACGCGAAGACGAGCCCGAGCAGCAAGTAATGATGACATCTCCTGCCGCACGCTCTTCATCCGTCAGGCAGTCATCTCGGTGGTCTGGAGTGCCGCTCACAACTTTGACCTTACATGTTCCACAGATTCCCTGCGTGCAGGCGAAGGGGGCATTGATTCCGGCATCCAATAAGACGTCAAGGATGGATTTGCCTTGCGGGACAGGCAGTGTCCGACCGGTTCGTATCAATTGCACATCAAACCCTCCATCAACGGCTGCCTCCTGACTTGAGTTGAATCGCTCGTAGTGAACGCAGTTGGAAAGACGGCGTTGAGTGTTGACAATGAAGGCATCGATCAGCCCGCTGGGGCCGCAACAGTAGAGGTGTGCCCCTGCCGGGGTGGACTGGATGACGCTCTCCAAGTCCATCCGCCTGCCTGTGTCGCCAGTCACATGCTTCAGAACTGTTCCGAATCCTTTGCTTGCAAGTCTGTCCAAGCTTTCCAGGAATGGCATATGCGTCTGGCGGCGCGCGGAATAGTGCAGGTCCCATGTGCGCCCGAGTTCGTTCAGGCGTTCTGCCATAGACAAGAACGGGGTGATGCCGATCCCTCCGGCAATGAACACGCTATGCTGAGCATTCTCGATCAGGGCAAAGTCGTTGACGGGCGGCGAGATTTGAATCCGGGCGCCGACACGCGCTGTGTCGTGGAACCAGGCAGAGCCGCCGCGGCTGTCATTTTCGCGCTTGATGGCAATCCGGTAGTAGTGCGGTCTAGACGAGGCAAGCAGTAGTGAATAGGATCGTTGCAGTCCCCCAGGAATTTCGATGTCGACATGTGCACCTGCGCCATACGGAGGCAAGAAATCGGTGTCAAGCGGGACCAGGTCAAAGGAAGCTGTGTCTGGGCTTTCCAGCCGGATTTGATTGATCTGTACGGGAATTTTGTCAAGATGCATACGATTCGACGTTGCTCGTTTGAGTCGGAATGTGAGGCGAAATTAGATTGAGTAGGTCTCGTAGGTGGCGGGGTGGAACAGTTCCTCCACCGCCATGAGCCGCTTCGACAGGCCTTGGGCGTGGTGGTGTCGGACAAAGGTCTCCAGCGTCTTGCGCGCCGCCTGCACGCCGTAGGACCAATAGTCCTCGCCCAAAGATTCGCGTGCCGCCTTCAGCTGCTCTTCCACGAAGGGCAGGGTCACCTTGGTGGCCGAAGTGTCGGACAGCAGCTCCAGCGCCTCCGCCTTGGACGCCGTGAAAGCTTTCACGACCGCCGCGGGCAGCCAGGGATGGGCCTGCGCCAGTTCCTTGCGGATGCCCACCACATGCATGATGGGAAACACCCCGGTGCGGCGGTAGTAGTCCTTGGCCTCGGCCGTGGGGTCGTCGAACAGCCAGCCGATGTTCGGGTTGCGCAGGGCCACGCGGTTGGGCGGGCGCGGCCCGATGAAACCGTCGATCTCGCCACGGTCCAGCAGTTCCGAGATGGTGCTGCCTTCGGGCGCGGCTTCCACCTTCACGCCCGGCGGCAATTGCAGCGTTATCTTCTCCGGCCGTCCCGGCGTGTCGATGCCGCCGCGCACCCAGGTGATGTCCTCGGGCCGCACGCCATAGTCATCCTGCAGGATGGCACGGGCCCAGACATTGGCCGTGAGCTGGTATTCGGGCAGGCCCACGCGCCGGCCCTTGAGGTCGGCCGGGTGCTTGATGCGGTCCTTGCGCACATAGATCGAGGTGTGGCGAAACGCGCGCGACAGGAACACCGGTACCGCGATGTAGGGACAATCCCCCTGCGAGTGCTTGACCAGGTAGCTGGAGAAGGACAGTTCGGCGATGTCGAAGTCGCGGCTGCGCATGGCCCGGAAAAACATCTCCTCCGGGTTGAGCAGCATGTAGACCGGGTCGACGCCGTCGATCTGGACCCGGCCGTCATAGAGCGCGCGGGTGCGGTCGTAGTCGCCCATGGCGACGGAAAGTTGTAGTTTGGTCATGGTTGCGAGATCCCGTTCAGGGGCTTTTCGGTCTTTCGATCGACTGCACCAACGGCGTCCAGCGCTGGATCTCACTGTCGACGAAGCGCGTGAAGGTGTCGGCGTCCCAGTCTTGCGTCTCCATGCCTTCAAAGCCCATCTGCTTCTGTGCGGCCTCGGTCTTCAAGTTGTGACGCACTTCTTCATTGATCTTTTTGACCAGCGCTGGCGACATGCCTGGCGGGCCGGACAGGGCGAACCATGTCGTGGCCGTGAGGGCGGGGTAACCCAGTTCGGTGAAGGTGGGTACGTTGGGCATATCAGCCAGGCGCTTGCTGGCCGTAACCGCCAAGGCTTTGAGCTTTCCGCTCGCGATGAATGCATTGGCCGAAGAGTAGGTTACGAAGGCCGCCGGAATCTGGCCGCTCACCAGATCTGTCACGGCCGGGGCCGCACCCCTGTAACTGATGTGCGTCTGCTGCACCTTGGTTTGCTTGGCGAACAATTCGCCTATCAGGTGGCCGTGTGTGCCCTGTCCAGGAGAGCCCCAGCTCAAGCCTTCCTTCATCCTTTGCGCATGGGTAATCAGCTCGTTGAGAGTGTTTACTGGGAGCGACGGATGAACTACCAAGACAGTAGGCGGTCCGCCCAACAGTGCGATATGCGTGAAATCTTTCATCGGATTGAAGGCCTTGATGCCGATCGGCGCAATGACATGCGAGCCGATGCCCGATACCACCAGGCTATAGCCGTCTGGTTGGGCTTTGACCACCATAGCTGAGCCGATGGTGCCGCCACCGCCACCCTTGTTCTCGACTACAAAAGTCTGCTTTAGAGATGACTGTAGTTGTTGAGCGATCATGCGCCCCAGCGTATCCGCGGAGCCGCCCGGGGCGTAGGGAACGACGACGCGAACTGGCTTGCTGGGCCAGTCGCCGTTTTTGGGTTGGGCCTGAGCCAGAGCGAAGGTTGAGAGCCCGATAAGCGCGACGATGGGGAAAAGTTTCCTGATCACTGATGTCTCCTGTGGGTTGCAGAATTGTTTGACGGTATGGTATCGTTGTTCCTCCAAAAGGAAAATCATTCTTCTATACGGAACAGGAGATCAGAATGTTGAACAAGGAACAAAACGAACTCGTAACCCGGACGGATGCGGGCACGCCCATGGGTGAGCTCTTCCGTCGCTACTGGCTGCCGGCGCTCCTGTCCGAGGAGCTGCCCGCGCCCGACTGCGCGCCGGTGCGCGTCCAGCTGCTGGGCGAACGCCTGATCGCCATCCGCGATACGCAGGGCCGGCTTGGCGTGATGGACGAGTTCTGCGCGCACCGCGGGGTCTCGCTCTGGTTCGGCCGCAACGAGGAGAACGGCCTGCGCTGCCCGTACCACGGCTGGAAGTTCGACGTCAACGGCCAGTGCGTGGACGTGCCCTCGGAACCGGAGGGCAGCCGCCTGTGCGACAAGGTCAAGCTCAAGTCCTATCCGCTGATCGAGCGCGGCGGCGTGATCTGGATCTACATGGGCCCGCCCGAGCACCAGCCGCCGGCGCCCGAGTGGGAATTTGCCACCGTGCCCGCCGAGCAGAGCTTCATGTCCAAGCGGCTGCAGGAATGCAACTGGCTGCAGGCGCTCGAAGGCGGCATCGATTCCAGCCACGTCTCCTTCCTGCATCGCGGCGGCCTGAGCCGTGACCCGCTCTTCAAGGGCGCCAAGGGCAATGACTACAACATGCAGGACCTGCGGCCGCAGTTCGAAGTGGTCGACGCCGAGGGCGGGCTGCTGATCGGGGCGCGCCGCAAGGCCGAGGCCGGCAAGCTGTACTGGCGCATCACGCCCTGGATCATGCCCTGCTTCACCATGGTGCCGCCGCGCGGCGATCATCCGGTGCATGGTCATTTCTGGGTGCCGATCGACGACGAGAACTGCTGGGCCTGGAGCTTCGACTACCATCCCACGCGCGCGCTCAGCACGACCGAGCGCCAGGCCATGCAGGAGGGCCACGGCATCCATTGCAAGTACGTGCCCGGCACTTACATTCCCCTGGCCAACAAGTCGAACGATTACCTGATGGACCGCGAGAAGCAGCGCTCCGGCGAACTCTACAGCGGCATCGAAGGCATTGCCGTGCAGGACTCCTCCCTGCAGGAAAGCATGGGGCCAATCCAGAACCGCACCCGCGAGCATCTCACCGGGACGGACCGCGGCATTGTGCAAGCACGCCGTCGTCTGATGGCCGCGGCGACGGCGCTGGCCGAGCGCGGGACGCCCCCGCCTGGCACCGAACCACGGGTCCAGAAGGTGCGCTCCGTGGCGATCGTTCTGCCTGAAGGCCAGCCCTTCCATGAGGCGGCGAAAGATGCGTTGCGGGCTGAGCCTAACAAGCCGCACGACTCGGTATGAGTACAACGCCATACCCGATGACTGTCACCGAGGGCATTCGATGAAGGCGGCGGTTGCAATTGCGCCTGGAACTACGGAGATCCGCGACATTGAGGTGCCGCCTCCGGATGCTGCATCCGGCGTGCTGCGCGTAGCCAGCACGGGAGTCTGCGGCAGCGACTGGGGCTATTACCAGAACCTGCCTCAGGCGCGCGGCCCACTGATCCTGGGCCATGAGACCGTGGGCCATGTCGAGCAGATCGGCGCATTCGCGGCCCGGCACTGGAACGTGAAAGAAGGCGATCTGGTCGCGCTGGAGGAGTACCTGCCCTGCGGCCATTGCGAGTACTGCCGCTCGGGCGAGTTCCGGCTGTGCAATGCCACCGACTGGCGCTTGGGCGGGCTGCGCTACGGCGCCACCGGGCTGTCGGTGGCGCCCGGCCTGTGGGGCGGTTTTGCGCAGCAGCAGCACCTGCACTTCAACACGGTGTTCCACCATGTGCCGCCCGGTGTCTCGGCACGCCACGCGGCCCTGGCCCTGCCCCTGTCCAATGGCATCGAGTGGACCTATCTGCAGGGCGGCGCCGGGCCGGGGCAGACGGTGCTGATCCAGGGGCCCGGCCAGCAAGGCCTGGCCTGCGTGGTGGCTGCGCGCGAGGCGGGGGCCGAGCAGATCATCCTCACCGGCCTGGGCAGCGAGACCGACCGCCAGCGCATGGTGCTGGCCCGGCAGCTGGGCGCGCACCACACCATCGACATCGAGGCGCAGGACCTGCTGGAGACCGTGGCCGACCTTACCGGCGGGCGCATGGCCGACCTGGTGATCGACTGCGCGGCCGGCGGGCCTGCCTCGGTGCTCAGCGCGATCGAGCTGGCGCGCAAGCGCGGCCGTGTCATCTTGGGCGGACAGAAGCGGCAGAAGATCCCGGCCTTCGACAGCGACCGCATCATCGCCAACTTCCTGACCGTCAAGGGCATGCGCGGGCATTCCTACGAGTCGGTGGAACTGGCGCTGCAGCTCATCGGCGGCAATCGCCATAATGTCACCTCCATGAGCACCCACACCTTCAGCCTGCAGGAAACCGACCTGGCCTTGCGCTCTCTGGTCGGACAAGGGGTGGAAGGTCCCATCCACATGACCATCGAGCCCCAACGGTGACGACCCCGGACCCGGACAGCCCGTCGCGCCGCCTCTCGTCTGTCGGCGGCGCACTGCGCCTGCTTAAGACCTTCACCCCGGAAGAGCCGGAGCTGGGCATCACGGCCCTGGCCAAACGCCTGGGCGTGGCCAAGAGCACGGCTCACCGGCTGGCCAGCACGCTGGTGGCCGAAGGTTTTCTGGAACAGAACCCGGTCGATGGCCGCTACCGGCTCGGACTACTGCTGTTTTCTCTGGGTGCCCAGGTACGCCGGCGCATGGACGTGTCGGAGCAGGCGGTGCCGCACCTGCACGCGCTGAGCACCCAAAGCGGCGAGACGGTGCACCTGGCGGTGCTGCACGACGCCGAAATCCTCTACCTGCGCAACATCGACAGTCCCCACGCCATCCGCACCCGCTCCTACCTCGGTGTACGCATGCCGGCGTATTGCACCAGCGAAGGGCGGGCCCTGCTGGCCTACAGCCCGCCACTGGTGGTGGCCCACATCATGCGGGCCAAACTGCAGCCGCGCACCGAGCACACGGTGACCGACAAGGCCAAGCTCACGAAAATCCTGGCGCAGGTGCGTGAAAGCGGTTATGCCATCGACGACGAGGAGTCTGAAGACGGCATGCGCGGCGTGGCAGCACCGATCTTCGATGCCAGTGGCGCGGTGGTGGCCGCCGTGGGACTGGCCGGGCCCGCGCAGCGGGTCAGCAAGACCGGCTTGCGCAAATTCTCCGCCCTGGTGGTGCAAGCCGGCCACGCCATTTCTGCCCGCCTGGGTCATCAGCCTGGCTACAAATGACCAGCCGCCGGACCCCTGTCTGGATCGTGACCGGCTACCTGGGCAGCGGCAAGACCACGCTATTGAAACGCTGGCTGCGCGATCCTGCGCTGGCCGATGCCGCGCTGGTGGTGAACGAGATCGGCGAGATCGGTTTTGACGACCGCCTGCTGGCCAGCGCCATGGACAGCGCCATGCTGCTGTCCAACAGCTGCGTCTGCTGCACCGGCCTGCCCGGGCTGGAAGAGGCGCTCACCGAACTCTGGTGGGACCGCCTGCACCGGCGACGCCCGGCGTTTTCTTCCGTGCTGATCGAGACAACCGGCCTGGCTGATCCCCGGCCGATCATCGCTGCGTTTGAAACAGTACCCTTCTTGCGCGAGCGCTATCGGCTGGCCGGCGTGCTGACCACCGCCAGTGCGCCGGCCGGTCTGGCCCTGATCGAGGCGCAGCCTGAAGCGCGCGCGCAGATCGAGGCGGCCGATGCGGTGATCATCACCAAAGTCGATCGGGCATCCGGCGCATTCTTGGCTAACGCACTGAATCGATTGAATCCGCACGCAGGCATCGCAGAGTCGGCCCAAGCGTCACTAGCGTGGTCGCAGGTCCAAGCGCTTGTCTCCGGCCTGGCCGGTTCTACGAAGCCATCGCCGCGTGGCGCGGACGGGCACCATCACCATGCTGAAGCTAGTTTTATTCCGCTCGCAAATCCCATGTCAACACCGGCCTTGAAGGCCCAAGTAGATGCATTGTGCGATGGAGCGTTACTGAGGCTGAAAGGGGTCGTGGCACTGGAAGATGGTCAGCACCATGCGGTTCAGTGGGCTTCAGGCGACACAGACATCGCCCTCACACCCTATGTTGGCAGTTTGCCACCGCTCGGTCTCACCTGTATCAAGGGCAATAGATAGACGGGTTGTTCGACTGCGCTGCTGCCGGCTCCGTGGACTCGGCTTCGCTGACTCTCAATCAGATCTTCTCCGTGACATTTCGTGGAGCATGACTAACGAACGCGTCACAAAAGAATCTGTCCTCGGGAAGCCCAATCTGCTCAACGCAGACACGTCGTAACGCCGCCACCATAGCCGGCGCTCCGCAGGCGTAGACATCGTGGCTGGACAGGTCAACATGGTCGGCAAGCAGAGCCTCGTGGACCAAGCCGGTGCGGCCGGGCCACGTACCTGCGGGGGCATCGCTGACCACCGGCACGTAATGCAATCCCGGCAGTATCTGCTGCCATTTGGTTATCACCTCCGACGCGTATAGTCCCTCCACTTGCCGCGAGCCCCAGTACAGCACCAGCGGACGGCTGATCTTGCGCCGCACCATGTGGTCGATGATGGACTTGATAGGGGCGAAACCGGTGCCCCCGGCTACCATGATCAGCGGTCGTTCACCATCCTCGCGCAGCCAGAAGTCGCCGTGCGGCAGTTCGAGCTGCAGCAGGTCGCCAGCCTTGAGGCCGGGCAGAACACCCATGCTGAAGTGGCCACCCGGTACGTGACGAATATGCAACTGCACGCCGTCGCTTTCATGCGGGGCGTTGGCCATGGAAAAGGAGCGGCGCTGGCCGTCAGGCAGGATCACCTGCAGGTACTGGCCGGCCTGGAACTTGGCGCGCTGGCCGGCGGCAAAACGCAGCTGCAGCACGGTCACATCGCTGGCCGGCTGTGTGATGCGGAATATCTTGGCCGGCAATATCTTGCGGGCATGGGGGTCGACGCGCTGCCAACTGCGCGGGCGGATCAACAGGTCGCTGGCGGCCTGGGCATGGCAGAAAAGGTGCTCGTTGTCGGCGTGGATGCCGGCCTCGGCACTGCCGCCGGCGGTGCCGGGCACCAACTGGCCTTCGAGTACCACGCCGCGACAGTTGCCGCACACGCCCTTGCGGCAGGAGTATGGCAGTTCGATGCCGTTACGCACGGCGGCGTCGAGCACGGTTTCGCCGTGCTCGCAGGAGAAGGCGATTTCGCTGCCGTCGATCTTGATCTGATGCGTCATTCAAATATTCAAAGAGGTACCGGCACGGCGGCGAGCCGCGCGACGGTATGGATCATGGCCCTTGCGTCGGCGATGCCTTGTCCGGCGATATCCATGGCACAGCCATGGCCCACGCTGGAGAGGATCACATCGGCGCCGATGGACAGGGCGCTGGCCTGCTTGGGACTCAGCAGCTTGACCGGGATATGGCCCTGGTCATGCAGCATGGCGACATAGAGGTCGTGGCGACGATCCGCCAGCAAGGCATCGGCACCCACGGGACCGTCCACTTGCAGGCCGGTCGCACGCAGACGCTCAGCGGCAGGTCGGGTGATGCGCTCGTCCGCATCGCCGAACAAGCCGTTCTCACCGGCATGTGGATTGATGCCAAACAGGCCAATGCGCGGTGCTGCCACGCCCAAGCGCTGCATGGCGCGCACCCCAGCCCGCGTGGCCTGCTCGACCAGCTCGGGACTGAGTCGGTCCAGAGCGTGCTGCACGCTCTCGTGCAAGGTGGCATGCACGATGTGCAGGCCACCCCCGACCAACAGCAGGAATACGCTGTCTTCGGGCTGCCCACAGACGCGTGCGACCAGTGAGGGGTAACCGGAAAAGGCAATGCCGGCCAGGTGCACGGCCGTCTCGTGGTGCGGCGCGGCGACCACGGCGTCGAACTCGCCGCGCCGTGCGGCCGCGATGGCAGCACTGGCCGCAGCGATCATGGCGGCACCGGCTTCGGCACAGACCTGCCCCGGCACAAAGGTGCTGCTGACCCCCGCCTCAGTCGGAACGACCGCGCAGGCGTCCAGCAGGGGGCCGAGTCCCAGCTGGGACGCCGTGCGTTGGAGCACCGCCTGGGGTCCGAACAACGTGATCTGCACGTCATCGCGTCCGGCATAGGCGGCAACGGTCTTGAGGGCGATTTCCGGCCCGATACCGTTCGGATCGCCGACAGGCAGCGCGATGCGGACGACCTTCCGGCTCACAGCGGCACGGCCAGCAAGGTGTCGATCCGGCTGCTGTCGCACACCACGATGCGGCTTTGCAGGCGTAGCGTATCGGTGCCCGTGTCGTACACGTCGTGGTAGACCCCCGTGCAGTACAGACTGGTCTCTCCGTCGTGCATGATGCGCGCCACCATGAAGGGAGTTTCGGCACTGGCCGTCTTCGCCTGGCTGTCCGTGACGAAGGGCAAGCCGACGATGTGCCGGTAGCTGTGCCGCTCGTAGATGTTGGCGTGGCGCAGGGCGGAGATGCGGTCCTGCAGCATGGCGCGGTTGCTGGCCCAGATCAGGCCGGCGGCCAGACCGTCGCGCTGGTTGTCAGCGGTGGTGACGGTGTACTGGCATTGCGGCAGGAAGAAGTCCGGCCAGCTCTCGAGTTCATTGTTGTCGATGCAGCGGATGTAGGCAGCCTGAAAAGCCGCGATCTTTTCGCGTAGGGTAGCGGTGTCCATCAATCTGGCTCCTAGATGTCCATGAGGCGGCGGTAGAGTTTCCAGAAGCCCCGCACCGAGGCTTCTGTCACCCGTGACGGGCTCGACGAGGTGCTGTCGCCTCCCATTTCGATCACGGCCTGATCTTCACCAGCCGCTGCAATGCCGCGCTGCACGAAGCCGCCGACCGCGCCGTCTTCCATGGAAACGAAGCCGGCCGGGCCAATCAGGTTGGCCTGCTTGAGGCGTACGTTGCGTTGTTCGCTTGTGTCGTCGGCGTAACCGAGGTAGGTCCAGTTCAGATCCGTCTTTTCCACGCTGCGCGGCAGTACCTGGCGGATGGCCAGGCAGTTCTGGATCTGCTGCAGCACGAAGCCCGGAAAGACCGAGAGGATCTGCAGCGTGATGCCGTCCTCGAATTCCTTGAAGCCCGCCAGCAGCGTCGGGTCGGCCAGCTTGTAGCCTTCCTGGTCGGAGCGCAGGCCCTGTTCCTGGTACTGCTTGCCGGCCTCGGCCTGCGGTGCATCCACCATCGAATAGCTGACGTGGTGTCCGCCTGACTCGCTCACGATGACCGCGCCGCGTTGCGACAGGCGGTTGAGGCGGAAGGTGGTGAAGAACAGGTGCAGCAGGCTGGCATGGTAGCTGTCCTTGACGTTCTCGAAGTAGAGCTTCCAGTTGTTGGGGAGCGCCTGCGTGAAGCGCCCGATCACCTCCACGGGCTTGTGCAGCACCCGCTCGATACGCGCGCAGATCTCGGGGCCGAGGTAGTCCTCGATGCCGTCCACCTCGTCGCTGAAGCTGCCGAACACCAGGCCGCAGAAGGTGGCGATGCGAAGCTTGCGCGGCGAATGGTCTTCCTTGCAGAAGGTGGCCGGCATGCCGCCGGCGCCATTGAGGCCGGCCTCAAAGGCCACGCCCTTGAGCGAGCCCTGCAGATCGTAGGTCCAGGCATGGTAGACGCACTGAAAGTCTTTGGCCGTGCCGGCCTTTTCCAGGCAGATCAGCGCGCCGCGGTGGCTGCAGCGGTTTTCGAAGGCGTAGATCTCGCCATCGTTGTCGCGCGCCACGACGATGGGCGCCCGCCCGACGAAGGTCGTGCGGTAACTACCCGGCTCCGGAAGCTCGGCTTCCAGGCAAAGGTAATTCCAGGCCGGTCCTTCGTAGACACGCTTCTGCTCCTGTTCGAGAACATCCTGGTTTTGGTAGACAGCGTAGGGCACGCGGGTGTGCTGCCCCCGCACCCACTGGATGGGGTGAATCTGGCTCATGATGGTTACCTTGCGTTGGGGGATCTGCGCGTCGATCAGTCGACCGTGACGTGAGCGTCCTTGATGACCTTGGCCCAGCGTATGGCTTCGCTGTGCATGAAACGGCCCATTTCTTCGGGCGTGTTGCCGATGACTTCGGCGCCCTGCTCGGCGAAGCGCGACTGGACATCAGGCTGATTGAGCGCTTCGACCAGGGCGTTGTTGAGAGATTTCACCGCGGCAGCCGGGGTGCCAGGCGGTGCGACAACCGCGAACCAGGTCACCGCCTGCATGCCCGGTAGACCGGCTTCGGCGAAACTCGGCACTTCTTTGACAGCCGGCGAGCGCTTGCTGTCGGCCACGGCGAAGATGCGTATCTTTCCGCCTTTGTGGAGCGGGGCGGAGGCGCCGAGATTGTCAAAGAAGACGTCGACCTGACCGCCGGCAAGGTCGGTCAGCGCCGGTGCCGTGCCCTTGTAGGGAATGTGGGTCATCTGTGTCCCGGTGAGCAGCTGGAACAGATTGGCCGTCAAGTGCGAGGTCGATCCGTTGCCCTGCGAGGCATAGGACACCTTGCCGGGGTTGGCCTTGAGGTAGGCAATGAACTCCTGCACATTTTTCACCGGCAACTGGTTGCTGACGGCCAGGACGTTGGGCACGGCGGCCAGCACGGTCACCGGCACCCACTTGGTGGCGTCGTAGGGCAGTTTGGGGTAGAGGCTTTGATTGATCACAAGGGGGCCGGGCGGCGCAACCAGCAAGGTGTGGCCGTCCGGTTCGGATTTGGCGACGATATCGGCGCCGATATTGCCGCCGGCGCCCGGCTTGTTTTCCACGATCACGCCGGCCGGAAAGCGGTGGCGTATTTTTTCGGCCAGGATGCGCGGTAGCACGTCGGCTGTGCCCCCCGCGGGGAAGGGCACGATCAGGCGGATCGGCTTGCTCGGAAAGTCGGCGGCGTGAAGGCTGGTCCAGGCGAAAGCGGCGCACAGCCAAATCATCAGTTGTCTCAAGTCTCTTCTCCTCGGGTAATGACTGTCCGGATGAACCAGACGGATGGCGAAAACAGGGGGGAAGTGTGTGGCTCCGGCCTCAGTTTGATAAAGTCAATTTTGCGAATAGCGCAAAATTGGTGAAATTCTTTTGACCACCATCAATGCAGAATCGATGCGATGGACACACACCCTCCAGTTCCACTTGTCAATGACAAGGACCTGATCGCCGGCCTGGCCAAAGGCTTGCGTCTGATCGAGGCCTTTGATGAAATGCACTCCCGACTGACCTCGTCCGAGGCAGCTCGCCGAGTCGGCATAAGCCCGGCTGCGGCCCGACGTTGCCTACTGACTCTGTGCCAGGGCGGCTACGCCCAGACCGACGGCAAGCGCTTCTGGTTGAACCACGGAATACTGCGGCTGTCCTACGCCTACTCGGCATCCACTCGTCTACCGCGCCTTCTGCAGCCCACTCTGGACGCCTTGAGCGAACGCACACGTGAGTCGGCATCCGTGGCCGTTCTGCACGGGACGGAAGTCATGGTCGCCGCGCGATCGACGGCCCGTAAAAGTCTGACCGTAGGTCTGGGGGTGGGGTCGCGCCTTCCTCTGCACTGCTCGGCCACCGGCCGTGTGCTTCTAAGTTCGCGTCCAGCGGCGGAGTTTGAGATCCTCTTCAATGCCATGTCTCTGCACAGGTTGACTCCACACACTCTCACGGACCCGATTCGTCTGCGCAAGCTGCTCAAGGCCTGCGCCGAAAATGGCTATGCATTAAGTAACGAGGAAATTGAAATAGGGGTCAGGTCGATCGCTGTCCCTCTGTACAACATGGGGGGCCTGGTTGTCGGCGCTCTGAGTCTTTCCAGTCGCGCCGACCGCATGACCGCAAGTGAAATGGCCGAGCAATTGCTGCCAGCCATGCTTCGTAGCCAGGCGTGGGTACGCTCAAGGTTGTCCTGAAGTCAACAGGTTGTCCTTCGCCCTAAGCGGCATTCATAGTAGTGAGCGCGACAGCGTATCCGGATTCGGGTTCGGCTTTTCAAAAAAATAGAAGCTCGCCAAATCCAGGCCTCTTTACGCATCCAGTACCAATGTTCCAGATCGACAACTCGAAACGCAGATCATCATCGATTTGTTAGCCGCACGTTCTTCCTTGGTCAAGATACTGTCTCGGTGTTCGACGTCGCCCGATAAAACGCGTGTTTCGCAGGCGCCGCACAGCCCTTCCCGACAGCTGGACTCAACCTTGCAGCCAGCGGTCTGTAATGCGTCAAGCAGAGTCGAGTCTGACGGAACGTGAATTGTCTTGTTAGACCTTCGCAACTCAACCCAGTACCCTTCTTGGTCGACGGCTCGGCCCTTTGGCAAATCAGCAGCGGCGAAGCGTTCCATGTGAAAATTTTTGTAGCCTAGCTGAACGCACGCCTTTTCATAGGCTTCCAGCATCCGCCCTGGCCCGCAACTGTAAAAGTGAGTGTCCGGCGGAAAGTTGCTGAGCAATCGAGTGATGTTGGGCGGAGCGCCGTTTTCATCATCGAAATGGAAAAATGTAGTGATGGAATTCTTCTTGCTTCTAGTGACCAGTTCCGTGATTTCGGTCATAAATGCGGCATCCAGTCGACTACGCGCGCAGTAGATAAGATGGACTTGTTGCTTAAGCGCCGAAAGGCGCTTAAGCATGGCAACAAGAGGGGTGATGCCTATACCTCCCGCAAGTAGAACACTCAGTCTTGCGTCTTCATGGAGGTGAAAGTGATTCCGCGGCACGCTTGTCGCAATGAATTGTCCAACTCGCAGCTGCTCATGCACGTAGCGCGATCCACCACGGCTTGCTCGATCTTTGAGAACGGCCACCACGTACCGGTTGGACTCGCCAGGGTTGGTTAGGGAGTAGCTTCTTACAAGTCCGGTGTCCAGATGAAGATCGATGTGGGCGCCGGCCTCCACACTTGGAAAGACGACCTCGGGCGTGGCAGGGCGAAGCTCAACACTGATGATGTCGCGTGCCTCATATCGGATATTGAAGACAAGTGCTTGGAGGAGGTGTGAGGGCATGACGAGCGCGCGCCACAAAGATGGAGCCGGCAAGGCCCCATCGAGTTACATGATATGAAGGCCACCGTCAACCATCAGGGTGGTCCCGGTGATGAAAGATGCCTCGCGGGACGCCAACCAAAGGATGGGCCAGGCAATTTCCTCCGGACTAGCCCACCGGCCGATCAGCGAAGTGTCCTTACGCTCTGTCCGGAGTTGCTCCACGGATTTGCCTGTCTGCTGTGCACGCCCGACGTGAAAGTCGGTCAGCGTCGAGCCCGGGCATATCGCATTGGCACGGACACCATACTCGGCCTCCTCGAAGGCCAGCGTGCGGGTATAGGCCAGTTGCGCCGCCTTGGTCGCATCGTACAGGGCCATGCCCTTGCGGCCAGTTACGGCATAGCACGATGAGACATTGACGATACTGCCTTCCCCCGAAGCTCGTAGGTACTTCAGCGCGGCCTGACAGTAATTGGAGATACCCACCAAATTGACGCCCACTATGGCCTGCCATTCAGCTGGTGTGACCGCCGCCGTGGCGCTGTAGTTGCGCATGGCGGCGTTGTTCACCAGAATGTCCAGGCCACCGAACTGCGCTACTGTTGACTGCACCGCAGCAAGTGCTGCCGCCGTATCAGAGACATCCGCTGTGGCGCTGGCCACGCGTGCCTGTGGCACGGCCTGGCGGATAGCCTCGCAGGTGCGCTGCAATGCTTCGGCGTTGGCGTCGACCAGCAGAACGGACGCGCCTTCCTGCGCAAAACATTTGGCGGCAGCCGCGCCAATGCCGGAACCTCCACCCGTGATCAAGGCGGTCTTGCCTCCCAAGCGTGCTTGACCCATACTCATTCTGCCTTTGCGCCGGTATCTTTGATGACCTTCCCCCAACGCCCGATCTCGGTGCGGATCCAGTCGCTGAACTGCTTGGGGCTGGAGGCCACGATATCGAATTCCATCTCGATCAACCGCTTTCTGATGTCAGGCTGGTTGAGAATCTTGACGATCTCGCGGTTGTAGCGCTCGATGATGGGTGCCGGCGTGCCGCCCGGGGCCAGAAAACCGATCCAGGAGGTGGCTTCGAAATCCTTGTAACCCGACTCGACAAGCGTTGGAATATCTGGCGTGCTTCCAAAACGCTTACTGCCAGAGGTGGCCAGCAGGTGCAGACGTCCTTCCTTGACGAATTGCTGCACATTGCCTGGCACGAAAAAGCCGGCCTGGATGTTGCCTGCAATCAGGTCCGTGACGGCCGGACCGGCACCCCGATAAGGTATGTGCGTCATGTGGAAGCCCGCGGCCGACTTCAACATCTCCATCGTCAGGTGCGAGGCGCTACCCAGAGCAACCGAGCCATAGGAGTACTGGCTCGGTGCAGCCTTGGCTTTGGCTACCAAGTCCTTCACGCTGGTGATGCCGGTGGCGGGGTTGACCACCAGATACTGTGGTGCCTTCACGGCCAGCGTGATGGGAGCCAAGTCCTTGAGCGGGTCGTAGGGCATTTTCTCGAACAACGTGACGTTGATCGCCAGAGGTCCGTTGTAGCCCACCAGCAAGGTATGGCCATCCGGCGCGGATCTGACGACCTCGTTGGCACCGATATTGCCGCCCGCGCCGGGCTTGTTCTCTACCACCACAGGCTGGCCCAGCGCTTCCTGCAGCTTGGGTGCGACCAGGCGAGCCAGCACGTCGTTGGTGCTGCCGGTAATGGGTACAACGATGCGCACCGGCTTGCTGGGCGACCAGTCGGCGCCAGCGCTTTGGGCCCACGCCGATACGGACGCGCAGACATAGAACACGGCTACAGCGATGAACCGTTTGAGATTTTTCATTTTGTCTCCTTTGTTTATTGAGGTTCGGTCGGCATCAGAGGCTGAAAACCGGCTTGCTGATTCCGTCGGCAAGGTTCTCTCGCGCCCATTCGACTGGGTCTTGCCCCTTGGGCAGTAGCACGCCGGCCGGACGCACCCGCTGCTGGCTTGCGTCCAGCGCCGGCGGATTCTGACCTTCTTCTAGGCCGAGCGCCGCTTCTTGCAGCATGCGCCGTGCCATGACGATCGCCTTGTCGGTCGGCAGCAGGTGCTCGGCCTCGTGGTTCTGGATCGTCCCCATGCTTTCCTGCAGCGAGTAGTCCTGCGCAGCGAAGCCGAAGATACCGCTGTAGGCGCGCTTTTCCTTCTGGGCGACACGGTCCATCATGTAATCGTTGTCGCTGTTGGCTTTGGGGATGAAGCTGCCCGGTGCCTCGTACTCCACGTGGATGCCCTTGCCGGCCTCCATTGCCGAACGCTCCTCTGCTGACAGGGGCCGGCCGGGTTGCCAGTTGATGCTCCAGGCCCAGCAGCTGTGATCGTCGATCGGCACCCAGACATGACCGCCCAGCGCATGCCCGCCAAAAGGGGCAATCAGCGTGAACCACGGGAACAGCCACTGCGTGACACGCCAGTAATACGAGTCAGGCTCGCCGTTGCGGCGGCCGAACAGGCTCAAGCCGAAAGGCGTCTTTTCGATCTCGAACACCACATTGCCATCGGCCTTGATGTAGTCAAGCGCCTTGACGCCCTGGTGCATCGGGTCCGAATCCACTTCGAAGCTGTGCACGTACGAGACGTGCGCGGTGTCGATGCCGCCCTCCATCGCCTGCAGGTAATTCGAATATTGCAGCCGCTTGGAGACGAACACATGGTCTGCAGGCAGCGTGCACCATTCGAGTTCCGGCGGTGCCGGCTGCTTGTCGGCCGGGCCCATGTAGGTCCAGACGATGCCGCCGCGCTCGATGCAGGGATAGGCCTTGATGTGCATGCGCTCGCAGGCTTGTGGCGACGACGGCACGTCCACACACTTGCCATCGCCGTCGAACTTGACGCCATGGTAGGCGCAGCGAATGCCGTTTTCCTCATTGCGGCCGAAATACAGCGAGACGCCGCGGTGTGAGCAGAACTCGTCGATCAGACGGGCCTTGCCATCGCTGTCGCGGAAAGCCAGCAGTTTCTCGCCCAGCAGCTGGACACGCACCTGGGGGCCGTCGGGATCGGCAATCTCGCTCGATTGCAGGGCAGGGACCCAGTAGCGGCGCATCAGGTTGCCCATGGGGGTGCCGGGGCCGACACGGGTAAGCGTTTCAGACATTTCCTTGTTCATGAGTGCGGTCTCCTTCGGTTGTGAAAGCCGGCATTTCCGTAAAAAATGCCGATCCTTTGATGTCCATCAGATAAGAACAGTGTCCATTGTACGGACTATTTGAGCTATGTCAAACGCTTTCTCAAGAAAACCTCCAGCCACCGCCGTTGCCTGGTTCTGCCCGGGATACGATGCGGCCTCTGCCCGTCATTCGAAGGAAAGTGGATTGGCCCAGACTGAAAAAATGAGCGACAGCGTCCGTGCGGTGGACCGCGCGCTGGACATCCTCATGGCGTTTACCGCCACCGATTACGAACTCTCAGTCGCTGAACTGCTCAAGCGCGTCGATCTGAGTCGGCCCACGCTATATCGCCTGCTGCACACGCTGGAGCAGAGCGGCTTTGTGATATCGGTCGGAGAACCGCAAAAATTCCGACTGGGTCCGTCCGTAGCTCATCTGGCACATGTGTGGACGTCCAGTCTGGACATCAGCGCGCTGGCACAGCCCGTCATGCGCCGAATCTGGGAACAGACTGGAGAGACGGTGGCCTTGTTTGTTCCGCAGGGGGCCTATCGTCTTTGCATTGCTGAACTGCCAAGCGCCCAACCCTTGAGTTTCAAACGAGGAGCAGGCTATCAAGAACGCATCCTGTTGGGCGCCAGTGGGCGAGCCATCCTGGCTTATGCGGTGAACGATGCGAGCGAATTGAAGAGCTATGCAACCGGTTCCCCGATTGATCTGACGCGGTATCCCGCTGAACTCGCGCAAATTCGCAAGCGTGGTTACGCCATCAGCAAGGATGAATTAATTGAGGGTGCGGTCGCAGTGGCCGCCCCGTTTTTCAATGGCGCAGGCAGGGTGGCGGGGTCAATTGGCGTATTCGGTCCCAGTGCCAGGTTGCATGCAGCACAGATCGAGGCTTATGGCTTGCTACTGTTGCAGGAAGCCAAGGTTTTGTCCAAGGCGTTGGGCCATGTCCCATCTGACATTAGCTCCAAATAGGATATTCCAGCTTTAGTCGTAGGCACGTACTTGGATTTCATGCAGTCTGCCTCAGGTTCGTGATTTCTCTCGTGAAGTCGCAAACTGCCATATAGCGCTCGCATGCGGTGTGGCTTGGTAGTATGAAATAGCGCTGCCGGCCAAGAGCTGGGTGCCGTCATCCAGTCGTGTTTGTACTATGACCGCTTCCCACTGCACACAAGCCGTTGATGTGTAGATCTGCTTCAGATTGCGCCGCTGTTTCCGCGATTTTGTTGCCTCGATTCCTAGCCAGGTGGTCAGCTTCTCGGCGTAGGGATCGAGCTTGCTTGGGCTGACCCGCTTTGCGTATGTGGGCTCGGTCTCGTCGGACCGCAGGTACTTCTTCACCGTGTTGCGAGCCAGGCCTGTACGCCTGGAGATCTCGCGGATGGACATCTGTTCTCGCAGTGCCCAACGTCTGATGACATTCAATGTCGCCACGTCTATCACTCCTAATTTCCCCCTGCATTTAAAACTAGCAGGGTAGGGCCTACGTGGGTCAACTTTGGATGGAAATCACTGTCCTAAGTGGGTCAGATTTCGGCGGAATTCAACACGCCATCCGTAACCTAGCCACTAAAGGGCGATCGCCCCAGCAAATATTCGAATCGGTGGGCGCAAGGAACCTCGAGCAGGTCCAGCGCGTCCTCCAGGGCAAGACATATAAGCGCATTCAGCCATCAGCAGAGGAGTGACTCGCGATGCGGGCAAACGCAGTGGAAGCACCGGCGAGTGCAATGATCGGCTGAATGTCGTTGGGTGATCGTCACCAGTGAGCGACCGGTCTCTTGGACGGGGGAGTAGCCGCTTCGGGTCGAGAGTGCCGGTTGGAAATCGGGGCAGTAGTCGTTCACGATGACGTTGCGATGCAGCATACGGTCGGTGTCGGCTCTTCCTATGAAACCGGCCGTCGGATCGGCCAGGGCTCGTGCACCCGAATGACTGCTGCAGGGAAGAAACCGTGACTTGTCGGCACGGCCGCGACCGACGGCAATCGCTGCACACCAGTCGGTAGTGGTGGCAATGTCAGTTCAAGGCTGATTGCGTTCTTTCGCAACGGACAACCCACTGATCGCAATCAGCCCGAAGTGGTCAACCGACTCGAGAAACCGAGAGACCATTTTTAACCGGCGGCTAATGTTTGCTTTCACGGAAGGGCATGTATCTGCGAGTCAATAATCACCATGCCAAGCGTCTACCAATGGACCAACATGGACCTTAACAACACCCGGGATAGCTCGCAACCAGGACAGAACTGCGTCGCGATCAAGCTCAGTCGGATTTTGAACAGCACCGACAATCGCACCTTCTGTGCAGCCGCCACCGAGTAGTAAGTCTCTTGCCACGATAATTTCCTCCAAGAATCCGTTGATGAAGCGGTCTTGCTGGCTGACAGTCGGAAGCTGCGACCAGACAATAGAGTAGTCAAAGCCGAGTTGCTGAAACTCAGCGATGCGCAGCTTCTTGCGTAGACGACGACTCCTGCGCTTGTTCACATTGGGATGGGCTGAAGGTGGCATTAAAAAGACCTATGAAATGAGTGAGCTAGCCTCGATCACTTGCGGTTATTGTCCTCCTGAACGGCCGCTTCGCGTTCTGATCCGGCCGGCCAGGCCGAGAGCCACCTAGTCACCGGCGCCGGTAACACCGGTCATTGGCCCTTCTAAATCAAGTGACGGCACTCAGCCTTGAACCGACATTGCCATCACAGCCGACGCTAGCGCAGTGATTTCTGCCGGTGGATTGTGGGCGAGCGAAATTTCGACATTTGTCTTGGATTTTTAGCGGTCATGGATGTTGAGGTGCCTTGTCAGCGCAATATCCATGCGCCTTCCAAAATGTATATAATAAATTATATTAATAAAATTAATTATAAGTATGGCGCCCGCATCACGCGCAATCGTCCTGACAGAACGTGCCATTGCCAGTTTGGCAAAGCAGCCGGGCCTGACTCAAGCCACTGCGTTGCTTCTCTGGAAATTGGTCGGTCTCCTGCCCATTTCTGGACAGCCTCTGAATCTCAGCCAGCTTGCTGATGAACTGGGCCTGACCATCGCTACAGTCACAAACGGCATGCAGACGTTGCTCAAGGCGGGGTTTGTGCTGCGTGGTCCCAAGGTGGGAAGGCTCCACACTTACAAGCTCAATACCGCTTATTTCCATCATCTATGAGCGATACGGCCGCAGACATGACTTAGCCCCACTGCAAGAGGCGGCTTACCTTTACGCAGCCTGGCGATCACGCGATCCTGCTCGGCAATACGCCGCCTGAGTGCCGCAATATCAGTGCGGTACTGGGCTGATGCCTTCTTCAAGGCTTGGGTTTCGGCGCGGATCTCTTTACGGGCAATACGGGAGATCTCTGCCTTAAGCTGGCTGGAAAAGTTGGCCATTTCATTCTCTGAGTGCTATCGAGTGCCCCATCTTAAAGAGTGCAGGATGGCATTTGCTACTGCGTGCGACACAATGCACACTCCTCGGCTGCACTACAGAATTGGTGAGGCGGAGCTCCGGAGCAAGAACACGTCGAGCATCAAGCCCCTCTTTAGGTGAGAATGACCTTGTTAACCCGGAAAGCACAGTGCAGCTGGCACATGCATGAAGCTCTTATATTGGGAGATAGGGCTGGAGTACCAATCCTTACATTGGTTGAACACGCTTGAGAATCCAAGTCGCCTCTGACCTGCATTTGGAACTTCTGCCTGAGGATCTGAGGGTAGAGCTCCTGGTCGACCCCCACCCGGACGCTGAGCTACTGATCTTGGCAGGGGACATCCATACCGGGGTTGAGGCCATCCGGCATTTCCGAAACTGGCCTGTCCCCGTACTCTATGTCGCGGGAAACCATGAGTTCTATGGACAGACCTGGGAAGATGTCCGGGCGAGTTTGCGGGAGGCGACTGCCGGCACGCTCATCCAGGTCCTGGACAACGACGCCTGCGTTATCGGCGGTGTCCGCTTTCTTGGGACGACCCTCTGGACCGACTTCGCCGTCGATAGGGCGCGTCCAGCACCCAGCGCCATGGAGTTGGCGGGGACTTATCTGAAGGACTTCTTTGAGATTCACACCCGGTCAGCCGAGGCCTCCACGGGGCGGATCACGCCGGCCCTGATGCTGGCTGATCACCTGGCATCCCGTACATGGCTGGAAGGCGAGCTACGGCGTGAGTTCATCGGCAAGACGGTGGTGATCAGCCATCATGCACCCCATCGCCTGAGCGTGCACCGCAAGTACGTTGGCCATCCATTGACACCCGCTTTTGCCTCCGACCTATCGGAGCTGATGTATCGGACGGATCTCTGGATCCATGGGCATGCTCATGACAGTTTCGACTATCAGGTGGGGCGATGCAGGGTGGTCTCGAACCCGGCTGGCTATTCGCTGAGTCCCCGCTGCAGGCTCTCAGGGCGCGAGTCGCTTCAATTGGAGAATCCTGGGTATCAGGCCAGCTACCTGGTCGTGATCTAGCAACAACTGGCCTTCAATCTTCAGCCTAGGGGGATATTCTCCAAATGCGGCATGGAACGACAGACTTTGGCTCCGAGCTTGGTTGAGCGCCATCGGCGCTAACGGCCTCTGGTGTTCATTTGCCTTAGTTGCTGCACCCCAACAACCCACAGGTCAAGGGCCAGATTGCAGCGGTTGCTGCCGTTCGAGTTTTCAACGTGCATGCCCTTGGCGTGCCGGATTGCGATCACTCCTATTCATGCATCGTGGTAAGGCGCAGAGACAGGTTTCAGGCGCGTAGTTGACATTGCTAGAGAGTTGACAACAGCGTGCAGAGATCTGCAAGCTCGACGAGCAAGACTGCAGCAGCATCAAGCATGGTGCGATCAATCACCTGGGCGTGTCGCCAGCGTTGATGGCTTACCGCGAGCACAAGGCCATGCTGGGCAAGACTTAGGCCGGCGAGAAGTTCCCGGCGGTTGTGATGATGGGGGCTGGCTGGATGGTGGTCCCCGACATCAAACCAGGCAAGTGATGGTGAGTGGCTGACCCGCCCTGGGTCAGCCACTCAGTCGGGATCGCTGTTTGCAGGTGATCCCGTCCTTTTTGTCAGTTGGCGCAGCAGCGCTGTGGCCAACCAGCCATCACTTTGATCCACCCGAAGCCTTGGCCACGTAGGCCGCCAGGGCGGCAATTTGCGCATCACTGAGTTTGCCGTTGTAGGACGGCATCTGCCCAATCCCGTTGCGCAGCGCGGTGGCCACGCGCTTGGCATCGGGCTTGAGCTCGTCCAGGCTGGGGCCCACGGCGCCTTCGGCTCCCGCGTCCTTGAGCGCATGGCACAGGGCGCAGGCAGGCACCGCGCCTTGGCCGAACAACACCTTGCCTTGTTGAAGTTGCGCGGCATCGTCGGCGGCGTGCACGGGCAGCACTGTGAATGCCAACGACCACAGGGCAGCGACCAACGCGTGTTTTTGGATTGTGCGCTTCATGCCACGCTCACTTTCACGGCGTGGTCGGCCCAGCTGGTGTTGTTGTAGCCGCCCGCGTTTTCCATGCGTTGTTCGGGCTGCACGTTGCCTGCGGTGTCGGTGGCTCGGCTCGCCAGGGTGAACTGGCCCGCCGGCAGGCGTGCCGCAAAAACAAACTGCCGCCACGCAAAGCGGCCGAGGTCGGGCCCCACCATGCGCGCGAGCTGCCAGGTTTTTCCGCCGTCCAGAGAAACCTCGACCTTGGCCACCGCGTTCATGCCGCCAAACGCCACGCCATGGATCTGTGTGTCACCCGCTTTAAGCGGGGCGCCGTCCGTGCCGGGACCGTTGATCCACGACTTCACCGTCATTTCCTGCACCGATGGCTGCGACGGGTCGCCCTTCGCGCCGGGCGGTGAAATGCGGTAGCCGTGCGACATGATGCGTGCGTCGGTCTCCTGAGCGGTGAAGGCCAGGCGTTTGACGTACTTGATGTTGTTCACGCCCGTGTAACCCGGCACGATCAAGCGCAGTGGGCCGCCGTGGGCCAGCGAAATCGGCACACCGTTCATTTCCCAGGCCAGCAGGGCATCGGCGAGTGCGGCAGCAGGCACCGAGCGTTCCACGATCACGCTCTTGGGGTCCAGTCCATCGGGGAGTTTTTCGCCGCCTGTGCCGGTGAGGTAGGCCATGCCGGCCTCCACGCCGCCCAGGGCATCCACCACCCAGCGCACCGGCACACCGCTCCACACCACACAGCCTGCTGCGCCCACTTGCCAAGGCGTTCCACTGGGCTTGTTGGGGAAGTAGCCGCGTCCGTTGCCAGAGCATTGCAACACCATCGCCGTGGTCTCGATGCCCATGCGCTTGAGGTCGCCCAGCGTGAGTTTGCGCGGGTTCTTCACCCCCTCGATGTTGATCTCCCAGGCATCGCGGTTGCCCAGGATCGAGACGTCGGGCGCGGGCAGGTTGTTGCGGATGTAGAGCTGCTCGGACGGCGTGATTACGCTGGTGCCGAACACACTGCGCTTGGTCTCAATGGTGGTGCTGCTGTGCACGATCAGGCTGGCCGGGTCCTTCCAGCCCACGTACGCTGGCAGAGGCTTGGCAGCACCGGCCACGGCGACGGGCGCGGTCTCACCAGCAGCGGCTGCGGTGCGGCCAAAGCTGGCCAGACCAACGGCAGCCAAAGCAGCGCCGCTGCCGGCCAGCAGGTGGCGCCGGGGGAGCGAGGTGGGTTGTTGGTTCATTTCTGGGGTCTCCGGTGGTTGGGCGTCGTGCGCCGGTTGGGGTGAAAGGGGTGAGCGGTTGATTCGTTGACAGGGACGCGGTGCCTCAGCCTGGCCCGGACACGGGAGGTGCCTGCAGTGCCGTCTGCGCGACCGCCAGTGCCTTCTTTTTCTGGGCCACCAGCAACAAGGGCTTGCCCTCGCGCGAGCGGATCACCTTCCAGTGCACGTTGCTCCACCAGCCGCTGGCCTCGCGCAGGTCCACAGGCTGGTCAAAGGCATACACCGTCACCATGCCGCCCTTCTCGAAGAACGTGGTGAGGTGGTAAGCGAGGTGACCTTCGATATCGCATGGCCGCATGAGTTGGGGAAACCCGGGCACCACGTTGGCGTCCCGCATGCCCAGGTGCATGAGCAACTGGCGCTGCTCCATGAAACTGCCCCGCAAGCTGCGCTCGTGGTATTCGTGGTCGATCGCGTCGCGCACCATCGCTGGCGGTCGCACGGCTAGCACCCCGCCGCTGGTGCCACCGGCCAGCAAAAGCGCAGCCAGAAAACGCTGCAAGCCGCGTCGCGCCAGCAGCGGCTGCGGCTTTCGGTACAGGTGTGCCGGTGCGTCGCTGGCCTCGAAGGCGATCGCCAACTCGGCGCGCGCGCGCAAATCGAATTCGCTGTCGGGCAGGAAAGGCGCGTCGGTATCGGGGCTCATGTCTTGGTCCTGCGAAACGGGGTAACGTTGACATCGGCCTTGGGTGTCGCAGGTACCCCCATGGCCAGCTTCAAAGCGTCGCGCGCACGGGCTAGGCGCGACAACACCGTGCCGGGCGCGATCTCCAGCGCCTCGGCCATCTGGGCGGTGGGCATGTCGTCGAAATAAAACATCACCAGCACCTCGCGGTGGATGGGCGCCAGGCGCGCGAGCGCCTTGACGACATCGAGTTTGTCGTCCAGCCCCGCGTCGGGCGCCGCTTGCTCGGGCTGCTCTTCATCGTCCAGCGACTGCATGCTGGGTGCGGCCTGGCGAAAGGCGGCGCGGCGCATGATCTGAAAGAGCCAAGCCCGTGCCAGCGCAGCGTCGCGCAGTTGCTCCCGGTGCTTCCAGGCGTTGGCAAAACAGTCTTGCACCACGTCTTCGGCAATGGCGCGCGAACCAGTGAGCGCCCACGCACTGCGCAGCAAAAAACGGTAGTGCTCACGCACCCATTGGTTATAGCGGGACTCGGCAGACTGGAACAGCATGGTGATCAAGAGCGCTGCGTGGCTTGGTTCATTCCGTGGCGCTCATCGGTACTTTCCCTAGGGCTGTCGATCAAGGCCCCCGCGTCCCACCCAGCGACGGAAATTCCGCTTCCGCACCTTTGGCTGTGCGCTGCTGCAGGGTGTGCAGTCGGCGTTGCATGCTCTGGATCTCCACCGTCTGCCCGGCAATGATTTCCTCGGCCAACTGCCGGGTGACAGGATCGCGCCCATGCTGCAACACCAGCCGCGCCATGTCCACAGCGCCGGCGTGGTGCGGAATCATCATCGCCAGAAAGTCCTGGTCGGCCTGGCCTGCGTAGCCCGGGCTGTGCATGGCCTGCATCATGCGGGCCATCGATTCGTCCATATCCCGCTGGAATGCGCTGGTGTGCGCGGCGCTGGCGCCGTGGCTGGTGTGCGCGCCGCTCATGCCGTCTGGCCCTTCTCGCCCACACGCACGTAGACGAGGTTGATGCTCTTTTTGTTGCGCAGCGCGCCAGAGGGCAGCGTCAGATTGCCCAGGGGGATCTGCGCAATGAAGGTCGGGCGCAGCGGGTCGCTCACATCAAATGCACTGCACACGGTCTGGCCCGCGTTGGGCGTGCCGGGCAGCTCGTCCTGTTCGTGGGCCACATACAGCAGCGTGTTCTCGGGGTTGGTCCACAACCCGTGCGACTCGCGGCCACGGCTGGAGAAGGTGCCCACCACCTTGCGCTGTCCGCCCGGAGCGCTGCGGTCGATGATGGCGATCGGGCTCGACGCCACGCCGCCGGGGCCACCATCGTCGATGCGCGCCAGGCTGGCATAGACCACGCTGCCGCGCGCATTGCGCACGAACTCAACGTGGTTGGGCCGCGCGCCCATGCCCAGCGGCACGGTGTCGATCAGGTCGAAGCCACCCTGCGTCGAGCGGCAAGACACCGCATCAGCCAGCTTGTGCGAGAACCACACCTCGGCACCGTCGGGTGTGGTCTTCATGAAGGGCGTGAAGCCGGGTTTGTCCTGTGCGCTGATGTCCAGCGTGGTCAGCCGCTGCGGTTGGCTGTGGCCATCCGCGCCGGGGTTGACGCGGAACACGTCGATCTTCGACACCTTCTGGCTGGCCACAAAGGCCAACGTACCCTCACGGTTGAACCACACCTGCGCCGGGCCGCTCAGCGTGGGCAGGTATTGGCGAACCGCGCTGGAGCCCGGGCTGTCGGCCCCCTTGAGCTGGCGAACGGCACGATCGACGCCGACGATGGCAATGCGGTCTTCACCGCGCAGCGTGACCCACAGCTCGCGGCCGTTGCGCGTGAAAGTGGGCTCGTGCGGTTCGCGGCCCAGCAGCAGGCCACTACTCAGGCGCTCGGGGTTGGTGGTGGGCCCAGACGCAGGGTTGGGTGTGTTGCCGATGACGCGGCGCTGCTCGGCGTCGATCAGATAAATGTTGCTGGAGCCGCGCCCGCTGGTGGCCAGCAACCGGCCATCGGGCGACGGCACCGCGCCGTGCGCATCGATACAGCCGTGGTACAGCGGCTTGTGGACCATCGCCGCGTGCGTTGGCGCCACGCCGGCCGTCACAAAGCGAAACGGGGGACGAGGGTCTTCGTCAAAGCTGGTCAGGTTGATCGTCGACTCGACGGTGTTGGTCTTCGGGTCGATGACCACCAGCGTGTTGGAGTCTTCATTGGTGATGAAGACGCGATCGCGCGGGTCGATGCCGGTCGCTGCGGCTCCCGCTGAAGCGCCGGACGGGGCCTGGGCATGTGCTGCGGGCAGCGCGCTGGCTGCCGCGGCGGCCAGGGTGTACTTGAGAATGTCGCGGCGTTGGGTGGTCATGTTTGCTTTCTGAGTTGGTGTGGAGAGTGATCGCTTGGGTCGTGGGCCGGCAGCCGCCGATGAACCACTGCCCAGCGCTTGCTTCAGGTCAAGAGCGCGGCTCAGGCCGTTTCATTCCCTGGCGCGAGCCGACAGCGCGTCGCGCCGACGCCGCCCTGGCCTTCAGCGCGGGGTGCCAAGTTGCCGATAGACCTCGGCCGACACCTGCGCCAGCACGCTGCGGTCGGCGTCGGACGACAGGGCGTAGCCGAAGGGACCGTCGACCCAGTAGAAGACATTGACCGCACCTTCGCGTGCGAAGCGGAAGGCCGTGTCTGTGTTCTTCACGCCGGCCTGCAGTGCCTTGTCCGGCCTCGCGGCACTGCCCACGTCGGCGACATCGTTGGACACGTACAGCGTCAGCTTGCTGCCGAGCTCGTTGCGGTACATGAACTGCGCAACCGGCCCCTGGCCACCCGGCAACAGGCGCCCGCCTTCCAGCGTGTAGCCCTGGGCCTGCAGGTGCGGCGGCTTCATCGGCGCGCCCATGCGCTTGGACAGCCATGCCACCAACTGGTCCTCGTGCGCCGCGTCCACCTCGACCGGGCGGCGCGCGTCGGGACTGTATACCGCGTGAGCCACCGCCGCGCGCTGCGCGAAGCCGCCCGCTGACGCCAGCGTCAGGCCGCGCTCGGCGGGTGCCGCGGCGGCCATGCGGCCGGCATCGTCGCCCCCCGCGGGCAGGCCGCCCCGCAAGCCCCAGCCAGTCGCGCCGCTGATGACGGCGATGGCGATCCCAGCGGCCAGGCGCTGGAGGTACCAAGGCGTCTGCGGCACGGCGCGCGGGCGCGCCGATTTCAGCAGGCGCTGCGGCGGCTGTTCATCCAGCACGGGATCGAACAAGGCGTGCAGTTCGCGCTTCTGCGCCCGGTAGGCCTCCAGGCGCTGCGCGTCTTCAGGGCGTGCGGCCAGATAAGCGGCGATCTCGACCTGGCGCTCAGCGGGCAGGCGGCCATCAACGAACGCATGCAGGTCGGCCTCGGTGACCGGGGGAATGGACGGTGGCGGACGGTCGGTATTCATGGGTTGATTCGCAATACATTCATTTGACGACTTTCAGCCGCACCGGTTCTGCGCGGCCTTCCATCAGGCCGCGCAGGCGCTCACGGCCTCGCGACAGGCGCGACATCACGGTGCCGATGGGGATACCCAGGGCCTGCGCCACATCGGCATAGGCCATGTCTTCCAGCGTCACCAGAAGAAGCACTTCCTTCTGCTCGACGGGCAGCAAGTCCAGTGCAGCCTGCAGATCCAGTACAGCCAGCCTGTCGGTTTGTGTCGGCGCCACCGGCACTTCGGGCGTGTCGTCGTCCATGGTCACGGTGTGCAGCCTGGGACGGCGCACGCCATCGACGTGCAGGTTGTGCATGATGCTGAAGAGCCAGGCGCGCATGTCGGCCACGCCGCCCCACAGGTTCGACTTGGCCCAGGCCCGCTCCAGCGTGTCCTGCACCAGATCGTCGGCGTCGTCACGGTTGTTCACCAGCGCGCGCGAATAGCGGCGCAGGCGCGGCACCCAGCTCAGCAGGCTTGCGTCGTCTTGCATCGGGGGGTCGTGGCCTGAGGGACTGGACGGAAGTCTACAGCAAATGTCATTCCTTGATGATGTGCCAGACGTCTTTGAAGTTGTCGCCGGCGCGGTCGCCGGGCTTCTGGTCGGCCTGGTAGGTGTAGACCGGCTTGCCCTTGTAGGCCCACTGGCGCGCACCGTCGTCGCGCATGACGATCGTGTATGCACCGGCGGGTTGGTCGCTGGCGGCGGCCATCGCGGGCGGCCACAGCGCGGCGCAGCCGCCGTTGCAGGTGCTCTTGCCGCTGCCTGCCACGTCCTTGTCGAAGGTGTAGAGCGTCATGCCCTTGGCGTCGACCAGCGCGCCGTTGGCGAGCTTGGCCGGCGCGTCGGCAGCCATAGCGCCGGTGAGTGGTGCCGCGAAGGAAGCCGCTGTGATCAGCAGCGCGGCCAGAGTCGAAAGGTGCTTCATGGGGTTGTCCTTTGGGGTCTGGTGGAGAGTAGCCACGCTGCGTGCCGTTCAGTAAGCCGCAGCCACCGCCAGCTTGGGGTCGATCTGCCAGGTTTCACTGACGATCTTGCCTTCACGGAACGTCAGCACGTAGCGCACCTTGATGGGCATCTTGCCTTCGAAGACGACGTTGGCCGAGACGGTGGCGCCCTTGGGGTTGGCCGATTCTTCAATCTGGCCGACTGTGAGCTTCAGTGGGCCGACGGCCTTGCCGAACTTCTCCCAGGTGCCGCGAATGGCATCGGTGGTGGCATAGGTGCCGTCGAGTGGGCCGCCTACCCAGTTCAGCTGGGCCTGGTCGGCATAGGCACGCATGACGATCTGGGTGTCGCCCGAGGCGATGGCCTGGAAGTGCGTGCGGGCGTCGTCGCTGGGGGCGGCGAAGGCGCTGCCGGAGGCGAGCGTCAGGGCGGTGGCGGCGAAAGCGAAAGTCTTGAACATTGTGGGCTCCGATGAAGGGTTGGTGTGAAGTGAAGGGGGGTGAGTGCGGGACGAAGGGTCAGATAGGTCCCGACAAAAGAGCAGACGGCGTCGGCATGCGGTCTATTCCAGAGCGTGCAAAGAAATTTAGGGTCAGGGCCCTGGGCCGTGAATTCGAGGCTTCAGCCCAGCAGGGCCGGCACCCAGCGGTTGATGAGCGCGCCTCCGACGATGAGCCAGCCGAACAAGATCAACGCCAGCAGCAGCGGCTTGGCCCCGGCCTTGCGAATGGCGCCGATGTGCGTGGCCAGGCCGAGCGCAGCCATCGCCATCGCCAGCAGCGCGGTGTCAATCTCGGTCGTCACTGCCACCACCGACGCCGGCAGCCATTGCAGCGAATTGAGCAACACGACCGCGACGAAGCCGAAGGCGAACCAGGGCACAGCGAGTTGACCCTTGGCGTGAGCATGCTCTGCCTCCACTAGGGCTTGCAGGGTGCTGTCGCGCGCCAGCCAAGCCGACAGCATCACCAGGAACGGCGCCAGCATCATTACTCGAACCATCTTCGCGATGACGGCCGAGTTGGCTGCGTCCGGGCCCACCGAACGTGCTGCGGCCACCACCTGGGCCACCTCGTGGATGGTCGATCCGACGTAGATGCCGAACCCGTTGGCGCCGCCGGGGATCAGCGCCCAGTGCCGGTTCAGCTCGAACAGCGCCGGGTACAGGAAGATCGCCAGCGTGCCGAACACCACCACCGTGGCCACCGCCACCGTGACCTGCTCGGCGCGCGCCTTGACCACCGGCTCGGCGGCCATCACCGCAGCAGCGCCGCAGATGGCACTGCCAGCGCCGATCAGCATCGCCGTCTTGCGCTCCAGGCCCAGCCAGCGCGTGCCGATGAGGCAGGCCAGTGCGAAGGTCGAACCCAATATCATCGCGTCGATGGCGACACCAGCGATGCCGACATGGTCAATGTCCTGCACGGTGAGCCGCAGGCCGTACAGCACCACGCCCAGGCGAAGCAGGTTCTGCTTGGAGAAGTTGACGCCGGCGCCGCTGGCTACCGCCAAGCGCGGGGCCCACGGGTAAACCGTGTTGCCCACGATCATGCCCAGCACGATGGCCAGCGTCAGCGCACTGAAGCCATGGTCCTGCAGCCAGGCGATGCGGCCCAGCGCGATACCGGTGGCAGCCAAGGCGCCGCTCAGGGCCAGGCCGGGGAGCATGCGTGCGAAAGCCGATGCAGAGGCCAATGTGCGTGGCTCAGGAAGTACGTTGATGGTCATGCTGCTTGCCTCCGGTTGAAGTTCGTGAGGACAAAGCTTCCGGCTTCATGGATGACCCGTCAAACGGGTTGTATCGCTAAGATGTACCCATCTAATCGCTTTGCAAACGAATCCGCCATGAATACCCTTCGCCTCACGCTGCGACAGCTGCAGATCTTCGTGGCGGTTGCGCGCAGCGGCACTACCACGGCAGCCAGCGCCGAGATTGCGCTGTCGCAGTCGGCCACCAGCTCGGCCGTGAATGAACTTGAGCGGCTGCTGTCGCTGCGCCTGTTCGACCGCGCGGGCAAGCGCCTGCTGCTCAACGACAACGGCCGTGCGTTACTGCCGCGGGCCCTGGCGCTGCTGGACGGTGCCGCCGGCATCGAGCTGATGTCCCGCGATGGCAGCGCCCAGGCGCAGTCGCTGCGCATCGGCGCCAGCACCACCATCGGCAACTATGTGCTGCCCAGGCTGCTGGCCCGTTTTGTCGCAGCGCAACCGGGCCATGCCAGTGCCTGGCGCTCAAAGGTCGTGATCGGAAACACGGCGGCCATCTGTGACGCGGTCGCTGCGTTTGAACTGGACGTGGGCCTGATCGAAGGGCCTTGCCACCAAGCGGCGCTGGCCGTCACGCCATGGCACCAGGACGAGATGGTGGTCGTTACATCGCCTGACAGCGCGTGGGCACGAATGAGCCTGGCCGGCGAGCGGGTGCCAATGCGGACACTGCGTGAAGGGGTCTGGCTGTTGCGTGAGTCGGGCTCGGGAACGCGCGAGGCCACCGACCAAAGTCTGCTGCCCCACTTGCGCTCCTACCGTCGAAGCATCGAGCTGGGAAGTTCGGAGGCGATCAAACATGCGGCCGAGGCGGGTATGGGGGTGGCCTGCCTTTCGTCGTGGGTCGTGAGCGACGCTTTGGAGGCCGGCCGCCTGTGCCGCATCTCCACGACCTTGCCGCGGCAGCTCCGACAATCTCACCTGGTCGTGCATCGCGACAAACAGCCCACCGCTTCGCTGCTGGCATTTGTCGACCAGGTATTTGGCGCCGAGAACACGGCGCCATGAAATGTGACTCCATCGAGGTCAGGCCTGAGCAGCTCGCCAGTCGGCGCTCAAAGTTTATCCACGCACCTTCAACGAGATTCACGGCAGGCTCACCTGCACAAATGCCGGATGCGGATGGCGACGTCAAGACTGCCGCATATCCACATACCGCGCGCGATGTCTTGGGCATTGCGATCCAACGGCCACCCCTTGTTTCCTTCTTTATTTGCGGCGAGAGCAATGATCAGAATGTTGCAACAGCATCAGGTCAAAGTGAACTATTGCCCGTCTATCACGCACTTTGAGGAGCACAGGGAACCCGGGTGGCGGGTATTGCGCTACGGACACTGAAGGACCAAAAGAAGTGATTCGCCCTCCCTGCTGGCGCTTGAAGAAGGCCTGCCCATGGTCCAGAACACCGTTTCGTCCGTGACGCAAAGGGCCATTCCAGAACTTTGCACTTCGCTACAGTGCCGAACGACCGGTACAGGTAATCGATCGGTCGCTTGAGATCCTGACCGGTAAGCGACCGCTTGCGTTGGCGCCCATGGACTCTGCCGTCGAACCTAAGTGGCAGCAATCAGCCTTGAACTGACATTCCCGCCACGACTGTGAACCACACTAATTTAATGAATTACACAAGTATTTCTTGAACTGAGATTGGGTGGCTTGCCGAAAAGTTCAATGCAGATACTAGATGACACCACATGGTCATGGTATTGCCGCTTTGACATTACTTGCGGCACCGGGCGTGCCGTGAATTCTCCGGGGGAGCTTCAGTCAATCTTGCTCTTTTGATGCACGAGCCCGCTGGCGGGGCGATATAGATTTCAGCATCTGCAGCGGACTGATGGTGACCGTCGGCTGCAGCATTGAGATCCAATCCGTCCTTTCCATGGCCTTTAGGACCCGCACCAGAGTCTCGACCGTGGCTCCTTTCCCGCCCTCAAGATTGCGCACCGCTGTACGGGAGACACCAGCATCCCGGGCCAGCGCTTCCTGGGATAAGTTCCGTAGCAATCGAGCAGCACGGATTTGCTCACCCAACGTTACTTCGAGCTCGGCCGGCGTAGAGAGATCTTTTGCCATGGGTTGATCAATAGATCGATTTAGGACTTGATGCTATTGGATTTCTTTAAGACCAATAAATGAAATTTTAGGCTTATTGGTTTTTATTAGAACCAAAATCCCAGAACAATAAAAGCAAGCCTTGCCAAGTCGATAGGCCATGTTTACTTGTCTAGTATCGTGGACAAATGATCACGCACGACTCACTCGGCATTCTTGCCGGTGTGATACGTCGCGCCGATCACCCGTGGTCGAAGAGACGGGCCAAGCTTGCGGGCAGTTTCAGAAAACTGGTAGGTCTGCACCCAGGTGGTGGAGAGCACAATCCTGACCTCAGGATGGGGTTCGAGCAGTCGTTCCAGTAAAGCGAGATGTTCGAACAGGCTGTGGCCAGGAGCTTTGAGGTAGGGGCCCTTGCGAGGATGCCAGTAGCAATACTCGGGATGAAGGACACCGTCGAAGTCCAGGTACAGGATCGGCAGGCCCAGTCCTTTGACTTTTCGGTCAAGCATGGTGGTATCCGGGATGCTTGGTGGTTAGTCCGAGACTAGCCTTCTGGAGACGATGGGGTGGAGTGCCCCGCGAGTTCGCGCGTGCGTTTCATCAGCCAGATTACCTCGTCGTTGCTGAGGCCCCAACCTTGACCGCGAACACGATGCTCGGTTTCTCGGTGGAAGACGTCCAGGTTAGAAACGAGGCCAGCCGCCCGCTTGCGACGCGTTCGCTCCGCCAGTTGCTGAGCCAGATCTTCGCAATAGACCCATCGTTCGTGCAATTCAGATGCGGTCGGTCCCACCACATATCGACCATCAATCTTTCGAGCCATGAATTTGGCTTGAGCTCCAGGAACCGTTGGCGCGGTAAACCCACGAGGAAAATCGACTGGAACGTCTCCCATGGCTTTTCTTGAGCGAATCTTCAGCCGCAGACAGACTAGACCTTTATCGTTCTCAACGCGCTTAAAAGGTATTCGTCTCCATTCTGGTCACTCACCCCGATGATTCGCGTCACGATCTCGCGTTCTACGGTAATAGAGAGGATCTGTACGGCCTGAATGAGTGACTCCTCTGGAATCGATATCTTGCGATCTCCTTTTGGAGATGCCAGAAGCATGAGGTACTTCACAACGAGATACACCGCTACGCTCAGGCTGCTCGAAGCCTCGGCGTCCTGTTTCACCATCAATTCGACACGGCGAAGATCCAACGCGAGGGACAACAGGATCGGCTCACTTAACTTTGAAGGAAGGAGCTCCTCCACGGGCCTGCTCTCAGCAAACCTACTAAGCAAAGAGAGATCGGTTGTGGATATTGGTCTCAATGTCTGCAGCATCGGAACTCCAGAATCTGAAAAGGATACTTATAGTCTGTAGACTTATAGTCGTCAATGCAGGGAAGCTATCGGGCACATGCCCCGTAGAAAAACATCCCGAATGTCTGCTCGCGAGTGTCTTGCTGGACAGATGCGTGAGCTTCGACTAAAGATCGGAATTTCCCAAGAGAAATTGGCCGAGGCTGCAGGCCTTCACCGCACTTATATTGGGGGCATTGAAAGAGCCGAGCGGAATGTGTCTATCGACAACATTGAAAAAATCGCGGTTGCCCTGGGAGTCGACGTCGTTCAATTGCTGTCGCCTATTGGAGCCTCCGTTGAAGGGGACTAGGCGAGATATAGCGATGTATTCCAACTGGCAAAAATCACTGAAAAACGTCTATTGCAATACAAAAAAACAAGGTAATGAGTACCATTGGTGAGGATTTGGTCCAAATTCGACTCTGGAAACAGAAAAAATTCAATGGATACGAACTAGAGCTTTCGCATACGGCCAGTACATCGACTTCACCGAGGTGCCGGGCGGCCAGCGTGACGGCGGCCGCAGCCTGGCGCGCCTGATCCAGAAAAGCATCCTGGACGCCACCGGCCTGAGCTGCTCCATCGGGGTGGCGCCCAACAAGCTCATCGCCAAGATGGCCAGCGAGTTCAAGAAACCCAGGGGTATCTCCATCGTGATGCCGGGGGACCTGCAGGCGCTGATCTGGCCGCTGCCCTGCCGCAAGATCAACGGCGTGGGCCCCAAGACCGACGAGAAACTCCAGGCGCAGGGCATCCACACCATCGGTGAACTCGCCGCGCGCGAGCGCGATTGGCTGGTCGAGCACTTCGGCAAGAGTTATGGCGCCTGGCTGTTTGAGGCGGCCTGGGGGCGCGACGAGCGCCCGGTGGTGACCGAAAGCGAACCGGTGTCGATCAGCCGCGAAACCACCTTCGAGCGCGACCTGCACGCCGTGCGCGACAAGGCCGAACTGGGCGCCATCTTCACCGCTCTGTGCGAACGCGTGGCGGCCGACCTGCAGCGCAAGGGGTATGCGGGCCGGACCATCGGCATCAAGCTGCGCTACGATGACTTCAAAAGCGTCACCCGCGACCAGACCCTCAGCCACCCCACGGCCGACGCCGCGACCATACGCCAGGCGGCGGGCCAGTGCCTCAAGCGCGTGGACCTGCAGCGCCGGCTGCGCCTGCTGGGCGTGCGTGTGGGCTCGCTCGTGAAGGCGGGTGAGGAAGCGTCCATCCCATCGACCCAGGAGACCGATCACCATGAACACACCGCCCTGCTTTTCCCTGACGATTGAGCAGCACATTGCCCACCTGGTGCTCAATCGCCCCGAGGCCATGAACACCATGCACCCGCAGTTCTGGCGCGAGCTGGACGCGGTGCTCACGCAGCTGCATGCCGGCAGCGAAGCGCGTGTGCTGCTCATCAGCAGCACCGGCAGGCACTTCAGCGCCGGCATGGCGCTGGAGACCTTCGGCGGCGCCATCACCCTGGACGACCGCAGCGCCGAAGGGCGTGCCGCCATCTTCGACCTGCTCACCGACATGCAGGCCACCTTCACGAAACTGGAGACGCTGCGCATCCCTGTCATTGCGGCTATCCAGGGCGGCTGCATCGGCGGCGCGGTCGACATGGTCAGCGCCTGCTGCCTGCGTTACGCCACGGCCGATGCCTTCTTCTGCATCCAGGAAATCAATATCGGTATGGTGGCCGACGTGGGCACGCTGCAGCGTCTGCCCAAGCTCATGCCCCTGGGCGTGGTCAAGGAACTGGCCTACACCGGGCGTCGTTTGCCGGCGGCGCAGGCGCTGGGCTACGGCCTGGTGAACCAGGTCTACGACACGCCCGAGGCCCTGCTGGCCGGCGCCCTGCAGACGGCCAGGGAGATTGCCGGCAAGCCGCCCGTGGCCCTCTGGGGCACCAAGCAGGCCCTGCACTATGCGCGCGACCATGGCGTGGACGATGCGCTCAGACAGATGGGCTGGCTGCAGGGCGCGATCTGGAGCAACAAGCACGTGCTGGAGGCCGTCACGGCCATGAAGGAGAAGCGGGCGGGCCAGTTTCCGGCGCTGTCGCCGCTGCAGTCCTTCCGCGACATCGGCCTGAGCGAATGATCGCCAAACCTGCCTTCGCCCTGGCCCTGTTCGTTTTCCTGGGAGGCGGCCACGCGCATGCGGCCGACCGGGACGATGCGATGTATGCCGCTTACGCGTGCCAGCAATACGCGATGGCGGCACTCAAGACCCTGGGCAAGCCCAAAGCCGACCCCTCACGCCCCGCGACACCGGTGCCGGTCAACGACGCGCGCTGGGCCGGTTTGCCTGATGTCTGGCTGGCCCTGGGCGCGCTCCATGCACAGGCGCGTTTTGGTGCGCCTACGGTCCGTTCGGACTACCGGTGTACGGTGCAGAAGATGGCCGTGGGCGGCTGGAAACTGCTCGATCTGCACTGGCCCCAGGGCCATCCCTGAGCCCGAATTACGCCTCTTTTGACAGCCACTTCCAGCGTGCCGCCGGTCGGCTTTCGTGATTGAATCGGGGCTGCATCATCAGGAGAGCAGCGTGCGGACCAATCTGCCCGTCATCGACCAGGAATACGATTACCCGGCCAGCGCCATGCTGGTGTCCATGACCGACACCCGGGGCTACATCACCCACGGCAACGCGGCCTTTTTCGCCACCAGCGGCTACAGCGCCGAGGAACTGATCGGCGAGAACCACAACATCATCCGGCATCCCGACATGCCGCCCGAGGGCTTTCGCGACCTCTGGCGCACCATCGGCCACGGCAAGCCCTGGACCGGCCTGGTCAAGAACCGGCGCAAGGACGGCAGCTACTACTGGGTGCGCGCCAATGTCACGCCCATCATGGAAAACGGCAAACCCGTGGCCTACCTCTCGGTGCGCACCAAACCCGGCCGTGAAGAGGTGCAGGCCGTGGCTGGCCTGTACGCGCAGCTGAACGAGGAAACCCGGGCCGGGCAGCCCAGCTTCCATCTGCAGGGCGGGCAACTGCGTTTCCATGGCCTCAAGGGGCAGCTGCAGCGCTGGCATGACCTGGGCCCGACAACGCGCATGGGCCTGCTGCTGGGCCTCATGCTCGTGCTGGGTCTTGCGCCCGTCTGGCTGGGGTTCCAGGGCGCGCTGGCCAGCTGGTTGCAGTTCGGCGGCCTGCTGGCCGGCGCGGGCATGGCCCTGGCGGTGTTCCAGCGGCGTTATGTGCAGGCCATCGAGCAGGTCGAGCTGTTTGCGCGCGACCTGGCCGCCTGCAACCTCAAGACCGCGCTGGATTTCTCGCCCAACCATCCCATGGCGGCCACGCTGAACAACCTGCGCCAGGTGCAGATCAACCTGCGGGCCGTCATCGGCGATGTCAACAGCGAGATCAGCAACTTCAACCGTACCGCCCTGGAGATCTCCGAAGGCAGCCTGGACCTGTCGGCCCGCGCCGAGTCACAGGCCAGCAGCCTGGAACAGACGGCGGCCTCGATGGAGGAAATCTCCAGCACCGTCAAGCACACCTCGCAGATTGCCGACGAGGTGCTGCGCCACAGCGAGCAGAGCACCACGGTGGCCACGCAGGGCGGCGAGTCGGTGCATGAACTCAGCGAACTGATGACACGCATCGACCAGTCGTCCGGCAAGATGCGCGAGATCATCTCGGTCATCGAGGGCATCGCCTTCCAGACCAACATCCTGGCGCTCAACGCCGCGGTGGAAGCCGCACGCGCCGGTGAACAGGGGCGCGGTTTTGCCGTGGTGGCGACCGAGGTGCGCGCGCTGGCCCAGCGCAGCGGCACGGCGGCCAAGGAGATCCGCGAACTGATCGCGCACTCGGCCGACCAGATCTCCAACGGCGCCGAGCGCATGCAGCACGCCAACAAGACCATCGAGGAAGTGGTGGAAGCGGTGCGCGAGGTGGGGGTGCTGATCAACCAGATCAGCACGGCCACGCGCGAGCAGACCACCGGGGTGGCCCAGGTCAACGAGGCCATCAACCACCTGGACGAGCTGACGCAGCAGAACGCCGCCCTGGCCGAGGAATCGGCCGCGGCTTCCGACGGGCTCAAGGTCAGCGCCGCGTCCCTGACCCAGTCCATGCAGGTGTTCCGCCTGCACTGACCCGCAAGCGCAGTGTTTACTGCCGTGCCGTGCGCACGTTGGCCGGCAGGGCCTGCGGGTGGCTGGTGCGCCAGGGGTTGATGTCCAGGCCGCCGCGGCGTGTGTAGCGCGCATAGACCGTCAGCTTGGTGGGCTTGCAGCGCGTCCAGATGTCCATGTAGATGCGCTCCACGCACTGCTCGTGGAACTCGTTGTGGTTGCGGAAGCTCACCAGGTACTGCAGCAGGCCGGCCTGTTCGATCTGCGGGCCGCTGTAGGCGATCTGCACGCTGCCCCAGTCGGGCTGGCCGGTCACCAGGCAGTTGCTCTTGAGCAGGTTGCTGGTCAGCACCTCGTTTACGGGCTGTTCGTCGAAGGCGGCTGTCAGCAGTTCGGGCGCCGGCGTGTAGTGCGTGCACTCCACCTCCAGCCGGTCCAGGCTCAGGCCGTCGAGTTCATGGATGGGTTCCTGGTCGAACAGCTCGGGCGCGATGATCTTCACGCCCACCGTACCCGTCTTGTCCGAGTCGCGCCACACGGCGGCACTCAGGTCGGCGCGCAGCCGCGCCAGGACCTCGGCCGCATCGGCGAACTTGGTGTTGTTGTAGCTGTTGAGGTAGAGCTTGAAGGACTTGCTCTCGATGATGTTGGGGGTTTCGCAGGGCACGGTGACGTGGGCAATCGCCACTTGCGGCTTGCCGCGCAGGTTGAGCCAGCTCAGCTCGTAAGCCGTCCACAGGTCGGCGCCCAGGAAGGGCAGGGTGGCGGGCACGCCGATTTCATCGCGTTTGGCGATGCGCGGGATGGGGAACAGCAGGCTGGCGTCGTACTGGTCCTTGTACGGCGTGGCCTTGCCCAGCAGGGAGTCTTCGGCTTGGCTCATCTCAGTCCTGCACTTTCCGGCGGAAGACCAGGCGGTCCGGTTCGGAGGCCTTGGCGTCGAAGGCATAGCCTTCGAGCTTGAACTTCTCCAGCTGCTTGGGTGTGCTCAGGTGCTGGGTGGCCGCGTAGCGCGCCATCAGGCCGCGCGCGCGTTTGGCCAGGAAGCTGATGACCTTGTACTTGCCGCCCTTCCAGTCCTCGAACACGCATTCGATCACGCGGGCTTTCAAGGTCTTGGTGTCCACGGCCTTGAAGTATTCCTGCGAGGCCAGGTTCACGACGACGGGCGTCTTGTCGGCCTGCAGGCGTTCGTTGAGATAGTCAGCGATCTGCGTGCCCCAGAACCTGTAGAGGTTCTTGCCCCGCGGGTTCTCCAGCGCCGTGCCCATCTCCAGCCGGTAGGGCTGCATCCAGTCCAGCGGACGCAGCACGCCGTAGAGGCCGCTGAGGATGCACACGTGCTCCTGGGCCCAGGCCAGGTCCTCAGCCTTGAGTGTCTTGGCGTCCAGCCCTTCGTAGACGTCGCCGTTGAAGGCCAGCACGGCCTGCTTGGCGTTTTTCGCCGTGAACTTCGGGCTCCAGGCCTGGTAACGCGCCACGTTCAGGCCGGCGAGCGTGTCGCTCAGGTCCATCAGTTCGGAAATCTGCTGCGGCGAGTGCTCGCGCAGGAGCTTGATGAGTTCGGTCGATTGCTTGACGAACAAGGGCTGCGTATGCGGCACGTCGCCGGCGGGGGTGTCGTAGTCCAGGGATTTGGCGGGAGATAATAAAAACAGCATGTTGCGTATCCTGTATCAGGACAATTATCTCGTAGCCATCGACAAACCGCCCGGTCTGCTGGTGCACCGAACGGGACTCGACGCCGGCGAGACCTTGTTTGCCCTGCAGCTGCTGCGCGATCAGCTGGGCCGCCCGGTCTGGCCCGCCCACCGGCTGGACAAGGGCACCAGCGGCGTGCTGCTGTTCGCGCTGGATGCCGAGACGGCCCGCCTGCTGGGGCCGGCCTTCGAGGCACCAGACCAGGTGCACAAGACCTACCAGGCCGTGGTGCGCGGCTGGCCACCCGAATCGGGCCTGATCGACCACCCCCTGCAGCGCATGGAAGATGACGCCCGCGCTGGCCGCATGCAGGTGCAGGACGCCCGGACGCGTTATCGCACGTTGGCGCGTTACGAACTGCTCTTGCCCCAGGGCCCTTTCCCCACGACACGCTGCGCGCTGGTGGAACTGCAGCCCCTGAACGGTCGCCGGCATCAGCTGCGCCGCCACATGAAACACGTGGCCCATCCCATCATCGGCGACGCCACCCATGGCAAGGGGCCCCTGAACCGCGCCCTGGCGGCGTGGCTCGGGGTGCAGCGCCTCTGGCTGCATGCGCTGCGCCTGGAGCTGGTCCATCCGGTGCATGGCACGGCGCTGCCGCTGGAGGCCCCCCCCGGGCCTGACTGGGCGCTGTGGCGCGGCAGCTTTGATGTATGTCAAGACGGGCGGATGGGCGCCGACTAGACTGGATCGGCCGCCGCTGTGACGGCGCTGTTCCTGATCTGGAGATGCCATGAAACTCATTGTCAATTTCTTCGTGATGCTCGGCCTGCTGGCCTGCCTGGGGGCCCGGGCGGCCGATCCGGTGACCGAGGCCATCACCCAGGCCTACGCGCCCTACCGTGCCGCGCTGTTCCGCACCAACAGCAAGGCGCAGGCCGAGTCCGAGCAGGCGATGGCCCAGGCCCGGCAGGCCTGGCAATCGATCGTGGACCGCTACGCGGCCGCGCCCCCCATTCCCTACGACAAAGATCCTGAATTCAGTGCGTCCCTGCAGGCCGTGGCCAAGGTGTACGAGCAGGCGACCGGCGAGATCGGCCAGGGCAAGCTGCCGCAGGCGCACGAAACGCTGGAACAGGCGCGCGACATCATGGCCGAGTTGCGCCGGCGCAATGGGGTCATCGTCTACAGCGACCATATGAATGCCTACCATGCGGAGATGGAGCATCTGCTGGAGCAGGAGGCGGCCCTGACGAGCAGCGCGCAGGGCCTGCTGAACCTGGTGAAACAGATGGGCGTGCTGGACTACCTGGCCAAGCGGCTGCGCAGCGAGGCGCCGAAGGCCCTGCAGAGCGACGCCGAATTTGCCGCTGCCCTGCAGGCACTGGAGACTTCGGTGACCATGCTGCACCGGGCCGCCATGAACCAGAATGCGGCCGCTGCCAAAGAGGCGCTGGGCCGGCTCAAGGGCCCTTACAGCCGCATGTTCCTGAAATTCGGCTGAAGTGCTTTGCAGCCCGGGTGCGCCGCCGGCTCAGGCCAGCGCGCGCAGCGCGGCCACCGTTTCCGTCTCGGTGCGGTAGAGACGATGCGCCGGATCGGCCGGCTTCCACCCCGCCTGCAGCAGGGTGCGTTCCACCGGCAGTTTCATGCCACTGATGTGCAGCAGCACATCCTGCTGGCGCAGTTGCTCGCTGAGCTTGAGCAGGGCGTCCACGCCGGTGGCATCGATGCGGTTGATGGGCTGGGCGAAGAGGCAGACGTGGCGGGTTTGCGGGTGCGCCGCCAGGTGCTCGACGATGGCGCGCTCGAACTCGGCCGCAGCGGCGAAGTCCAGCGCCGCATCCATGCGCAGGGCATAGGTGTCGGGTGCCAGCGGCGGCAGTCGCCAGAGATGGCGGTCGCGCAGGCTGCCGTCGGGGTGCAGTCCCACTTCGATGATGCGCGGATGCAGGCGCTGGTAGAGGAAATGGCTGAGCGACATCAGCACGCCGGCCAGCACGCCCCAGTAGAGCTGCGGTGAGACCAGCAGGGTGATGAGGAAAGTGGTGCCGGCAATGACGGCCTCCACGCGGGCGATGCGCCACAGGCGCGTGAACTCGCGCGGCTTGAGCAGGCCCAGCACCGCGGCCACCACGATGGCGGCCAGCACGGCCTGCGGCACATGGCGCAGCACGGGGATGAACAGCCACAGCGCCAGCAGCACGACCGCGGCGGAAAACACCGTAGCCCAGCCGGTGCGCGCGCCGGCGTAGAGATTGAGCGCCGAGCGCGAGAAGGAGGAACTGGTCGGGAAGGCACCGCTGAGGCCGGCCGCCAGCTTGCCCAGGCCCTGGCCGATCAGGTCCTGGTCCTGGTTCCAGCGCGTGCCGCGCCGTTCGTTGTCGACCTTGGCGCTGGAGGCCGTTTCCAGGAAACTCACCAGCGTGATGACCAGGGTGGGCAGCAGCAGCTGGCCCAGCACGGACAACTCAGGCAAGGCCGGCAGGCTCAGGGCAGGCAGGCCGGCCGGCAGGGAGCCGACCACCTGGCCACCCGCCGCCTCGAAGTCCAGGCCATGGGACAGGCCGGCGGCAGCCAGCACGATCAGCAGCACCGAGGGAAAGGCGGGGCGCCAGCGCCGTGCGACCAGCAGCAGCGCCAGCGTGCCCAGGCCGAAAGCCAGCGAGGGCAGGTGCCAGGCATGGAGTGGGTCCGATGCCAGGCTGTGCCAGTTCCGCAGGCCCAGCAGGTCGGGCAGCTGGGAGGCGATGATGAGCACGGATGCCGCCTGGGTGAAAGCCATGAGCACCGGCGCATTGACCAGATTGAGCAGCCAGCCGAAACGCATGAAACCCAGCACCAGCTGCAGCAGGCCGGTGAGCAGGGCCAGCCAGATGGCCAGCTGCACCCATTGCGCCGAGCCGGGCTGGGCCAACCCGGTCAGGCCGGCGCTCACCAGCAGGCAGGTCAGGGCGGTGGGGCCGACCGAGAGCCGGGTCGAGGCGCTGAACAGCACGGCCAGCAGAGCCGGCAGGATGGAGGCATAGATGCCGGTGACCGGTGGCATGCCCGCCAGCACGGCGTAGGCCACGCCCTGGGGGATCACCATCAGTCCCACAGCCAAGCCGGCCAGGGCTTCGCTGCGCAGCAGTTCGGCCGTGGGGCGGGGCCAGTTCAGGAAGGGGAAAAGCTTGCGCAGGCGGGTGGCGGTCGTCATGGCGGTCGAGTTTAGGGCCTGTTCACACTAATTTCGCAAGTGCGAACATGGCTAAAACCGCGCCACTCGTTGTTGCACTCCTAGCCCAGGCGGTTAGCCTGGGCGTCGTCGCGCGCCTAGATTGGCGCGGTTTTAGCCATGTTCCCTCCGGGTTGCGGCCAAAAAAGCCATGCGGGGTGTTGCGCGGACTTGCCGGGGGCCTACCCCGGCGGCGTCCACGCGCCTACCGCATGACTTTTTTGATCCGCAACGCATCTTGTGAAATTAGTGTGAACAGGCCCTAGTCCCGTACCGAGGGCGGGCTGGCTTGGGTGGACCGGTCTTTTACGCTAAAGTAAATGCATTACGCATAAGTGAATTCGAGGAGCCGCCATGTCCACGCCCCAAGCCGGCCTGCCGCCACCGCCCCCCATCCAGCAGCTGCACCACTACGCCTACCGCGCCCGTGATGCCGAGGAGACGCGGCACTTCTACGAAGACATTCTGGGCCTGCCGCTGTACCACATCATCCAGAGCGACCACGTGCCCAGCACGGGGGAATACTGCCCTTACACACACTTCTTCTTCCGCCTGCAGGACGGCTCCTTCATCGCCTTCTTCGACCTGGGCGACGACGTGGCCGCCGAGCCCAGTGCCAACACGCCGCGCTGGGTCAACCACATCGCCTTCCGGCTCGACTCCATCGCGCAGCTGGAAGACATGAAGGCGCGGCTGCAGGCGAATGGCATCGAGGTGATCGGCGTGACCGACCACCACATCTTCAAGAGCATCTACTTCTTTGACCCCAATGGCATCCGGCTCGAACTTTCGGCCCAGGTGGCCGACGAGTTCCAGATGCTCAAGGAAAGCACCACGGCGCATGCGCGCCTGAACGAATGGACTGCACGCAAGCAGGTCTGGCGCCAGGAACGCGCCGCCGGCAAGGTGGCCGCGCCGCTCAAGCCCCAGCAGAACGACCGGCCCGAGGTGGGCGGCCGCAAGACCACGGTCAGGGCCGGATCATGAGCGCGGCCTGGCGCGATGTCGCCTTTACCAACGGCTACGAGTTCACCCAGGGCAAGGGCTACGAACTGCCCGAGTACCCCTTCGTCGAGCCGCCCGAACTCAAGAGCGGTGAAGTGCGACGCCACAAGGTCGTCATCGTCGGCGCCGGCATCACCGGCCTGACCCTGGCTTGTTGCCTGGCCAGGCTGGGCATCCCTGCCGTGCTGCTGGACGAGGACAACACCGTGGGCGTCAAGGGAGCCTCCTCACGCGGCATCTGCTACACGCAGAAGTCGCTGGAGATCTTCCAGCGCCTGGGGGTGTACGAGCGCATCGCGGCCAAGGGCATCCAGTGGAGCGTGGGCCGCACCTTTGCCGGCCAGGACGAGGTCTATTCCTTCGACCTGCGCCAGAACAGCAGCTACAGCCTCTCGGCCCAGCCGCCCTTCATCAACATCCAGCAGTTCTATATCGAAGGCTATCTGGTCGAGCGCATCTACGGCCTGGGCCACGTGGACCTGCGCTGGAAGTCGCGTGTGACGGGCTTCCAGCAGCACGCGGGCTATGCCACGCTGGTCGTGGAGACGCCGGCCGGAGCCTACAAGCTGGAGGCCGAGCACGTGATCGACGCCAGCGGCTCGCACACGCCATTCCACGGCTGGACGGGCGCCACCATGACCTCGCGCCGCGGCGACGACCGCTGGTGCATCGCCGACGTGCGCTTCAAGCACCGCCCGCCGCAGGAGCGTCACACCTGGATCGAGGCGCCCTTCAACGGCAACCGCGCGGTCTGGCAGCACCTGATGGGCGACGAGGTCTGGCGCATCGACTACCAGATGGAGCCCAATGCCGACCCCGAGGCCGTGAGCCGCGAGGATGTGGTGCGCGAGCGCCTGCGGCAGCAGTTCGGCCCGGACGTGGAAGCCGAGATCGTCTGGGTCGGCCCCTATGCCTACCGCAGCCAGTGCCTGGACCGCTTGCGCATCGGCAGCGTGTTTTTCATGGGTGACACGGCCAAGATCGTCAGCCCCTTCGGCGCGCGCGGCGGCAACACCGGCGTGGCCGATGCCGACAACCTGGCCTGGAAGCTGGCGGCCGTGCTGCTTGGCCAGGCCCCGGCCACGCTGCTGGACAGCTACAACGAGGAGCGGCACGAGGCCGCCGCGCAGAACGTCATGGTGACCAACCGCACGGCGCGTTTCCTGCGCCCGGCCGATGGCATGGAGCGCACCTTCCGCAGCGCGGCCATCAGCCTGGCACGCCAGCACCCCTTTGCGCGTGCGCTCATCAACACCGGTCGCATGGCCGTGGCCAACAGCTACACCCATTCCGGCATCTGCGAGCGCAGCGGCGGCCTGTCGGTGCAGAACGTGAGCTTTCGCTGGGCCGACCACAGCGTTGGCTGCGTCAACGACCTGATCGAATGGGCGGGTGGCCAGTTGCTGGTGCTGGTCTTTGGCGACATGTCGGCAGCTGCGGTACAGCGCCTGCGCCATCTGGGCAGCGCCGCGCCCGTGCGCTGCGTGCAGGTCGTGGGGCCGGACACCCGGCCCCAGGCGCGCGAGTTCGTGATCGACCCGCAGGGCCATCTGCAGGGCGCCTGCCATGTCTTCGGCCATGCCTGGGCCCTGGTGCGGCCCGACGCCTACATCGCCGCTACGGGCGAAAGCGTGGACGCCGGCCTGATCCAGGCCATCGAACGCGCGATCGGCATCAAGGAGTTTTGATGAAAACCACCCCCCATTTCCAGGATGCCGATACCTTCTACGAGCAGTTGCTGGACGCCCACACCGGCCTCTCCCGCGAGCAGTCGGAACTGCTCAATGCCCGGCTGATCCTGCTGCTGGCCAACCAGATCGGAGCGAAGGAAGTGCTGGCCGAGTGCATCCGGGCGGCCAAGGATATGCCGCGCTAGGCTGGTCCAGGGCTCCCCCGGTAAAATCGAGGGCAGTTCCCAGACACCCCATGGAACGGCACCCTCGGGTGCCGTTCTTCATTTTTTGTCAGCACCATGACCGACACCGTCCAGCAACCCGGCCTCAACAGCCTGTCCAAGTCCTTCGAACCCGCCGCCCTGGAGGCGCATTGGGGCCCCGAATGGGAGAAGCGCGGCTACGGCCAGGCGGGTTTTCGCGGTACCGGCAAAGCCAAAGCGGGGGCACCGTCTTTCGCCATCCAGTTGCCGCCGCCCAATGTGACGGGCACACTGCACATGGGCCATGCCTTCAACCAGACCATCATGGACTCGCTCACACGTTACCACCGCATGGCGGGCGCCAACACGGTCTGGGTGCCGGGCACGGACCACGCGGGCATCGCCACCCAGATCGTGGTGGAGCGCCAGCTGCAGGAGCAGAAGATCAGTCGCCACGACCTGGGCCGCAAGAACTTCGTGGTGCGGGTCTGGGAGTGGAAGGAGCAGAGTGGCAACACCATCACCACCCAGATGCGCCGCATGGGCGACAGCGTGGACTGGAGCCGCGAATACTTCACCATGGACGACAAGCTCAGCAAGGTCGTCACCGAGACCTTCGTGCGCCTGTACGAGCAGGGGCTGATCTACCGCGGCAAGCGCCTGGTCAACTGGGACCCGGTGCTGCAGTCCGCCGTGTCGGACCTGGAGGTCGAGAGCGAAGAGAAGGACGGCTCGCTCTGGCACATCGCCTACCCCCTGGCCGATGGTTCGGGCAGCCTGACCGTGGCCACCACCCGCCCCGAGACCATGCTGGGTGACGTGGCCGTGATGGTGCACCCGGAGGACGAGCGCTACCAGCATCTGATTGGCAAGATGGTGACCCTGCCCCTGGTGGGCCGCCAGATTCCGGTCATTGCCGACGCCTACGTGGACAAGGACTTCGGCACCGGCGTGGTCAAGGTCACGCCGGCGCACGACCCCAACGACTACCAGGTGGGCCAGCGCCACAAGCTGGAGCTGATCTGTGTGCTGACGCTGCAGGCCACCGTCAACGACAACGCCCCCGAGAAATACCGTGGCCTGGACCGCTTCGTGGCGCGCAAGGCCATCGTGAAGGACCTGGAAGCGCTGGGCCTGCTGGTTGAGACCAAGAAACACAAGCTCATGGTGCCCATCTGTACCCGCACGGGCCAGATCGTCGAGCCCATGCTGACCGACCAGTGGTTCGTGGCCATGAGCCAGGTTGGCAAAGGCGACCCGACGGGCAAGAGCATTGCGCAGAAGGCCATCGACGCGGTGGACAGCGGCGCGGTCAAGTTCGTGCCCGAGAACTGGGTCAACACCTACAACCAATGGATGAACAACATCCAGGACTGGTGCATCTCGCGCCAGCTCTGGTGGGGCCACCAGATCCCGGCCTGGTACGACGAAGACGGCAAGGTGATCGTCGCGCGCAACGAAGCCGAAGCCCAGGCCCAGGCGCCGGGCCGCAAGCTCGTGCGTGACGAGGACGTGCTGGACACCTGGTATTCCTCGGCCCTCGTGCCTTTTTCCACCATGGGCTGGCCCGGCGCTGTGGAGCGCCCCTCCGGTAGCGGGACCGAGGATTTCGACCTCTACCTGCCCTCCAGCGTGCTGGTCACGGGTTACGACATCATCTTCTTCTGGGTCGCCCGCATGATCATGATGACGACCCACTTCACGGGCAAGGTGCCGTTCAGGCATGTCTACATCCACGGCCTGGTGCGTGATGCCCAGGGCCAGAAGATGAGCAAGTCCGAGGGCAATGTGCTGGACCCGGTGGACCTGATCGACGGCATCGCGCTTAGCGCTCTGCTGGACAAGCGCGTGGTCGGCCTGCGCAAGCCCGAGACTGCACCCCAGGTGCGCAAGAACACCGAGAAGGAATTCCCCGCCGGCATCCCGGCCTTCGGTGCCGATGCGCTGCGTTTCACCTTCGCTTCGCTGGCCTCGCTGGGCCGCAACATCAACTTCGACAGCAAGCGCTGCGAGGGCTACCGCAACTTCTGCAACAAGCTCTGGAACGCCACACGTTTTGTGCTGATGAACTGCGAGGGCCAGGACTGCGGTCTGGAGGAGCACACCAAGGAACAGTGTGTACCGGGCGGGCCTTTCCACGGTTACCTGAGCTTCAGTGCCGCCGACCGCTGGATTGTCTCGCTGCTGCAGCAGGTCGAGGCCGAAGTGGCCCGGGGCTTCGCCGACTACCGGCTGGACAACGTGGCCAACACCATCTACGACTTCGTCTGGAACGAGTTCTGCGACTGGTACCTGGAAATCGCCAAGGTGCAGATCAGCACCGGTGACGCAGCGCAGCAGCGCGCCACCCGCCGCACCCTGATCCGCACGCTGGAAACCATCCAGCGCCTGGCGCACCCGCTGATCCCCTTCATCACCGAAGAGCTGTGGCAGAAGGTGGCGCCCGTCGCCGGCCGCTCGGGCGAGTCGGTCAGCGTGGCCGCCTACCCGGTGAGCCAGCCCGAGCGCATCGACGCCGCGGCCATGGCCGAGGTGGCCCGCCTGCGCCAGTTCGTGGACGCCTGCCGCAATCTGCGCGGCGAGATGAATGTGTCGCCCTCCACGCGTCTGCCGCTGTACGCCGTGGCCAGCAGCGCCGGCGAGACGGCTTTCCTGGAGCAATGGGCGCCGGTGCTGCAGGCCCTGGCCAAGCTCAGCGAAGTCAAGGTCTTCAAGGCCGAGGCCGAGTGGGCCGCTGCCGCCCAGGCTGCGCCCGTGGCCGTGGTGGGCGAGGCCCGCCTGTGCCTGCACATGGAAGTGGATGTGGCCGCCGAGAAGGCCCGCCTGGGCAAGGAAGCGACCCGCCTGGAAGGCGAGATCGCCAAGGCCAAGGGCAAGCTGTCCAACGAGGCTTTCGTGGCCAAGGCGCCGCCCGCCGTGATCGAGCAGGAGAACAAGCGTTTGGCCGACTTCACGGCCACCCTGGCCAAAATCCAGGACCAGCTGACTCGCTTGAGGTAATCGTCATATTTCGCAGGGAGAATCGGGGCATGACGCAAAAAATCAAAACCGCCGTTTTCCCCGTCGCCGGCCTGGGCACGCGTTTCCTGCCGGCCACCAAGGCGGCGCCCAAGGAGATGCTGCCTGTCGTCGACAAGCCGCTGATCCAGTACGCGGTGGAAGAGGCCTATGCCGCCGGCATTCGCCATATGGTCTTCGTGACCGGGCGCAACAAGCGTGCCATCGAGGACCATTTCGACACCGCCTACGAGCTGGAGAACGAGCTGGAGCAGGCCGGCAAGCAGGCCCTGCTGGACCTGGTGCGCTCGGTGCAGCCGGACGACATGCTCTGTTCCTACGTGCGCCAGCCGCGCGCCCTGGGCCTGGGCCATGCGGTGCTGTGTGCCGAGCACCTGACCGAAAACTCGCCTTTTGCCGTGCTGCTGGCCGACGACCTCATGATGGGCCCGCCCGGCGGTTTGCATGTGCTGGCCCAGATGGCCGAGCAGTTTTACCGGCTGAACAATTCCGTGATCGCGGTGCAGGAAGTGCCACAGGACCAGGTGCGTCGTTACGGCATCGTGGCGGGCCAGCCCGACGGTGAGCGCCTGCTGAAGATCAGCCACATGGTGGAGAAACCCGCGCCTGAGCAAGCACCGTCACGCCTGGCCGTGGCCGGCCGTTACATCCTGACGCCGGCGGTGTTCGAGCAGATCCGCCAGCAGCCGCGCGGTGCCGGCGGAGAAATCCAGCTGACCGACGGCATTGCCGGTTTGCTCAAGCACGAGGCCGTGCATGCCTACACCTATGCCGGCAAGCGTTATGACTGCGGCAGCAAGGAAGGGTTTCTGGAGGCCACGGTGGAACTGGCCCTGGCGCACCCCGAGGTGGGGGTGCATTTCCGCGCGTATCTCAAGTCGCTCAAGGTCTGAGGCCTGAGCCCCGAACTTGCGAAGAAATCGTAGCGAGCGGCCCGAGCGCAAGGCGGACGGAGCACAGGAACCGGAACGTACTTCCTGTACGTGAGGATTCTGAGCACCGCCCAACGCGGCGATCGGATCGCGCAGTAGATTTATTCGTAAGTTCTTATTTGCGCTTGAGGACGTGGATGTAATCCTTGCCCTCGGTGGTCTGTTCCAGCAGTTCGTTGCCGGTCTGCTTGGCAAAGGCCACGAAATCACGGACCGAGCCGGCGTCGGTGGCGATCACCTTGATGGTCTGGCCGCTCGTCATCTCCGACAGGGCCTTCTTGGCCTTGAGGATGGGCAGGGGGCAGTTCAGGCCACGGGTGTCGAGTTCTCGGTCAGCGTTCATCACAGGTCCAGATTAGCGAGCAGCCCTGATTTTAAGCAATCCGGCCTTCAGGTGGCGGAATCGGACCTCTGTGGGGACTTCCAGCCCTCCATGAACTGCGGGGTATGCCCGCGCGAGCGCAGCCAGTCGGCCAGGGCGTAGCCGGTGCCGGCAGGCCAGCATTTGACCTTTTCCGGGCTGAACAGCCGGTAGTCCACCAGTTCGGGCGAGAGCTTCACCTCGCCCTCGCAGCGCGCGTGGTAGGCCACGATGAGCTGGTTCATGCGCTGGAAGTCGTAGACGCCGATCAGGTTCAGCTCCAGGGCCTGCAGGTTCGTCTCCTCCTGGATTTCGCGCGTGATGCCTTCCTGCGGCGTCTCGCCGGCTTCCATGAAACCCGTGATCAGCGCGTACATCTTGCCTTCCCAGGCCGCATTGCGCGCCAGCAGGATCTGGCCCTGGTACTCCACCACGGCGGCCAGAACCGGTGTGGGGTTGTTCCAGTGCGTCCAGGCGCAGGCCGGGCAGCGCAGGCGTTCCTTGGGGCCACCGTCTTCCAGCAGAGTGATGGGCGCCAGCGCCGTGGCGCAGACCGGGCAGTAGCGGAAGTCCTGGCTCATCAGACCAGAGTTTCAGGCCGGGAAGACGCCGGTGGACAGGTAGCGATCGCCGCGGTCGCAGACGATGAAGGCGATGGTCGCGTTGGTCTCGCGCGCGGTGATCTGCTGCGCGACCCAGCAGGCCCCCGCAGCCGAGATGCCAGCAAAGATGCCTTCCTCGCGCGCCAGGCGGCGGCACATCTCTTCGGCATCGCTCTGGCTCACGTAGACCAGCTCGTCCACCGCGCTCGGATCGTAGATCTTGGGCAGGTATTCCTGCGGCCATTTGCGGATGCCGGGGATGCGCGAGCCTTCGCTGGGCTGGGCGCCGATGATGCGGATCTCGGGGTTCTTTTCCTTGAGGAAACGCGAGACGCCGGTGATGGTGCCCGTGGTGCCCATGGCGCTGACGAAGTGGGTGATGCGCCCGCCGGTCTGCTCCCACAGCTCGGGGCCGGTGGTCTCGTAGTGGATGCGCGGGTTGTCGGCATTGGCGAACTGGTCCAGCACCCGGCCCTTGCCGACCTGTTCCATCTGCGTGGCCAGGTCACGTGCGTATTCCATGCCGCCGGATTTGGGCGTGAGGATCAGCTCGGCGCCAAAGGCCTTCATGGTCTGGGCGCGCTCGATGGAGAGGTCCTCCGGCATGATCAGCACCATGCGGTAGCCCTTGATGGCCGCTGCCATGGCCAGGGCGATGCCCGTGTTCCCGGAAGTGGCTTCGATCAGCGTGTCGCCGGGTTTGATTTCGCCGCGTTCCTCGGCGCGCTGGATCATGGACAGGGCGGGGCGGTCTTTCACCGAGCCGGCCGGGTTGTTGCCTTCGAGCTTGCCGAGGACGACGTTGCCGCGTGCGGCGTTTTCCGTGGCGCCGATGCGCTGCAGGGCCACCAGCGGCGTCTTGCCGATGGCGTCTTCGATGGTGGGGTACTTCATGACCGCCACTGTGCCATAATTTCGGCCTTCATCCCTCGTGGATGGCCATCTCCGCCCGGGTGGTGAAATTGGTAGACGCAGGGGACTCAAAATCCCCCGCCGCAAGGCGTGCCGGTTCGATTCCGGCCCCGGGCACCACCCCTTCTGAATACCCCAGTTGGTTTGCATTCGCGAACCGGCACGCCTGAAGGCGGTACTGTTGAAGCGCACTTGCGTGCGCGGGTTCGATTCCGGCCCCGGCACCACCCCTTCTGAATACCCAGTTGGTTTGCAGTTGCGAACCGGCACGCCCAAGGCGGTATTGTTGAAGCGCCCTGACGCGCGCGAGTTCGATTCCGGTTGTGCTTCCCTGATCAACATCACCTCGGCGCGCCTACGGTTGGCGCTTGCCTTGGTTCAGTAACGTTCGCGCAGGTAGATGAAGGGCGCCTTCGGGCTGCCGAAGCGGATGCGGGCCGCCGGCGCGCGGTCGGCGTTGCTGCCGCACCAGTTGCCCAGCAGGAAACTCAGGTCCGGGCTGGGCGTCGTGCCGGTGCTGGCGACGGGGCTGCCCGGGTTCCAACTGCCGCACCAGTCGGTGTTCGAGTCCGTGCCCGTGCCCAGGTTGAGCACCAGGTCCACGCTTCCCGCGCCTTTGACGGACGGGTTGATGCGGAAGTTGGTGAGACCGCCCGTCATCGTGGCCGCGGGGCTCAGGGCCAGGCTGGCGCTGGTGACATTCAGGCTGGAGCCGCTGGCCGGTGCCACATTGCCCACGGCCAGGTTGCTGGCGGCCAACGTGGTGCAGCGGTCGTCGGTGTTGAGCTGCCAGGTTGTGCCATTCCAGTATTCGGCGCGTACCGGCACCAGCAGGGGCAGGGCATCCGAGCCATAGGCGTTGAGCAGGTTCAGGCGGCCCAGCACCGCGCCCGTGCTGCCCAGTCTCCGTGCAGTACAGCCCGCACCGCTACAGGTGCCGCTTGTGTTGGCATCCATGTCCGCAGCGGCCATGGTGGCCGTGCCTTCGTTGACCAGCACACCGATGTCCAGGCCCCAGAAGGGTCCCGCGGCCTGCAGCCTTGAGGTCGCGCAGGCGGCCGGGCTCGACGTATCAAGGTTGGTGGGCGGCGTGTTGGTCGGGCGTGTGAAACTGGCGCTGATCGTGGAGGCGTTGTAGACGCCGGCCACCCAGCTGGCCGTGGGGGCACCTGCCAGGCGCGGGTTCAGGTGGCAGCCCTGGTTGGCGGCGGTCTGGTCTTCGGCCACAAGTTCGGGCACCACGCCGGGCATGCGGCCGGCATCGTAGTTCTGCGTCACCCCATCTGCAGCGTTGCGCGCCTCGAGCCTATAGGCCACGCCCAGCCTGGGCTGGCCCATATAGGTGAAGTTGCGTGTGGTGCCGGTGCAGGAGGGCGTGACGCTGCCCGTGGTCAGCGTGAAATGGTCCGGGATGAAACGGCCGAACAGCGCGCTATTGGCCGTGATGCCGAACAGGCAGCCGTACTTGCCGTAGTTGGTGTTGCTCGCGAAGGTGCCGCTGGTGTCGCGCGTATTGGCGTAGCTGCCCGCAATGCAGTCCACCTGCGTGCCCTGGTCCACCGCGGTCCAGGTGCTGTCGTGGATGCCGCGCAGGCTGGTGGTATTGCTGGCCGGGTCGTAGCCCAGGAAACGGAAGTGCCCCACCTCGCTGTAGGTGAAGGTGTTGCCGGTGGAGCTGGAGGCTGTGGCTGCGGGGAAGCTGCCCGGGGCGATGCTGCCCACGGTCCAGCCCGCCACATTGGCCGTCATGGCGGTCGGATTGATGGTGGGCACGGCAGCGGCGCCGGCATAACCGGCCGTGGCCGTGGCCACCGTCATGCTGAAGCTGTCGCTGCCCGCGCGCAAGGCCGGGGTGCCGGTCAGGGCCGCATTGTTGGCGGTGCTGCTCAGGGTGTTGAAGTTCAGCGGGCGCACGGCAAAGGCGTCGGTGGAACAGGCCCAGACCCCATTGGCGTTGACCGTCGTTCCGTCACTCACCAGGGCCACCAGGTTGCTCCAAGCATCGGGAATGGTGAAGTCCGCGCTCTGTTTCTGGCCCGCGTTGGAGGTCGCAAAGCTCAGCGTCTGCGTGCCGCCGGCCACGGCCGTCTTGGCCTGGCAGGCCGCGCTGCAGTAATTGGCCTGCGAACTGTTGAGCACGCAGGCGCCGTCGCTGTTGTCGACCAGCTTGACATTCACGTTCTTGGTGCCCGAGAGCACATAACCGGTCTGGATCTGGTTGTTGTTGATGGCCGCCACATTGAGCTTGAAGGGGGTGCCCGCCAGTTTGGTGTAGATGCGGCCGGTCAGGTAGTTCTGCACGGCGATGGCCGGTGTGCCGTAGGCCTCGTCGATCACGGCAAAACCCGAGGCCACACCGCCGCTGGGCGGCACGACGGTCTGCGCGCAGATGCGCAGGCTGTCGATCTCGTGGATGTTGTTCGAGCCGCCGGTGGAGCCCGTGAAGGAGATCTGCCAGTTGGCGGGTACCGCGGCCTGGGGATTGCCGGGGTACAGGGCAAGGGCGCGGGCAAAGGCGTCGAAGGATGGGATCAGGGCCGTGTAGCTGTCGCCGACGCCTGTGGTGTCGCGGTTCACGACCACCTGGGTTGCAGGAGTGGCGGCCCCTGCATTGCGCGCATCCACCACGATCTGGTAACGATAACCCGGTCCGCGTGTGGTGCCGGTGATGTCGATGGGTGGGCTGAGGTTGGCGGCCGTGCCCTGCAGCCAGCGGTAACCCGTGGTGCCGCTGCCCGAGCCGCGCACACCTACCGACTCGACACGGAAGCCCGGACCACCCTGGCGCCCTTCGGTCGGGTTCTGGTAGTTGCCGTACTCGTCCAGCGCCACGCCGATCCAGCCGCCGGCAAAACCGTTGATGGCGGTCTGCTGCGCATAACCCAGGGAGCCGCCATAGGCGCCGGGCACGGCTGGCACGTTGTAGTCCGACAGGGTGACGGCGATGCCGTCGGCCCCCGTGCCGTTGTAGGCGTAATGCAGGAATTCGACCGAGATGTAGTTGCCCGCGGCAGGGAAGGCCGCCGGGACGGTGGCCGCCTTGGCGTTGTTGCCGGTGTTGTTGGTCAGGCGCAGCACGTTGCTGGCGACGATGCTGGGCTGGATGCCGGTGCTGTCGCTGATGGAGGTGATCCAGTTCTGGCCGAAGATGGTCGAGGGGTTGAGGCTGGCGCGGTTGAAGTTGTCGCAGACGCAGCTGACCGCCACACCGGCCGGGATGTTGCTGGGCGGGTTGCAGGGTGCGGCGGTGACGTTGTAGGCCTCGCCTGGGAAATTGCCATTGTTCGCCCCGGTGCCGCCCAGGCGGTTGCCGGCCGCGTCCTGGATGCTGTCGTCGTCCGCCAGGTTCAGGCCCAGGGTGCCGCTGCCCGTGCCGGTGCTGGCCGTCACCGTCCAGGTGGTGCCGCTGCCGCTGACGTTGGTGATGGCCGCGCCGCTCACGCCGCCGCCCTGCACCAGGGCAAAGTCTGCAGCGTTGACGCCGGTGACAGCTTCGCTGAAGGTGACGGTCCAGTCCACACTGCCGGCGCCGGCCGTCGGGTTCGGACTGGCCACGGCGATCGCGCTCACGGCTGGTGTGGTGCGATCCAAGGTGTACGCAGCACCCGGGAGATTGCCATTGTCCGTGCCGCTGCCGCCCAGGGGCACGCTGTTGCTCACGATGCTGTCGTCGTCCACCAGGTTCAGGCCCAGGGTGCCGTTGCCCGTGCCGGTGCTGGCCGTGACGGTGCGCGTGGTGCCGGTGCCGGTCACGCTGGTGATGGCGGCGCCTGTCACGCCGGTTTGCGCCAGCGTGAAATCACTGGCGTCCACATTCGTGACGCTCGCGCTGAAGGTGACGGTCCAGGACACGCTGGCTGCATTGGTGGGGCTGGCACCGGCCAGCGCGATGCTGCTCACGGTGGGGTAGACGGTGAGTGCATTCGTCAGGGTGACAGTGCCACTGGCCCCGGTGCTGCAGTTGTCCGAGTTGTAGGCAATCAGGTAGAGGTTGTACACCCCGGGCGCTGTCGGTGCCGTGATGCCGTAGGTACCGGAGTAGGTGCCGTCGCCGGTGAAGTCGGGAGCGTTGTTGCAGGTGGTGCCGCCCGGGGCTGTGGTGGCCAGGCGCCAGGCGAAGGATCGCCAGTCGTCCACCGCGTTGGCTCCGGAGGTCGTCACGCTCAGGGTCACGTTCACGCTGCTGCCGCTGCCGACCGAGTTGCTGCTCAGGGTGGGGGCGCTGGTGCCGGTGTCGATCACGATGGCGGCCTGGGCCGTTCCTGCCATGCACAGGGCCAGGCAGGTCAAGAGGCGGGAGAAAAGGGGTTTCATGCCATGCTTCCGCATCAGAAGGTCACATCCAGCCGCCGCTCAAGGTAGCGGGTGCCAGGATTGGTGTTGGGGCAGGCGCCGGTCCCGGCGTCGGGCTGGTTACAGGCGGTGGACGTCACGGTCCAGACGGTGGGGCCGCCGTTGGTGCCGGGCGTGGCGCTGCAGGTCACGGTGACCGTGTAGGTCGAGAGCGTGGGGGGGGGCGGCACGAAACTGTTCGTGGCGGCACAGCTGTTGTCGCGTAGCTGACGGTACAGGCCCCATTCCACGCCGCTGCGCGCGGCCTCGTAGACGCGCACGCCCTGCACGTCCAGCGCCGAGCCGATCTGCTGGCTGGTGGAGACGCTCAGGATGAAGGCGCCCAGCGCCGTCAGCACCACCAGGATGAAGATGGCCGTGACGGCGGTGAAACCGCGCTGGCGTCGAGTGGGGCGGCTGCGTTTCATGGCGAGTTGTCCACGCGGATCTGGTGCTGCAGGCTCACGGTCTCGGCGTTGGCGCCCAGGCCAGAGGTCACGACGAGCCGGATGTCGAGCAGGCCGTTGCGTCCGCCCACACCGGGGGCGTAACTCACGGCACAGGTGGCGCCGGTGCCGGTGGCGGCATTGGCCGTGACCAGCAGGGCGGGGGTGCCGGCCGGCGGCGTGGGCTGCGTGGCGAAGAAGCCGTAGTTGGCGTGGCGTTGCACCGGCCCCGTTGCTGCCGTCGGGCAACTGTAGGTGACGGCCCGCGTGCCTGAGGGCACCACCTGGAAGCGGCCGTTGGGCGAGGGCAGGGGGGTGGACTGGTTGGCAAAGGGGTTGTTGGCCAGCGTCACGACATTGCCCGCAATGCCTGCAATCCGGGCCCGGTTGCAGTTGGCGCAGAGGTCGCCATCCGCGTAGGCATTGGCCGGCGCATTGCCGGGGCCGAGGTTGTAGACCACGACGAAGTCGTTGGGCTGCATGGCCGGCAGCGGGCCATGCACATCGAAGCTCAGGTCGGTCGCATCGTTGAAGCTGAGGAAATTGCCGCTGGTGGAACCATCGCTCGGGTCGCGGTAGCGGCCGCCGGCGCTGGTCATGATGAACTCGATGTAGGTCACATTGCCCACGGTGGCCACGCGCAGGCTGTTGGGCAGGGCCAGGCGCACGTCGCGTGTGATGCGGCGCAGGGCGACATCGGCGGTGTCGGTGAGTTCGGCGCGGCGCACCGAATCGAAGTAACCGTCCACCGGGGCACGGATGAACACGGCCACCATGGCGGCCAGGATGCCCGTGATGACAATCACGATGAGCGCCTCGACCAGCGTGAAACCCGCTTGCTGCGCTAAGGGAGTAGGGCGTGCTGTGTTCATGGCAGGGCGTTGGGCGCGTAGCGCGTGCGGTAGCCTTCGAGCGCTACGGCCTCGTTGCCGAAACTGACGGTGACGCGGATGAGCAGGACCTCATCGCTGCTGGGAATGCCGCCGAGGGTTCCGGGCGACACGATCACCCGCGCTTCATAGCCGAGCGGGAAGGCCACGCCGGCCAGGCTGGTGGTGATGACGGCACCGTCGTAGTCGGTGACCTGGTCCCAGGGTGCCAAAGCACTGCCCCGGGTCTCGGCGGGTGTTCCCCCCGCACAGCCGGCCGCACTGGTGGCCGTGGTGGCGTTGGCGTCGTCGGGGTCGCACCAGCCGTGGCTTTGCAGGCGCACTTCTTCCAGCACGCTTTCGGCGATGGCCAGCATCTGCTTGCGCACCATGGGGTCGGCGCTGCGGCTGGTGGTCTGGTCCAGCACCAGCAGGATGCCGGCCAGGCCCACCGTGACGATGACGATGAAAAAGATCAGCTCGACGAAGGTCAGGCCGCGTTGCCGCGAGCGACGCTGGGAGGCGCGCGGATCAGTGCACATGGCCGGTCTCCGCTTGCACGGTGACGGTCCAGGGCGCGTCCCCGGTGACCGTGTAGCTGGCGGCGGCACCTGGCCGGCCCAGGGGGCTGAAGGTGAGCGTGGCGGGGCCGGCCAGCGTGACGTTGGCCGGGGCGCACAGCTGGTTGTCGGGGCCGCCGCAGCGCCGGTCGGGGGTGGGCAGGGGCAGGTTGCGCGGGAAGTTGCCTGCGCCGGGGTCTTCCGGGCTGACGTTGTCGATGCTCAGGCTCAGGTTGTTGCCGCCCAGCGTGACGCGCACATTGCGCCGCTCGGCCACGGCGCTCTTGCGCGCGTATTCCAGCGTGGCGCGCACGGCGTCGCGGTAGCCCACCTCGTCGAAACCCCGTGTGAGGTCGATGCGCGGCAGCGCGAAGACCGCCAGGATGCCCAGCAGCAGCAGCACCATGATCAGCTCGATCAGGGTGAAGCCGCGCGCGCGACGGCGGGCGGCCAGGGTGTGCCGGGGGGGAGACATGCAGCGATTATCCGGGGGTTCTCAGACGGCCCGCAAGCCGGTGGCCACCGTGGGATAACGCAATCTGAGACGCAATTCACGCTTCATGCGCGTGTTTTCGAGCCGGCGCGACTCGCTCATGAAACTCAGCAGCATGGCGGGCAGTGTTTGCACCGCCTGCTCGCGGGCCAGGCGCGTGGGGCGCGGCAGGCCGTACAGCCCGGCGGCGAGGTCCACATAGTCGCCCATTTTCAGCTCGCTGTCGTCGCTGGCGTGGTACACGCGCTGCGCCGCGCCGCGCCACAGCGCGACCAGGCAGGCGCGGGCCAGGTCGTCGGCGTGGATGTGGTTGGTGTAGACGTCGTCCTCGGCGCGCAGCACCGGCGTGCCCTTGAGCAGGCGTTCGCGGGGGGTGCCGCCTTCGCGGTCTGGCGCGTAGATGCCGGGGATGCGCAGGATGCTGCTGCGTACCCCCGCGCTGCGGCCTAGGAAGCGCACGTGCCGCTCGGCCGCCACGCGGCGGCGGGCGCGGGCCGTGCCCGCCTGCAGGGGCCGTGTCTCGCTGACCCGGGCACCGCCGCAGTCGCCGTAGACCCCGCTGGTCGAGCCGTAGACCAGGGTGGCTGGCGGTGTGCGCAGGCGCAGCGCGCGCAGCAGGTTGCGGGTGCGTGCGTCGTCCGCGCCCTCGCCGGGTGGCGGGGCCAGGTGCAGCACGCGGTCGGCCAGACCGGCCAGGCGTCGCAGGGTGGCGGGCCGGTCCAGGTTGCCCAGCAGGGGGGTGATGCCGCGGGCCCGCAGGCCGTCCAGGCGGGTGGGCGTGGAGGTGAGCGCCAGCACCCGCACGCGGGCGGGCAGGGCGGCGGCGGCGCGCAGGCCCACGTCACCGCAGCCGACGATGAGCACACGCTGGCGCCGGAAGCGCATGGGCAGCGCGCCTGAAGGGTTTGTCAACACTGGCAAAATTCCTGTCTTTGCGTCGAAAAACTGTTCAAGGATAACGAAAAGATGTCTTCCCATCAAGTCACCGTGTTGCCCAGTGGCCGCAGTTTCGAGGTTCTCCCCGGCGAAGCCATTCTCGCCGCCGGCATCCGCGCCGGCATCGGCCTGCCCTATGGCTGCAAGGACGGGGCCTGTGGCTCCTGCAAATGCAAGAAGATTTCCGGTGCCGTGGTGCATGGCCCGCACCAGAGCAAGGCCCTGAGCGAGGCCGAGGAAGCCGCCGGTTACGTGCTGACCTGCTGCGGCGTGCCCCAGGGTGACGTGGTGCTGGAATCGCGCCAGGTGACCGAGGCCGGCGCCTTTCCGATCCGCAAGATGCCGGTGCGCGTGAACGAGATGCAGAAGGTCTCGCCCGACGTGATGCGCCTGGTGCTGCAGCTGCCGGCCAATGACAGCTTCCAGTTCCACGCCGGCCAGTACGTCGAGTTCCTGCTGCGCGACGGCGCGCGGCGCAGCTACTCCATGGCCAATGCGCCGCACAGCCGCGCCGGCCAGCCCACGGCCACACCGCCGGTGGGCGCCACCATGGAGCTGCACATCCGCCACATGCCGGGCGGCAAGTTCACCGACCATGTGTTCGGTGCCATGAAGGAAAAGGAGATCCTGCGCATCGAGGGGCCCTACGGCAGCTTCTACCTGCGCGAGGACAGCGACAAACCCCTGGTGCTGCTGGCCTCGGGCACCGGTTTCGCACCGATCAAGGCGCTGATCGAGCAGATGCAGCACAAAGGCATCAGCCGGGCGGCCACGCTCTACTGGGGCGGGCGCCGCCCGGCCGATCTCTACATGCACGACTGGGTGCTGCAGAAGACGAAGGAGATGCCGAAGCTGCGTTACGTGCCCGTGGTGTCCGATGCCCTGCCCGAAGACCACTGGGCCGGCCGCACGGGTTTCGTGCACCAGGCCGCGCTGCAGGACCTTCCCGACCTCTCGGGCCACCAGGTCTACGCCTGCGGCGCCCCCATCGTGGTGGACTCGGCCCGGCGCGACTACGTGGCCCAGGCCGGCCTGCCCGAGGAAGAGTTCTACGCCGACGCCTTCACCAGCGAGGCTGACAAACACGCTGCATAGCAGCGTGTTTGCAGTGTAGGGTCATATCCGCGTAGCGGATGTGGGCCGGAACTACAAGCACGGCGCGTAGCGCCGGCCGTGGCCGCAACAGAACGTATCTGAGGGCGCGTAGCCTCAAGGTCTAGGCGTCAAGCTTCAGGCTGCAAAGACAAGGCCCGCTGTCGCAAGACAGCGGGCCTTTTTGATGGTGGCTCAGGTGTCAGTTGCCCGGGCCTTGCGGGCGCTGGGCGCGCGGGCGGTCCTTGCGGCCGTCCTGGTTCATGTCGCGCTGGCGGTCATGCTTTTCACGGCGGATGTCGCGGCTGTTGCGGTCCTGCATATTGTCCATGTGGGCACGTTCACGTGCGGTGACCTGGCCGTCGGCCTTGGCGCGTTCTTCCACGCGCTCGGTGCGCTGCTGCCGGTTTTCCAGGCGCTGGGCTTCGCGCGGGGTCAGCTGGCCCGAACTGGCGCCCTGCTCGATGCGGCGTTCCTGGTTTTGCTGGCGCTGGTCCACCTTGGGGGTGGCCGTCTGGGCCAGGGCCGTGCCGGCGGCCGCCAGGGCCAGGATGCTGAACAAGAACTTGCTTTTCATGCGGATCTCCTTGGGGGATGAAACATGGAAGAAAAAGCTTCCATGGACCTGCAACGCCTCAGGCGCGCGCTGCAGCCGACAGGTTTCTGCAAAGCCTGTGTAAAGGGATGTCACAAGACCGCAGCCCGGCTCAGAGCCGGTTCGAGACCTCGATCAGGTTGAGGTCCGGGTCGCGGAAATAGACCGAGAGGATGGGCCCCTGCGCGCCGGTGCGCTGCACCGGGCCCTCGCTCACGACCACGCCGCAGGCCGCCAGGTGCGCCTGTACCTGGGCCAGCGGCACCGACGTCAGGAAACACAGGTCGGCCGAACCCGGCGTGGGCCGCTGGGCCTTGGGCTCGAATTCACGGCCGCTCTGGTGCAGGTTGATCTTCTGCGTGCCAAAGGCCAGGGCCTGGCGGCCGGCGCCGAAGGTGACCACCTCCATGCCCAGCACGCGCTGGTAGAAGGCGCAGGTGGCCGCCACATCGGCGACCGTGAGCACGAGGTGATCGAGGCTGTCGATCCGCATCAACTCAGAGTTCCAGCGCGTCGGCAATGGCCTTGATGCCGGCCTTGGCGCAGGCCTCGTCGGCTTCGCCGCCGGGGCCGCCCGAGATGCCGATGGCGCCCACCAGCGTGCCGCCGGCCTCGATGGGCAGGCCACCACCGGCCGCGACGACACGCGGCACATGGCGGATGCCGCTCATGGACTTGCCGGCCTGGGTGTCCTTGCCGAACTCCAGCGTGGAGGTCTTGAAGCTGGCTGCCGTCCAGGCCTTGTCGGTGGCGACCGTGACCGTGTGCGCACCGGCAAAGCGGTCGCGCAGCAGCACCTGGACCAAGCCCGTGCGGTCGGTCACGGCCACGGCGATCTGGTAACCCTGCTTGCGGCAGGATTCCAGCGCGGCCTGGGCGGCCTTGAGTGCGGCTTCGGGCGTCAGGTTCTTGCTCTGGAACACGGCTTCCTGCGCCAGCACGTTGCCAGCGAGGCCCAGGGCGATAAGGGTGAGGGTGATGCGTTTCATAAGATGTCCTTTTGAGATCGGACAGCCATGGTAGACCCCGCGCGGCCATGTGCGCAGGCAATCCCGAGCAGTCTGCTGCTTTATTCGCCCAGGTAGGCGGCGCGCACGGCCGGGTCGTGCAGCAGATCCTGCGCCGGGCCGGACAGGGTGATCAGCCCCGACTCCATGACATAAGCCCGGTCGGCGATGGACAGGGCGCGGCTGGCGTTCTGCTCCACCAGCAACACGGTGGTGCCCTGGCCATGCACCTCGCGCACCACCTCGAAGATCTTGTCGACCATGATGGGGCTCAGGCCCATGGAGGGCTCGTCCAGCAGCAGCAGCTGGGGGCGGCTCATCAGCGCGCGGCCCATGGCCAGCATCTGCTGCTCGCCACCGCTGAGCGTGCCCGCCAACTGGGTGTGCCGTTCCTTGAGGCGCGGGAACAGGCCGTACATGCGCTCCAGGTCGGCCGCGATGCCCTCGCTGTCGTCGCGTGTGTAGGCGCCCATCAGCAGGTTCTCGGCAATGCTCATGCGGGTGAACACGCCGCGCCCCTCGGGCACCATGGCCAGGCCCTGGCGCACCAGGTCCCAGGGCCCCTGGCCGCGCAGGGCCTTGCCCAGGTAGTGCAGCTGGCCCACGCAGGGCAGGGTGCCGGTGACGGCCTTCATGGTGCTGGTCTTGCCGGCGCCGTTGGAGCCGATCAGGCAGACCAGTTCACCGCGCTTGACCTCGAAGTCCACACCCTTGACGGCCTGGATGCCGCCGTAGGCCACCTTCAGGCCGTGGACCTGCAACAGCACTTCTTTGTCTTGACTCATGATGCGGTGGCCTCCGCAGCGGCCTTGGCGCCGGCGTGGCCCAGATAGGCCTCGATGACCTTCTCGTTCTTCTGCACCTCGGCCGGTGTGCCTTCGGCGATCTGGCGGCCGTAGTCCAGCACGGTGACACGGTCGCACAGGCCCATCACCAGTTTCACGTCGTGTTCGATCAGCAGCACGCTGACGCCGTCGTGGCGGATGCGTTCGATCAGGGCGCGCAGCTCCACCTTTTCGGTGGCGTTCATGCCGGCGGCCGGTTCGTCCAGGGCCAGCAGCAGAGGCTCGGTGGCCAGGGCGCGTGCGATCTCCAGACGGCGCTGGTCGCCATAGCTCAGGGTGCGCGCCTTGTAGTCACCCAGGTGGCCTATGCCCACGTAGTCCAGCAGCTCGTTGGCGCGCCGGGTGATGTTCACTTCCTCGCGCTCGAAGCCGCGGGTGCGGAAGATGGCACCCAGCAGGCCGGAGCCCGAGCGGGTGTGCCGCCCGACCATCACGTTCTCCAGTGCCGTCATGTCGGCAAAGAGGCGGATGTTCTGGAAGGTGCGTGCGATGCCGGCACGCGCCACCTCGTGCACGGCCGTGGGCTTGTAGGCCAGGCCGGCCAGCTCGAATTTGCCGCTGTCGGGGGTGTACAGGCCGGTGATGACGTTGAAGAAGGTGGTCTTGCCCGCGCCGTTGGGGCCGATCAGGCCGTAGACCTGGCCGCGCTGGATGCGCAGGTGCACATCGTTGAGGGCCTGCAGGCCGCCGAAGCGTTTGGAGACACCGCTCACATGCAACAACACGTCGCTCATAGGGATGCCCTCCGCGCTATGCGCTGCGGGATGAGCGCTTCGGGGCGGCCGTGCGCGCTCATGCCGGCCCCCCCTTCCTGCGCAAAGCCTTGCCGTGTTCCGGTGAAGGCCACAGGCCGCGCGGGCGCAGCAGCATGACGATGATCATGGCCAGGGCGATCAGCAGCTGACGCAGGATGGAGGCATCCAGCCGCCCGTCCGTCATGGACTGCAGCGGGCCAGCGACGTAACGCAGCACCTCGGGCAGCGAGGCCAGCAGCACCGCGCCCAGGATCACGCCCGGCAGGTGGCCGATGCCGCCCAGCACCACCATGGCCACGATCATCACGGACTCCATGAGGCTGAAGGACTCGGGCGAGATGAAACCCTGGAAGGCCGCGAACATGGCACCCGAGACACCCCCGAAGGTGGCCCCCATGCCGAAGGCCAGCAGCTTCATGTTGCGCGTGTTGATGCCCATGGCCTTGGCGGCGATCTCGTCCTCGCGGATGGCCATCCAGGCGCGGCCGATGCGCGAGAACTCGATGCGGTGGCAGATCACCACACTCACCACCACCAGCGCGAGGAAGAGGTAGTAGTACATGGTGACGGGCGCCACGTCGAAACCGAAGACGTTGAGCTTCTTGCCCAGGTCGAAACCGAAGAACTTGATGGAGTCGATCTGGCCTATGCCCTTGGGGCCATTGGTGATGTTGACCGGGTGGTCCAGGTTGTTCAGGAAGACGCGGATGATCTCGCCGAAACCCAGGGTCACGATGGCCAGGTAGTCACCGCGCAATCGCAAGGTGGGTGCGCCCAGCAGCACCCCCAGCGCGCCGGCCAGCAGCGCTCCCAGCGGGATGACCAGCCACAGCGGCGTGTGCAGGCCATTCGGAAACATCGCTGCGAAGGCGGGGAAGTGGTCGCTCAGGTGGGGCGAGGCCAGCAGGCCGAACATGTAGGCACCAATGGCGAAGAAGGCCACGAAACCCAGGTCCAGCAGGCCGGCGTAACCCACCACGATGTTCAGGCCCAGGGCCAGCAGCACAAAGAGCAGGGCCATGTCCAGGATGCGCACCCAGGCATTGCCGTAACCCTGCAGGATCAGCGGCAAGACCAGCAGGCCGATGGCGGCCAGCACGATGGCGATGAGGCGGTGGCGGGAATTCATCTGCATGGTCAGGCCCTGTCCGCCACACGTTCGCCCAGCAGGCCCGAAGGCCGCAGCGTGAGCACCACGATCAGCACGATGAAGGCAAAGATGTCCGCGTAGTGGCTGCCCAGCACACCGCCCGTGAGGTCGCCGATGTAACCGGCACCGATGGCCTCGATCAGGCCCAGCAGGATGCCGCCCACCACGGCGCCCGCCAGGTTGCCGATGCCGCCGAAGACCGCAGCCGTGAAGGCCTTGAGCCCGGGCAGGAAACCCATGGTGTGCTGCGCGGTGCCGTAGTTGCTGGCCCACATGACACCGGCAATCGCGGCCAGCACGGCGCCGATGATGAAGGTGGCCGAGATCACGCGGTCGGGCTGCACGCCCATGAGCGCGGCCACGCGCGGGTTCTCGGCCGTGGCGCGCATGGCGCGGCCTAATTTTGTGGCATGCACCAGCCACATCAGCGCGGCCAGGGTGAGCGCCGTGACCACCAGGATCATGATCTGCGTGGGCGTGATGCTGGCGCCGCCGAGTTGGATGGGTGTGCTCGGCAGCAGCGTGGGGTAGGACTTGAAGTTGGGCTTCCAGATGATCATGGCCATGGTCTGCAGCAGGATGGACATGCCGATGGCGGTGATCAGGGGGGCCAGGCGCGGGCTGTTGCGCAGCGGCCGGTAGGCCACCTTCTCGATGCTGTAGTTCAGGGCCGCAGCCAGCACGCAGGCCACGATGAGCGCGATGATGAGCACCAGCCAGGGCGGCAGCAGGGGTTGCAGCACGCCGATCACGCTCCAGCTGACCAGGGCGCCGACCATCAGCACCTCGCCGTGGGCGAAGTTGATCAGGCCGATGATGCCGTACACCATGGTGTAGCCCAGCGCCACCAGCGCATACATGCTGCCCAGCACCAGGCCGTTGATGATCTGTTGGAGAAAGATGTCCATTGATTCCCCTGCAGCAAGCTTTGTGCCACTTGCCGCAGGTCCCGAGAGTTATGCCTGGTTCCGACTCTTTTCGTTCAGCGCGCGCAGTGTACGCATCTTTTCGGCGATTTTGATCTCCAGGCCGCGTTCCACGGGTCGGTAGAAACCCGGCTCGGCCATGCCATCGGGCAGATAACTCTCGCCGGCCGCGAAACCACCGGCCTCGTCGTGCGCATAGCGATAGCCCTTGCCGTAGTCCAGCTCCTTCATGAGCTTGGTCGGTGCATTGCGCAGGTGCATGGGCACCGGACGGGTGCCGTCCTTCTTGATGAAGGCCTTGGCCTCGTTGTAGGCCTTGTAGACGGCATTGCTCTTGGGCGCGATGGCCAGGTACACCACACATTCGGCCAGCGCCAGCTCGCCCTCGGGCGAACCCAGGCGTTCGTAGACCTCGGCCGCGTCCAGCGCCAGGCGCAGCGCGCGCGGATCGGCCAGGCCCACGTCTTCACTCGCCATGCGCACCAGGCGGCGCGCCATGTAACGCGGGTCGGCCCCGCCGTCGAGCATGCGCATGAACCAGTAGAGCGAGGCATCGGGGTCGCTGCCGCGCACCGACTTGTGCAGCGCGCTGATGGTGTCGTAGAACTGCTCGCCGCCCTTGTCGTAGCGCCGCATGCGCTCGCCCAGCACCTTGAGCAGCCATTCGTCGCTGATGCGTTCCTGCTTCTGCTGCGTGGCTGCCACGGCCAGCGTTTCGAGTGTGTTGAGCAGGCGTCGCGCGTCACCGTCGGCATAAGCGATCAGCCGGTCGCGCGCCGCATCGTCCATGGGCGGCACGGCGTCGATGTCCAGCGCGCGCTGCACGATCTGCTTCAGGTCCTCTTCGCTCAGCGACTGCAGCACATAGACCGCCGCGCGCGAGAGCAGGGCGGAGTTGACCTCGAAAGACGGGTTCTCGGTGGTGGCGCCGATGAAGGTGAACAGGCCGGACTCCACATGCGGCAGAAAGGCGTCCTGCTGGCTCTTGTTGAAGCGGTGCACCTCGTCGACGAAAACGATGGTGCGTTTGTCCTGCCCCAGCGCCACCTGGGCCATCTCCACGGCCTCGCGGATGTCCTTCACGCCGCCCAGCACCGCGCTGATGCTGATGAACTGCGCGCCAAAGGCATCGGCCATCAGCCGCGCAATCGTGGTCTTGCCCGTGCCCGGCGGGCCCCAGAGGATGCAGCTGTGGGGCTGGCCCGATTCGAAGGCGATGCGCAGGGGCATGCCCTCCCCCAGCAACTGCTGCTGGCCGATGACTTCGCCCAGGGTTTTGGGGCGCAGGCGTTCGGCCAGGGGTTGATGGGGTTGGGCTTGTGGGGGCATGCCGGGATTCTAGGTGGTAGGTTGGCGTTGTCGCTGCCTTCCATTGAGGGAAAGGTCTCCGCGTACGCTTTGGGGGCGAGATAATCTCAAGCTACCAATTCATGCACGACGAACGGACGCTTATGCCTATTCCAAAGTATGACGATCTATTCACCCCGCTTTTGCAGGCTATGCATAACCTTGGCGGCTCAGCGTCGGTGGCCGAGCAGGAGGACGAAGTGGCATCGATTCTTCGGCTTTCCGAAGAGGATGTCGCGGAAATTCATCGAGGGAATCGAACAAAACTGAGTTATCGGTTGGCTTGGGCGAGAAACTATCTCAAGAGGTATGGGGTTCTCGATAACTCGGCAAGGGGCGTTTGGGCGCTAACTATTGAAGGGCAGAAGCATAAATCTCTAAACAAAGAGATCGTCAGAAAATTCGTTCAGTCATTGGGGCGAGATGAGGTTGAAGACGATGGGGAACCAGAAGCTGCTGAATCATCTCCAGAGCTAAAAGATATTGGATGGGAAGACAAGCTGCTTGAGGTTGTGAAGTCTATGCAACCCGATGCCTTCGAACGTTTGTGTCAGCGTGTTCTTCGCGAGTCTGGATTTATTCAGGTTGAGGTTACTGGGAAGACCAGCGATGGCGGTATCGATGGAAAGGGTGTTGTTCGAATTGGTGGGCTCTTGTCTTTCCATGTGATTTTTCAATGCAAACGCTATCAGGGTAGCGTTTCCTCGCCACTGGTTCGAGACTTTCGGGGCGCAATGGTGGGGCGTGCAGATAAGGGGCTGCTGATTACTACGGGAACGTTTACTAAGGACGCTCGTACTGAGGCTCAACGTGACGGCGCGCCACCGATCGATTTGATCGATGGAGAAGCTTTGGTCGAAAAGCTTAAAGAGCTTCGGATTGGGGTGGCTGTGAAACAGAAGATTATTGAAGAGGTTTTGATCGACGAAGCGTATTTCCGTAGCGTGTAGGCTGAGCAGCACTTCAGTCCAGAGCTCGAAACAAGGACGCGCCATGGCGCGTCCTTGTGGGGTCCGGTATTCCGTTCCCCACGCCGTAATGAGGAGGCGAGTAGCGCAGGGAACGGCGGAAAAAGAAGCGCAGATGTTTGAGCGCAGCGAGTTTCTGCACTTCCCGCACTGGCCGAGCAACGCAGTGTGCCCGGAGCGTAGCGAAGGGACGACGAACCCGGCTCGCCTTCTCTTTGCTTACTTTCTCTTGGCGAAGCAAGAGAAAGTGAGTCGCCCGCCGGGGCGAGACCCGGCTTGCAGCGATCGCCAAGGCGCAGGAAGCCGAGACCTGCGAAAATCACACCTTCGCACCCCCACCCACCCCATGACCTACTCCGTCAAAGAGATCTTCTACACCTTGCAAGGCGAGGGCGCGCAGTCCGGCCGGGCTGCCGTGTTCTGCCGTTTTGCGGGCTGCAACCTCTGGACGGGGCGCGAGGAAGACCGCGCGACGGCGGTGTGCAAGTTCTGCGATACGGATTTCGTGGGCACGGACGGCACGGGCGGTGGCAAGTTCGCCACGGCAGATGCGCTGGCCGAAGCCATCGAGAAGACCTGGGAGCCGCAGGGCCGGGCCGGTCGTTACGTTGTGCTGACCGGTGGCGAGCCGCTGCTGCAGGTGGACGAGGCGCTGACCACGGCCCTGCATAAGCGCGGTTTCACGATTGCCGTGGAGACCAATGGCACGGTGGCGCCGCCGCCGGGTCTGGACTGGATCTGCGTCAGCCCCAAGGCCGATGCCGAGGTGGTGCTGAGAAAAGGCAATGAACTCAAGCTGGTCTACCCGCAGGTGGACGTGGACCCGGCGCGTTTCGAAGGCCTGGCCTTCGAGCATTTCTTCCTGCAGCCCATGGACGGGCCGGATCGCGCCACCAATACTGAGCGCGCCATTGAATACTGTCAGCAACACCCCCAGTGGCGGCTGGGCATCCAGTCGCACAAGATGATCGGAATCCGTTGATGTACGAGATCAGCCAGCGTTTTTTCTTTGACGCCGCCCACACCCTGCGCCGCGAGATCGAGGCCGAGGGCAGCAAGCGCGTGCATGGCCACACCTATTACGCCGAGGTCTTCGTGCGCGGCGAGCCCAAAGGTACGTCCGGCATGGTGCTGGACCTGGGTTACGTCCGGCGCGAGGTGGAGGTGCTGCGCGAGAAGCTGGACCACCATTTCCTGGACGAGGTGCCGGGCCTGGGCATCCCCACGCTGGAAAACCTCTGTGCTTTCATCTGGAAGGAACTCCAGCCCAAGGTACCCGGCCTGGCCGCGGTGACGGTGGAGCGGCACGCGATTGGTGACAAGTGCGTCTACCGGCCTGAGTGAGTCCTGCAGGGCGACAAACCGGGTAACCGTCACGCCCCACATCCCATGCTAAATGTTCCTGCCTCCTACTACTGGAGTGGTGAAACCATTCGCAGCCGTAGCGTGAGTGATGTCGTGCTGACGGGAACCGTCGATGTGCCTGCGCCCTCTGCCAGGCTGGTGGCCGATTGGCAAAGGGAGATCACCTTGCGTCTGGGCCTGGAGCCCGGCGACGTCGAGCCCCTGCCTCTGGCGCGTGCGCGCGTGCGCTGGCCGGAGTATGGCCTCTGTGTGCAGGCGGTGGCCGACTGGACACGTTCGCTCGGTCTGCAGGAGGTGCTGGCCTTCAGCGAGGTCGCCCTGATGGCCTGCCGCGGCGCGAGGTACCACCATGACGGCGAACGGTATGGCAGCAAAGCCTTCTGCAATCTTTTTCTGAGCGAGGACCGGGGGCTGGACCTGCATTTTCCGGCGACCGGTCTGCGCATCCCGCTGGCAAGGGGGACGGTCGTGATCTTTGATACGGGCCAGCCGCACGCCGTCATCGAGCGGCGCAGCAGCGGCTTTGATGCGGCCGACTTCCCGCCCGACCCCGAGCGCAGCCAGGTCTTCCTGAGCTGGGAGCTTCCCATCGAGGATGTCCACGTCGCGCGCGCACTGGGGGTCGCCTTCGACATCGACCCTGCCAGCGCCTTGCGGTTGGAGGATGAGCAGGTCTGGCTGAACGGTGCACGGGCCCGCGTGTGCCCGTCCACGGGCCGGTGGACCCCGGCTGATCCAGAACAGCCTTAGCCGGTGTTGCGCAAGCCCGCCGCAATCCCGTTGATCGAGATGTGGATGCCGCGGCGCACGCGCTCATCCGCCTGTCCCGCACGGTAGCGGCGCATCAGCTCCACCTGCAGGTGGTGCAGCGGGTCGATGTAGGGGAAACGATGGCGGATGGAGCGCTGCAAGGCGGCGTTGCCGGCCAGGCGCTGTTTCTCGCCGGTCAGTTGGGTGAGGGCGTGCACGGTGCGCTGCCATTCGGCCTCGATCTGCGTGAACACCTTCTTGCGCAGCTTGCCGTCGCCCACCAGCTCGGCGTAGCGCGAGCCCAGGGCCAGGTCGCTCTTGGCCAGCACCATGTCCATGTTCGAGAGCAGGGTCTTGAAGAAGGGCCACTGTTTGGCCATCTTCTGCAGCAGGGCCAGGCGCTCCTTGTGTTCCTTGGCTCCGCCGGCGTTCAGGAAGTTTTCCACCGCGGTGCCGAAGCCGTACCAGCCGGGCAAGGTGACGCGGCACTGGCCCCAGCTGAAGCCCCAGGGGATGGCGCGCAGGTCTTCGATCTTCTGCGTGGCCTTGCGTGAGGCCGGGCGCGAGCCGATGTTGAGTTCGGCGATCTCGCGGATGGGGGTGGCACCGAAGAAGTAGTCGGCAAAACCCGGGGTTTCGTAGACCAGGGCGCGGTAGGTCGCCATGCTGCCTTGCGACAGGGCCTCGGCGGCCTTGAGGTAGGCGGGGGCCGCCGGCTTGGTGGGCTGCAGCAGCGTGGCTTCCAGCGTCGCGGCCACCAGGGTTTCCAGGTTGCGCCGGCCGATCTCGGGGTTGGCGTATTTGGAGGCAATCACTTCGCCCTGTTCGGTCAGGCGGATCTGGCCGCGCACCGTGCCCGGGGGCTGGGCCAGGATGGCTTGGTAGCTGGGGCCGCCGCCGCGGCCCACGGTGCCGCCGCGGCCGTGGAAGAGGCGCAGCTGCACGGGGGCGAGCTGGTCGAACAGTTCCACCAGCGCGATCTCGGCGCGGTAGAGCTCCCAGTTGCTGGTGAAGATGCCGCCGTCCTTGTTGCTGTCGGAGTAGCCGAGCATGATGTCCTGCTCGCCGCCGCTGCGCCGGATCAGGGCGGCGATGCCGGGCAGCGCGTAGTAGTCGCGCATGATGGGCGCGGCCTGGCGCAGGTCCTCGATGGTCTCGAACAGGGGCACCACGATCAGGTCGTTGGTGCAGCTCGTGTCGTCCAGCACGCCGCGCATCAGGCCCACTTCCTTCTGCAGCAGCAGCACTTCCAGCAGGTCGCTCACCGTCTCGGTGTGGCTGATGATGTAGTGGCGGATGGCCTCATGGCCGTAGCGCTGGCGGATCTGGCGGGCCATCTCGAACACGGCCAGCTCGCTTTGCGTGTGGGCGCTGTAGTCCACGCCCACCACGCGCAGCGGCCGGGCGTCGTTGAGCAGGCGCAGCAGCAGGGCGCGCTTGGCCATTTCGTCGAGCTTCGAATACTGCGATTCGATGCGTGCCGTGGCCATCAGCTCGGCGATGACTTCCTCGTGCTTGTCCGAACTCTGGCGCAGGTCCAGCGTGGCCAGGTGGAAGCCGAAGACTTCCACCGCGCGGATCAGCGGGCGCAGGCGCTGCTGCGTCAGGGCGGCGCCGTGGCGCGTGTTGAGCGAGCCTTCGATGGTTTTCAGGTCGGCCAGGAAGTCGGCCGCACTGGCATAGGGGTTCTGCGGTGCCACGGCGTGGCGGGCTGCCTCGCCGCCGCTGAGTTCGCGCAGGGTGGCGGCCAGGCGGGCGTAGACGCCGATCAGGGCGCGGCGGTAGGGTTCGTCCCGGCGGTGCTCGCTGGTGTCGGGCGAGCTGTCGGCCAGCAGGCGCATCTCGGGGCTGCAGCCCACCAGCAGGTCGGAGACGGAGAGCTCGCTGCCCAGCAGGTGCACTTCGGTCAGGTAGTGGCGCAGCGCCACCTCGGCCTGCCGGCCCAGGGCCATGGCCATGGTGTGCGCGCCCACATTGGGGTTGCCGTCGCGGTCGCCGCCGATCCAGTGGCCCATGCGCAGGAAGCTGTGCACGGGCTGGTTGAGCTCGCGCTCCAGGTTGGCGTAGACGGCCGGGATCTCGCGCAGGAAGGTGGGTTCGTAATAACTCAGGGCGTTGTCGATCTCGTCGGCCACCACCAGCTTGCTGCTGCGCACCAGGCGGGTCTGCCAGAGCTGCAGCACGCGCGCGCGCAGCAGGGCTTCGTTGGCGGCCAGCTCGCGCGGGGTGAGCATGTCCTTGCGCGGGTCCACGCCGACGGCGCGGGTCTTGATCTCGTCGCGCTGGGTCAGCAGGCGGGCAATGTCGCGCTCGGCGTCCAGAATGCTCTTGCGCTGCACCTCGGTGGGGTGGGCGGTGAGCACGGGCGAGAGGTAGCTGTGCGCCAGGGTGTTGGCGATCATCTTGGGGCTGATGCCGGCCCAGCGCAGGCGCGACAGCGCCACGTCGATGCTGCCCTCCTGCTCATTGCCGGCGCGTTCGTGCACGGCGCGCCGGCGGATGTGGTGCCGGTCCTCGGCCAGGTTGGCCAGGTGGCTGAAGTAGGTGAAGGCGCGGATGACGCTCACGGTCTGGTCGTCGCTCAGGCCCTTGAGCAGTTTTTTCAGGGTCTTGTCGGCTTCCGTGTCGTCGTGGCGGCGGAATGCCACGGAGAGCTTGCGGATCTGCTCGATCAGTTCGTAGGCTGCGCTGCCCTCCTGCTCGCGGATGACGTCGCCGAGGATGCGGCCGAGCAGGCGGATGTCTTCGACCAGCGGTCGTTCGTTGTCTTTGGAGCGGGCGACGGTGGCGGGCATGACGATGTGCTTGGTAGTGGTAAAACAGGGGCAACGCGATGCATGCTAGCATCGCCCGCTCGCTGATGTGTCCGCCCTCTGTAACTGATGGATGGGCGGCTCCTTTTTTCGATCGAAGATCCTGATGAAACTGACCATCGCCACCCGTGAAAGCCGCCTCGCCCTCTGGCAGGCCGAACACGTGAAAGCCCTGCTGGAGCAACAGGGCCACAGCGTCACGCTGCTGGGCATGACGACCAAGGGCGACCAGATCCTGGACCGCTCGCTGAGCAAGGTCGGCGGCAAGGGGCTGTTCGTCAAGGAACTCGAGGTGGCGCTGGAAGAAGGCCGTGCCGATCTGGCCGTGCATTCGCTCAAGGACGTGCCCATGGAGCTGCCCGAAGGCTTCGCCCTGGCCTGCGTGATGGAGCGCGAGGACCCGCGTGACGCCTTTGTCTCCCCCAAATACGCCAACCTGTCTGCGCTGCCGCAGGGCGCCGTGGTGGGCACCTCCAGCCTGCGCCGTGTAGCCTTGCTGCGTGCGACCCGCCCGGACCTGAAGATCGAGCCGCTGCGCGGCAACCTCGACACCCGCCTGCGCAAGCTGGACGAAGGGCAGTACGACGCCATCGTGCTGGCGGCGGCCGGCCTCAAGCGCCTGGGTCTGGAAAACCGCATCCGTTCGGTCTTTGCGCCGGGCGAGATGCTGCCCGCGGCCGGTCAGGGCGCGCTGGGCATCGAGATCCGCAGCGATCGCCAGGACGTTGCCGTTGCGCTGGCTCCTCTGGTGCACCAGGGCACCTGGCTGCGCGTGGCCGCCGAGCGCGCGGTGAGCCGTGCCATGGGCGGCAGCTGTTCCATGCCGCTGGCGGCCTACGCCACGCTGGACGGTGCGACCCTGCTGATCCAGGCCGCCTGGGGCGACCCGGAGGGCCGTGTGGCCCTGGTGCGCGCCGATGCGACGGTTTCCGTGGCGGACCTTTCCGCCGCCGAGGCGCTGGGCAGCCAGGTGGCGGCCCGCCTCAAGGAAGGCGTGCTGCGTGCCGGCGGCTCGCTGGATACCGAGAAGCACTGAACACCATGCGCGTCATCGTCACCCGCCCCCGGCGCGAAGCGCAGGACTGGGTGCAGACGCTGCAGCAGGCCGGCCATGAGGCGCTGGCCCTGCCGCTCATCGGCATCGCCCCGGCGCCCGATACGGCCGCGCTGCAGCGGGCCTGGCGCCAGCTCGACGGCTACCTCGGCCTGATGTTCGTCAGCGCCAATGCGGTCGATGGTTTCTTCGCGGCCCGCCCGGCCGATGTGCCGCTTCCGGCCCAGACTTGGGCCACCGGGCCCGGCACGGTGGGCGCGCTGCGGCGTGCCGGGGTGCCGGCGCAGCACATCACCGCCCCACCGGCCGATGCCGCGCAGTTCGACTCCGAGGCCTTGTGGGCCCTGGTCGCCGGCCGCATCGTCCCCGGTGCGCGTGTGCTGATCGTGCGCGGCGCCGATGCCAGCGCCGGCGCCAGCACCGAGGGCGCCGGGCGCGACTGGTTCGCACGCCAGGTCGCTGCCGCCGGTGGCTCGGTGGATTTCGTCGCCAGCTACCAGCGCCAGCGCCCGGTGCTGGATGCTGCCCAGTTGGCGCTGGCCCGGGCCGCCGCGCAGGACGGCTCGGTCTGGCTGTTCAGCAGCAGCGAGGCCGTGTTGAACCTGCAGGCCAGCCTGCCGCAGCAGGACTGGGGCGCCGCGCGCGCCGTGGCCACGCATGCGCGCATCGCGCAGGCGGCACGTGCGGCCGGCTTTGCCCTGGTGCGCGAGTCACGCCCTGCGCTGGCCGATGTCCGGGCCTCGATAGAATCGATGCAATGACCACGCCCGAGCCCCTGGAATCCCCCAACGCCGGCAGCGCAGAGCCTGTTGCTGCAGCGCCTGCCGCACCCGCAGCGGTCGACCGCCCGCCGGTCGCAGCAGCGCTGCCCCCGGTGTCGCGCCGCCTGGTGCTGGCCCTGGGGACGGTCGCCGTGCTGGCCCTGCTGCTCACCGCCCTGTTGTGGGAGCGCCTGTCCACCTTGCAGGATCAACTGGCGCGCCAGACGGCCGAAGCCGGCGCCAACGCGGCCGAGGCGCGCACGCTGGTGCGCGAGACCCAGCAGCGCGAGCGCGAGCTGGCCGCGCGCCAGGCCGTGCTGGAGGCACGCCTGGGCGAGGTGGCGCTGCAGCGCAGCCAGCTCGAGGAGCTGATGCAGAGCCTGTCGCGTTCGCGTGACGAGAACCTGGTGGTGGACATCGAGTCCGCCATCCGCCTGGCCCAGCAGCAGTCCCAGCTGACTGGCAGCGTGGAGCCCCTGCTGGCGGCGCTGCGCACGGCCGAGCAGCGGGTGCAGCGGGTGCCCCAGGCCCGGCTGGCGCCCCTGCAGCGCGCACTGGCGCGCGACACGGCGCGCATCAAGGCCACCCCGCTGGCCGACACCCCGACCTTGCTGGCGCGCCTGGATGAACTGGTGCGCCTGGCCGACGAATTGCCCCTGGCCAATGCCGTGGGGGCGCGCGCCCCCGCCGCCGCGCTGGCGACCCAGGCCGTGAGTGAGACCGGTCTGCGCGACTGGTGGCAGCGTAGCCTGAAGGCGGTGCAGGACGAACTGCGTGGCCTGGTGCGCGTCAGCCGCATCGACCACCCGGACGCCGTGCTGCTGAGCCCCGAGCAGTCCTTCTTCGTGCGCGAGAACCTCAAGCTGCTGCTGCTCAACGCCCGCCTGGGCCTGCTGGCACGCCAGCCCGATGCGGCCCGGGCCGACCTGCTCAAGGCCGGCGCGGCCCTGGAGAAGTATTTCGATGCCGATGCGCGTCGCATGCGCGCGGCCCTGGCGCTGCTGCAGCAGACCCGCGAGCAGATGAAGACGCTGGAGTTGCCGCGCGTGGACGAGACGCTGGCGGCCCTGGCCACGGCGGCGGCCGGCCGCTGAGCGTTGCAGGCGAACCCCCATGCGCAACGTGCTCTGGTTTCTCGCCCTCTTCGCCCTGGCGGCGGGGGTGGCCCTGTTTGCCGGCAACAACCAGGGCACGGTCACGCTGTTCTGGCCGCCGCACCGCATCGACCTCTCCCTCAACCTGGTGCTGCTGCTGTTGATGGCAGCCTTCGTGCTGCTGTACGCCGCCCTGCGGGGCCTGGCCGTGCTGCTGGCGTTGCCGGACGAGGCGCGGCGCTGGCGCATGCGCCATCAGGAGCGGGTGCTGCAGCAGGGCCTGCTCGATGCCCTGTCGCACCTGACGGCCGGGCGCTACATCCGGGCCCGCAAGGCGGCTGAACACGTGCTGGCCCAGACCGAGGCGCTGACGAATGCCGAGCAGGGCCTGCCCTACGGGGGCCGGCTGGCCGCCATGGCGCACCTGCTCGCGGCGGAATGCAGCCATGCCCTGCAAGACCGCAGTGCGCGCGATGAACATGCCCGCCAGGCGCTGGTCCTGACCCAGTCCCGGCGGCGCGACGAACTGGAAATCCGCGAAGGGGTGCAGTTGCGCGTGGCCCGCTGGGCCTTTGATGACCGCGACGTGCAGGCCGCCCTGCAGCGGCTCGATGAACTGCCCCAGGGCGTGGCGCGCCGCACCCTGGCCCTGCGCCTGCGCCTGCGGGTCACACGCCTGGCCGGGCAGTCCCGGGCGGCGCTGGAGACCGCACGCCTGCTGGGCAAGCACCGTGCCTTTTCGGAAACGGCCAGCCGCAGCATCGTGCGCGGGCTGGCCACCGAATGGTTGCGCAACAGCCACGATCCGGCCCAGCTGCACAAGGCCTGGACCCAGCTCGACGAGACCGAGCGTCGTATGCCCGAAGTGGCCCTGCAGGCCGGGGAACGCATGCTGGCGCTGGGCGGCGATTTTGCGCTGGTGCAGCAGTGGCTGCTGCCGGTGTGGGAGCAACTGGTGCGCCCGTCCTCCACGCTGCCGCAGGAACTGCGCCTGCGCCTGGTGCTCCTGCTCGAACGGGGTTTCAACCAGACCCCGGGCCAGCCCGACGTCGCCTGGCTGGCGCGCATCGAGTCGGCCCAGATGGGCAACCCGCGTGAAGCCCTGCTGCAGTACCTGGCCGGCATCGCCTGCATGCACCTGAGCCTGTGGGGCAAGGCCCAGCAGCTCTTGCGCCAGTCGCTGACCCAGTTGGCCGACGAGACCTTGCGCCGGCGTGCCTGGGCTGCCCTGGCGCGCATGGCCGAGCAGCGCGACGACAGCGCGGGCGCACTGGAAGCCTGGCGCCAGGCCGCCCGGAGCTGATTCCGGGCGATTCGCCCCCCGGGACAAGCAGGGGGTGACGTTTCGCCCTTTCCCGGCTAATATGGTCAGCACTATGGCGACCCTGACAGAACACCTGATCAAGCTGACCGACCACCGTGACCGCGATCTGCTGGAGCTCACGCTGGCCAAGGCCCTGATCGACCTGGTGCCGATCCAGCGCGTGGTGATCTCCCGTGTCAGCGCCGAAGACAACGAGAAACGCTGGCTGGACCTGGTCTCGCTGGATGCGCGCGGCGGCGGCAAGGTGGTGGACCCGCTGCGCATCGATTTCCAGAGCCTGCCCAAGCTGGAGGAGTCCTATGACCGGCTGCGCAGCCTGAACGGGCGCCAGGTCATCGAAGTAGCCTGGGCCGGACCCGACGGCCCGCGCATCTACTACCTGCCGCTGTTTGCCGATTCCCGCGCCGATGCGGAGCAGGGCGTGATCGAGGTCCATACCGCCGGCGTGCTGGAGCCTGTGGACCGCCAGACCATCGAGCAGTTGCACCACATCTATCGCAACATGTACACGCTGCTGGCCTACAGCGACCGTGACGCGCTGACCGGCCTGCTCAACCGCAAGTCCCTGGACGACACCTTCTACAGCGCCCTGCTGGAGGAGATGGACGGCATCCTGGAAGACGCCAGGAACGAGCCGTCCCCCGGCAAGGAACGCCGCCACCGCGTGCCGCCCAACTACTGGCTGGGCACCATCGCCATCGACAATTTCCACCTGCTCAACGACAAGCACGGTCACCTGATCATGGAAGAGGTCACCCTGCTGGTGGCGCGCATCATGAACAGCACCTTCCGCACCCACGACCGGCTCTACCGCTTCGGCGGCGAGCAGTTTGCCGTGCTGTTCCACTGCCCCGAGGAGGCCCTGGCCCTGGGGGCCTTCGAGCGCATGCGCGCCAATGTCGAGAAGTTCAGTTTCCCGCAGGTCGGCCGCATCACCATCAGCGCCGGTTTCACCCGCGTGCTGGCCGACGACTCGCCCAGCCGCGCGCTGGAGCGCACCGAGCAGGCCATCGACTTCGCGCAGAAGAACGGGCGCAACAAGGTCTGCAGCCATCTGGACCTGGTACGGCGGGGGCTGTTTGGGGAAGTGGCGAGAACGGGGTCGGTGGACGTGTTCTGAATCTCCCGGTTCATGATGAGATGCCCGCTTCATGCGGGCTTTTCTTTTTCCGGGTTTTGGTTTGTTCACGCAGCAAGCCGGGTCTCGCCCCGGCGGGCGAGGTACTTTTCTTTGCTTCGCCAAAGCAAAGTACCCAAAAGAAAGGCGAGCCGAAGTCAGGGCCCCTGCGGGGTACCTTGCGCTGCTCGCATCGGGCGGGGTCGGGCTAAACTCGCTGCGCTCAGACAACGCCCGCCCTGATCCGCCCGCTGCTGCGCTGCTCAGCCCTGCCACACGGCATAGGGCTCCGAACAGCCAATACCGATAGCCAACAGCCGAACTCCACAAGGACGCGCCATGGCGCGTCCTTGTTGTTTCTGGTTTTGGTTTTGGTCTCCGGTTCCCCATTGCCGTGAGAGGAGGCGAGTAGCGCAGGCCAGGGCGGAATAAGAAGTGCAGATGTCTGAGCGTAGCGAGTTTCTGCACTTCCCGCACTGGCCGAGCAACGCAGCGTGCCCGCAGCGTAGCGGAGGGACGACGAACCCGGCTCGCCTTTCTTTGCTTACTTTCTTTGGCGAAGCAAAGAAAGTGAGTGCGCTGTCGGGCGCATCACCCGACACCAAACCGGTCGCCGGGGCGAGACCCGGCCTGCCACGCAAGCAACCGCTTATCCAGATGCCAACCCGTCTCGGCGACAATCCTCCCTGTCCCAAACACAGAACACGAAATCCATGGCCGTCCAGTGGTTCCCAGGTCACATGCACCTGACCAAGAAGACCATCGAGGAGCGCATCAAGCACATTGATGTGGTCATCGAGATGGTGGACGCGCGCCTGCCCGGCTCCAGCGCCAACCCCATGCTGGCCTCGCTCACCAGCAAACGGCCCAGCCTCAAGGTCCTGAACAAGCAGGACCTGGCCGACCCGGCGTGCACCGCGCTCTGGCTGGCGCATTACAACGGCCGCGAGGGCACACGCGCCATCGCCCTGGACACCACCGATGGCAACGCCGCCCGGCGCCTGATCGCTCCCTGCCGCGAACTGGCGCCCACCCGCGGCGAGAGCATGGCGCGTCCGCTGCGCGTGATGATCTGCGGCATCCCCAACGTGGGCAAGTCCACGCTGATCAACCGCCTGGTGGGCAAGAGCGCGGCCAAGGCAGCCGATGAGGCCGGCGTCACGCGCAATGAGCAGCGCATCGTGCTGGAAGACGGCTTCTACCTCTTCGACACGCCCGGCATGCTGTGGCCGCGCATCATCGTCGCGCAAAGCGGCTACAACCTGGCCGCCAGTGGCGCCGTGGGGCGTAATGCCTTCGACGACCAGGAGGTGGCGCTGGAGCTGCTGGACTACCTCAAGCCGCATTACCTCGCAGAACTGGCCGCACGTTATGCCCTCAAGGACATCGAGTCGCTGCAGAGCGAGGAATTGCTCGAAGCCATCGGCCGCAACCGCGGTGCCTTGCAAGCCGGCAACAAGGTGAACCTGCAGAAGGCCGCCGAGCTGCTGATCCACGACTTCCGCTCCGGCGCGCTGGGCCGCATCTCGCTGGAGACGCCGCAGGAATATGCACGCTGGCTGGCCGAAGGCAAGCAGCTCGACGCCGAGCGCCAGCTGCGCAAGGAAGAACTCAAGAGTGCCGGCCACATCCGCACCAAGCCCGCGGCCAAGAAAACTGCGCCCCCCAAGGCCATCCCCCGTCCCAGGAAACCCGCCCGATGAAAACCCTGCTGCCCCAGCAACTGCTGGTCCACCCCGATCGCCACGATCCTGCGCCGCTCATCCTCTACCACGCACGCTGCGCCGACGGCTTTGGCGCGGCATTGGCTGCCTGGCTTTACTACGAAGGTCGGGCCGAGTTCCGGCCCTGCGACCATGGCGACGTGAAGACCGTGGACGACCTGCCGGCGCTCGATGGCCGCGCCGTCTACATCCTGGACTTCTCCTTCGCACCCGAGCTCATGCAGGCCATCGAGCAGCGCGCCGCCAAGCTCGTTCTGCTGGACCACCACAAGAGTGCGGCCGAGAAGCTCACGGGGTTTGCCTGCCGCTGCGGTGTGGTGCATTTCGACATGGGCAAGTCCGGCGCGCGCCTGGCCTGGGAGTTCTTCCAGTCCGATCGTGCCTTGCCCGCCCTGGTGCGTTACATCGAGGACCGCGACATCTGGGCCTGGAAGTTTCCCGAGAGCGCGGGTTTCCTGGCCGCACTCGACATGGAGGCCATGGACTTCGAGCGCTGGGCGCAGATCGCCTCCTGGTCCGAAGACGAATTGGCGAGCTTCATGCAACGCGGCCAGGCCATGGACGAGAAGTTCAGCAAGCTGTGCGAAGACATCGCCGCGGGCGCCGAGCCTGTCGTCTTCAACGGCCAGGCCGGGCTCATGGTCAACGCCCCGGGCATGTTCCACAGCCTGGTGGGCGAACTGCTGAGCAAGAAGAGCGGCACCTACGCGCTGATGTGGAGCGCCAGCAAGGGCGGCCTCATCAAGGTGGGCCTGCGTTCGCAGCGCAGCTTCGACTGCATCCCTCTGGCCGAGAGCATGGGCGGTGGCGGCCATGCCCAGGCCTGCGGTTTCCGCATGGGGGCCGAGCGCCTGCCCGAGCTGCTGCGCGGCACGCTTAACGCCTGAACCCTCAAGTTGCCCGCTGGCCTGCCGATAAAGGGTTGAACCACCCGATATCGACCATGGACGGCATCAGCAATCAGATCATCGCCATCGCCAGCCAATTGCAGTCGGCGCGGCTGGCGCAGAACGTGCAGGTCTACGTCTTGCGCCAGGCCATGGACATGCAGCAGAGCAGCATGCAGATCCTCTTGCAACCGACCACGGGCCCACAGCCCCTGGCCACCTCGGGCAGCCTGGGCACGCGGCTCAACGTGCTGGCCTGAAGCCAAGCGACGTTTCTCTTCAGTAGCCTTCTTTGAGCACCACGTCCGAGCAGGGGTGGGCCACGCAGGGCAGCACATACCCCTCTTCCTTCTCTTCCTGGCTCAGGCCCGGCCATTCGATGTCGTAGCGCACCGTGCCGCTGAGCAGCTGGCCGATGCAGGTGCGGCAGTTGCCATTGCGGCAGGAGCTGGGCCAGTCCACACCGCCTTCTTCCATGGAGCGCAGCAGAGGGCGATCGGCCCAGGCGTCGAATGGCTGGTCGAAGGCTTCGGTGCGGCCGGTGTAGAAGAGGGGGGTGTCGTTCGGGTTCATGTTCGAGGGAGGGTGGTGCCTCCATTCTAGGCAGGACCGGATAAGCCCATTGCGTCACGGGGCAAGCCCTGTTTGCTATTAAAAACAGAGCGTTTGCGTCAGGTCATGGACGCCGCCGGGCTGTCGTGTCAGCATCACGTGACCGCACCGTAGGAGCTTATCCATGGACCGCCGCCGCATCCTCATCCTCCAGGGCCACCCCGACGCCTCGGCCCCGCATCTCTGCCACACCCTGGCTGCTGCCTATGCCGAAGGCGCGCGCCAGGCCGGCCACGAGGTGCACATCGTGGAGATCGCCAGACTCGACTTTCCCCTGCTGCGCAGCCAGCAGGAGTGGGAGCATGCGGCGTTGCCCGCTGGCCTGCAGGCCGCGCAGGACGAGATCGCCTGGGCCCAGCACCTGCTTATCGTGTTCCCGCTCTGGCTGGGCGACATGCCGGCCCTGCTCAAGGGTTTCCTGGAGCAGGTGGCGCGCCCGGGTTTTGCCTTCAAGGGCGATGCGGCCGAGCGCGCCAGCAACCCCTTCATCTTCAAGGGCCTCAAGGGCCGCAGCGCGCGCATCGTCGTCACCATGGGCATGCCGGCCCTGATCTACCGCTGGGTGTTCCGGGCTCGTGGCGTGGGTCTGCTCAAGCGCAACATCCTGGGCTTCGTCGGTATCTCGCCGGTGCGCGATACGCTGATCGGCATGGTGGACCGGCTGGGTGAGGCCGGCGTGCGCAAGTGGCAGGACAGGCTGCGCACGCTGGGGGCGCGGGCCGTTTGAGCGGATCAGACCGCTTCGGTGGTCAGGGCGCCAGCGTCACGTGCCACCAGCTGCCGTCGGCCAGCCGCAGGCAGCCTGCGCCGTCCAGCGGCGTGAAACGCTCGGCGCGCGCGGGCAGCGCCAGGGGGCGGGCCAGTTCGGTCCATTGCCCCGGGGCATCCCAGCGCAGGGCCTGCAGCATCTGCAACTGCATGTCGGGGATCAGGATCGCCGGTCGCTGGCCCGGCTGCGTCACGACCACCGCCAGTTGCTGCTCCAGTTCGCCCATGCGGTGGTTGGAGACCTCGGTGGCGCGTGCATAGGGTTCGAGGCGTGGCGGGCGATAGTGGTGCAGGGTGAGCACGCCGCCGATGTGGGGGGTGGTCACGCTGGCCAGGTCGAGGCGGCCGTCGCCGTCGAAATCGGCCACACCGACCGGATTGAGCCAGCGGAAGGTCGAACCCGCATGGGGGCCGCGGGCCAGTTCCACCAGCGTGCCATCGCGCAGGCCGAACACCACCAGCGCCGCGCCGCGCAGGGCGTCGGCCTCCACCAGGATGATCTCGTCACGCCCGTCGCCGTCCAGGTCGGCCAGCCGCGGCACGCGGTCCTCGAACACCCGCTGCAGCGGCAACGTGTAGGTCAACAACTGCGCGTGGGCCGTGGCCGGCAGCACCTGCAGGCTGGCGGCATGCAGCGTCGAGCCCAGGGCCGCATGCGGGTAGCGCGCCGTGGGCGAGCCCAGCCAGGCCCAGGCGATGTCGCGTGCTCCTAAGGCAGCCTGGCTTTGCGGCAGTCGTTGCTGCGCGGCCGGCGGCAGCGGGGCCTGCGCCACGGCCATGACGCCACAGGCCGGGCTGGCCGGCGTCAGTGTCAGCGTGCTGGCCTGCAGGCCCACAGGCAGCAGTGCGCACAGCAGGGTCAGTCGTAGGGCAAGGGGGTAGGGCAGCATCGAGAAGATCCGTATGAACAGACTCTAGTCTGTCTGCCGCGCGGATTTCTTACAGATCCGGCGTCTGGAAGTGCGCCGACACCAGTTCGCGCAGCGCTTGCGCGGCATAGCGGCTCAGGCGCGTGGCCGGCCGGGCCGTGGGCACAGCCAGCACCAGCTGGTTGCGCATGGCCGGGCTGTGGATGGCGGCCACCTGCAGGGCCTGCGGGTAGGTCCAGGCCTTGGTCGCGCCCAGCGGCAGCACGGTGTCGCCCACACCACGTGCCACCAGCGAGAGCACCGTCTGCACCGAATCCACTTCGGCCACCAGTTTCAAGGGCAGGCCGCGCGGGCGCGTGTGCTGCTCCAGCAGCTGGCGCAGGGCATTGGGGCCGCTGGGCATGACCAGGGGGCGCTGGGCCACGTCGGCCAGCCGCATGCGCTTGGGCAGGGGCTGCACGCTGATGAGCACCAGCGGTTCGCGCAGCAGGGTCTCCTGCTGCATCTGGGGTGAGGGCGGTGGATCGAAGACCAGGGCCACGTCGATGCGCCCGGCCACCAGCCATTCACGCAGGCGGATGCTCAGTCCTTCCACCACGGTCATGGTGGCTTCGGGGAACTGCGCGTGGAAGCGTTCGACCAGGTCGGCCGTCAGCACGTGGGCCAGGCGCGGCGGCAGGCCCACGGTCAGGCGGCCGCGCGGGCTGGCCTGGCGCTCGCGCATGTCCACTCGGGCGCGCTCGGCCAGGTCGAAGATGCCGCGCGCATGCGCCAGCAAGGCCGTGCCGGATTCGGTGGCCTGCGCGCCGCGGCCGGTGCGCTCGAACAGGCGCTGTCCCAGTTCTTCCTCCAGCAGCAGCACCTGCCGGCTCAGCGCCGGCTGCGACATGTGCAGGGCGGCGGCGGCGCGGCTGAAGCTGCCGGCCTCTGCCACAGCCACGAAATACTGCAGGCGGGTCAGGTCCATGACATGCATTCTACGGATAGCTGATATTGACCAATAGTTGAACTGAAAGCGGCGGTGCCGCACCACAATCAGCGACATGCCCAATCTCCAGACGCTCGTCCAGACCTACCAGACCCAGCCCTCCCGGCCCACCTTGCAGCTGCCTCCCGGCGCTTGCGATGCCCACGTGCACGTGTTCGGCCCAGCCAGCCGTTTTCCCTATGCGCCCGGGCGCAACTTCACGCCGGTGGATGCGCCCAAGGAAACGTTGTTTGCCCTGCACGAGCAGCTGGGCGTCAGCCGCTGCGTGATCGTGCAGTCGGCCGTGCACGGTTTCGACAACCGCGTGGTCGAGGACGCGATCCAGGCCGGGCAGGGGCGCTACCTCGGTGTGGCCCTGGTGCCCGTCAACGTGGCCGACAGCGAACTGCAGCGCCTGGCCGGCGTGGGTTTTCGCGGCGTGCGCTTCAACTTCATGAAGCACCTGAGCGCTGCAGCCAGCGTGGACGAGGTCGTGGCGCTCACGCCGCGACTGAAGGCTGCCGGCCTGCACCTGCAGGTGCATTTCGAGAGCAGCCTGGTGCACGGCCTGGGGCCGGTGCTGGCGCGCAGCGCCGTGCCCGTGGTGATCGACCACATGGGCCGGGTCGACGCCACGCTCGGGGCGGGCCATGCCGACTTCGCAGCCCTGCACGCCTTGCTTGCGAACCCGTTGTTCCATGTGAAGCTCAGCGGCATCGACCGCATCGATTCAAAGCCTACCGCGGCGCCGGCCTATGAGCAGGGCGTGGCCCTGGCCCGCCTGCTGCTGGAGAGCTACCCGGATCGCTGCCTCTGGGGCACGGACTGGCCACACCCCAACCACACCCATGTGCCCGACGACGGCGCCCTGGTGGACGCGCTGGCACGCATCGCCCCCGAAGCCGCGCAACGCGAGCTCCTGCTCGTGCGCAACCCGCAGGCCTTTTACCGCTTCGAGCACTGAATCCATGAACAAGACTTCCACTTCCCCCAGCGGCCGCCTCGCCGGCAAGGTCGCCTTCGTCACCGGTGCCGGCTCGGTCGGCCCCGGCTGGGGCAATGGCCGCGCCATCGCCGTGCGCTTCGCCGAAGAGGGCGCGTGTGTTTTCGGCCTGGACCGTGACCTCGAACGCATGGCCGAGACCGAGCGCCTGGTCACCGCCGCCGGCGGGCGCTTCATCGGTCTCGGCTGCGACGTCACGCAAAGCGCGGCCATCGCCGAGGCCGTGACGCGCTGCATGAGCGAGTTCGGCCGCATCGACGTGTTGGTCAACAACGTGGGCGGCTCGGCCAAGGGCGGCCCGGTGGAAATGAGCGAGGAGGTCTGGGATGCGCAGATCGACCACAACCTCAAAAGCGTCTTCCTGAGCTGCAAGCACGTCATCCCGCACATGCTGGCGCAGGGGGCGGGCGCCATCGTCAACATCTCCTCCACCTCGGGCCTGCGCTGGACCGGTGCCGCACAGATCGCCTACGCGGCCACCAAGGCCGGTGTGATCCAGTTTTCGCGCGTGCTGGCCGTGCAGTACGCCAAGCAGGGCCTGCGCGTGAACACCGTGGTGCCCGGCCAGCTGCACACGCCTATGGTCGAGGTGCGGCTGGCCGGCCAGCGCGCGGGTGGCGACGTCGAGGCCCTGCTGCAGCAGCGCCAGTCGCGCATCCCGCTGCCCTTCATGGGCGACGGGCGCGACACGGCCAACGCCGCGCTTTTCCTGGTCTGTGATGAATCGCGTTTTGTCACCGGCACCGAAATCGTGGTCGACGGCGGCATGTCCGTGCGCTGCGACTGAGCCCCAGAGTTTCACTACAAGGAGACCGCCATGAAATCCCATCACCTCGTCCGTCGCGCCGGCCTGCTGGCCCTGGCCTGCGCCCCTCTGCTTTTTGCGGGGGCGGCGCTGGCCCAGCAGGCCAAGGTCACCCGCATCATCGTCGCCTTCCCGCCCGGCGGCCCGGTGGACTTCGTGGCCCGCACCCTGGGTGAACAGCTGGGCAAGGAACTGGGCCACCAGGTCATCGTCGAGAACAAGGCCGGCGCCAATGGCGCCATCGCCGCGGAGTACGTCGCGCGCTCGGCCCCCGACGGCCAGACCCTGTGGCTGACCAGCGTGGGGGCGGTCGCCATCAACCCCGCGCTCTACGACAAACTCTCCTACGACCCGCAGCGTGACCTGACGCCGGTGTCCGGGGTGGTCAACAACGTCGAGGTGCTGGTGGTCGCTGCCAACGCGCCCTACAACAGCGGCGCCGAATTCGTCGCCGCCAGCCGCCAGAACCCGGGCAAGCCCCTGAGCATGGCCTCCTCCGGCACCGGCAGCGTGCCGCACCTGGCCATGGAGCTGCTCAACGACGCCGCGAAGATCAACCTCATGCACATCCCCTACAAGGGCGCCGCACCGGCCATCAACGACGTCATCGCCGGCCACGTGCACGGCTTCTTCGGCGACATCCCCGGCCTCATCGGCCACATCAAGGGCGGCCGCCTCAAGGCCATCGGCCTGGCGGCGACCAAGCGCCATCCGTTGCTGCCCGAGGTCAAGACCTTCGAGGAGATGGGCGTGAGCGGCGTGGACTCCGACAACTGGTACGCTCTGTTCGCCGCCAAGGGCACACCCGCGGCCGAGATCGATCGCGTGAACCAGGCGGTGCGCCGCACCCTGGGGCACGAGGCCGTCAAGTCCAGGCTGCAGGCTTCCGGCGCCGAAGTCGCGCCGTCCACACCGGCCCAGCTGGCCACACTGCTGAAGAACGACACCGCCAAGTGGACCCGCGTGGTCAAGGCCAAGAACATCAAACCCGACTGAGATTTCACCGACCCATGCGCATCGCTCCCGTCATCCCCAGCACCCGGCCCGAACTCGCCGCCCAGGAGGCGCAGATCCAGGCCGAGCGCGGCCGCATCTCGCCGCTGTACCAAGTGCTGCTCAACAGCCCGCCCATCGCCCACGGCTGGGAGCAGATGCTCTCGGCCGTGCGCAACCGCAACAGCCTGCCCGCCGCCCTGCGCGAGCTCGTCATCCTGCGCGTGGCCGTGCTGAATCGCGCGCCCTACGAGTTCGACGCCCATGTGCCGCACGCGCTGAATGCCGGTGTTTCGCAGGTGGTCATCGATGGCCTGCGCGCCGTGCCGCTGGCGGCCGACCTGCCCCTGTCGCCGGCCGAGCGTGTGGCGCTGCGCCTGACCGACGCCATGACACGCGACATCGATGTGCCGCAGGCGCTGTACGACGAGGTGAAGCAGCACTTCGATGCCCAGGGCCAGATCGACCTGGTGGCCACGGCCGCGGCCTACAACATGGTGTCGCGTTTCCTGGTGGCGCTGCAGATCGGACATTGAACATGGCCTCCAAGCCGACCGACTGCCTGCTGCTGCAGTTCACGCTGGCGCCGGCGCCCACGGAGCGTCTGGCCGCAGCCGCGGCCCAGTTGTGCGCCGACAGCGGGCTGCACCTGCAGCGCCTGGCCTGTGCGCCGGACGGGACCACCTATCTCTACGCGCGCCTGCCGCAGCGCACCCAGCTCGGCGTAGAAGCCCTGCCGCCCCTGGCCGCTGCGCTGGAGAGGCGCATCCCGGCGGCGCGCGACATCCGCGTCGCGCGCCTGCAGCAGGTTTTCACCGCGCCGGGCCATGCCGACGGGGAACTCCCGGTTTTCCACTACGTGGTCGAGACGGACCCGGAAGCGGGTTGGCAGGCCGAGCTGGAGCGCTGGTACGACCAGGAGCACATGCCCGGCCTGGCCGCCGTGCCGGGCTGCATCCTGGCCCAGCGTTATTACAACCACGACCAGGGCCCGCTCTCGCTGGCCTGTTATGACCTGGTGTCCGAGCAGGTGCTGGGCTCGCCGCCCTGGCTGGCCGTGCGCGGCACGGCCTGGAGCGATATCGTGCGCCCGCACTTCACCAACACCCGGCGCACCATGTTCCGCGCGCTGGGCTGATCGAAGGATTTTCCTCAGCGCGCCCGGCGCAGGCAGTCCATGCGGGCGTCCAGGATGCGGGTCTCCGCCTCGCGGTAGGCACGCTGCTGCTCGAAGCTGGGTCTGGGCGGCAGCTTGATCTGATCGAGTTCCCGCTGCGCCGTATCCGTGCACTGCTGTGCGCGGGCTGTGGCGGCCTGCGCGGCCGGGCTGCCAGGCCTGGGCCGGCTGGCTTCCTCGCAGGCGCGAGCCTTTGCTCCTGCGGCTTCCAGCGCGGCATGGATGGGCGCCATGAACTGCCGTTGCGTCTCTTGATCGCTGCCCGGCGCCGGGGCGCGGGCCATGGCCTCGCGCTGGATGCGTGCCGATTCGGCCTCGAACTCGGCGATGCAGCGCGGGTTCTCGGCCCGGGCGGTGGTCGCCAGCAGCAGGCTGCAGATAAGGGCAAGGGCGTACTTCATCGCAGATCGCTCCCAGGAGGGTGATAGGGAAAGATTGTGCGTCATGGCGACACCTCCCACGTTCAGGGGATGACGGCCCAGGCTTGAGCGGCTAAGCTCGCGCGAACTCGAAACAGGGAGACGCCATGAAACGACTCGGTCCGGTCCTGCAATTCCTCGGCTGCGATGCAGGCCAGTGGCGCGTGAGTGCCCTGTGGGTGCAGGACAGCGCCGACGCGGCGCCCGCGCTCACCGCCGGCGGGCGGCCGGTGCAGCTGAGCCAGGCCCCGGTGCCGGGCAGCGCCTGCACGGCCTGGCGCTTCGAATTCGCCGTAGTCCAGACCGCGGCAGAGCAGGACGTGGCCTACAGCATCGGCGGCGAGCAGCACGGTTTCTGCGTGCCGGCGCGCGACACCCCGCCGGCCCTGGCCTACGCTTCGTGCAACGGCTTTTCCGATCCGACCCTCATGAAAAAGGTCCCGCAGCCCAACGCCCTGTGGGCCCGCCTGGGCCGCCTGCACGCGGGCGAGGACCGCGTGGACAGCCAGCGCTACGGCCCCCTGCACCTGCTGCTGCTCGGCGGCGACCAGGTCTACAGCGATGCGATGTGGGTCCTCATCCCCGAACTCAAGGCCTGGAGCGCCTTGCCCTGGGACAAGCGGCTCAAGGCCGGCTTCAACGCCACCCTGCGCCGCAAGGTCGAAGCCTATTTCAGCCAGCTCTACCTGGAACGCTGGTCCCAGCCCGAGGTGGCCACCATGCTGGCCCGCCTGCCCACGGTGATGATGTGGGACGACCACGACATCCTGGACGGCTGGGGTTCCTACCCGCAGGCGCAGCACGCTTGCCCGGTCTACCAGGGCATCTTCGAGGTGGCGCGCAGTGCCTTTGCCCTGTTCCAGCGCCAGGCCATCGGCGGCTTGCCCCCGGCCACCCTGCCGGGGCAGGACCACCACAACAGCGCCTGGCGCATCGGCGGGCTGGGCTTGCTGGTGCTGGACATGCGCAGCGAGCGTCGCCCCAGTTCGGGCGACCCGCAAGGCGGGGTGTTGCAGCCCGAGCAGGTGCTCAGCCCGAAGAGCTGGGACGCCGTCTACCGCTGGCTGGCCGCCCAGGAGGCCGCGGGCGGTTTGAAACACCTCTTCGTCATGAGCAGCATCCCCGTGGTGCATCCCAACCTGGAGTTGATCGAGACGGTGCTGGGCGTATTGCCCGGTCAGCAGGAGATGGAGGACGACCTGCGCGACCACTGGAGCAGCCGGCCGCACCGGGCCGAGCGCCTGCGCCTCATCCATCGCCTGCTGCAGGCTGCCGCCGCAGGCGTGCGTGTCACCATCCTTTCCGGCGACGTGCATGTGGCCGCGCTGGGGGTCATCGAGTCCACACGCGAAGACGGCAGCGCTGGCCACGCGCGTGTCATCAATCAGCTCACCAGCAGCGCCATCGTGCACCCGACCTCGACGGCGACCGAGGTGTTCGTGCTGGAGCATGTGGCCCGGCACGCCGAGCAGATCGATCGCGGCATCAGCACCCGCATGCTGGAGTTTCCCGGCACCCGCCGCTGCATCATGGCCGGCCGCAACTTCCTCACCCTGCAGCCGGACGCGCCCGGTGGCGGCGGCCGTTACTGGGCCAACTGGTGGGTCGAGGGCGAGCCCCACCCCTACACCAAGGTGGTCCACGCCATCAGTGCACCGGCCTGAGACCCCTTGCGCCCGTAGTAGAGTGGCGGGCGTCAGACATGGACAGATCAAAAAACAGGGGCCACAGGCCCTGCAGTTGGTGGGAGGCCAACACACATGCTGAAGGAATTCGGTTTTCTGCTGAAGAACACGCTGGCGGTGCTGGTCATCCTCGGGGTCCTGGTGTTCCTGCTCAACTACCCGCGGCTGCATGTGTACCAGCAGTACCTGCGCGAGGCGGCCCCCGAGACCAGCATGCGTTACGAGCTGCTGTCCGCCGACATGGACGAAGCCGCCGTGCGCCAGCACTTCGCCGGCGTGCCGCTGAACTGCATCTCCGAATCGCGCGAGGCCAACGGCCTGGGTGAGCGTGTCTGTTATGCGGCCTTGAGCCGGGCCGACGACAATCCGGCCCTGGGCCTGGCGATGTTTTTCAACAAGGGGCGGCTGGTCACGGCCATCGTGCAGGTGCCCTGGTGGCGTCACGTGGGGCAGCGCATGCGCCTGGTGGCGCGTTACGGCGAACCCCGCATCCGCGACGACAAGCTGCACTGGCGACTGCCCAATGGCCTGCTCGTCGCCAACCAGAGCCGCTCCCTCAACCCGCTGCAGTGGAGCGTGGTGATGTGGCTGCCGCCCAACGCCCGGCAGCGCTGAGGCGCGGCCCGCCCGCCGGGCTTACTTGTTCTTGTCCTTGCCGCGCGGGATGACGGCGGTGACCGGCGGCATCGGGCGGTCGGAGGTGGATGTCTTGGGCGGCGAAGTGTCTTTCTTCGGTTTCTTTGCCATCTTGTTGCTGCGCTGTTCACCTTTGGCCATACGGTCCTCCATGGGTTGTGGTGCCGTCCCGGCACCGGTGCCCTGCATGGTAAGCCAGAAAGCCGCTGTCTTTACAACTGGACACGCACATCTCTTGGTGCCGCCGTGGCCTGGTGCTAGCATGGCCTTCTCCCAACCCTGCCTTGGTCTTCTCCCATGAACAGAAGCAGCAGAATCGCCCTGGCCTTCCTGGTCACCGTCGCGCTGGTCGGTCTCATCGCCTGGCTGGTCTGGCCCCAGCCGGCCCCGCCCGTGCCCCAGCCGGTGCCCATCACCCGGCCCGTCAGCGGCGCCGCCGAACTCACGGTCACGCCCGTGCCGTCCAACGACCCCATCCGCCATCCGGTGCAGGCCATCGAGACCGTCGAGCCGGCGCCCAAGCCCCTGCCCGCCCTGGGCCAGTCCGACGCACGCCTGCAGCAGGAGCTCAACGCCCTGGTGGGCCGCAAGAACGTGCAGACTTTCGTGCTGCTGGAGAGCTTCGTGCGCCGCGCGGTTGCCACCGTGGACAACCTGGGCCGCGAGCACGCCGCCCCCAGCATGTGGCCCGTGCACCCTACCTCCGGGCGTTTTGCCACGCTCAAGCAGGGCGAGGGCGAGATCATCAACCCCGACAACGGGCAGCGTTACGTGCCCCTGGTGCAGTTCATCGAATCGGTGGACAGCCGCAAGGCCGTGCAGCTGTATGCCGCGCTCTACCCCCTGTTCCAGCAGGCTTATGTGGAGCTGGGTTATCCCAAGGCCTATTTCAACGACCGCCTGGTCGCTGTCATCGACCAGCTGCTGAGCACCCCGGTGGTCGAAGGCCCGCTGGCCGTGGCCCTGGTGGACGTGAAGGGCCCCATCGCCTCCGAGCGTCCCTGGACCCGCTACGAGTTCGCCGACGAGCGGCTGCAGTCCCTGGCCGCGGGGCAGAAGATGCTGCTGCGCACCGGCCCGGCCAACCACCGCCGTCTGCGGGTCAAGCTGCTCGACATCCGCAAGCTGCTGACCAAGGCCGAGTTGCCGCCGGCCATCAAGCCCTGACGGGTCTTACAACGTCAGCATCAGCCCGGTGCGCGGATCGCTGCGCCCGGCCAGCAGTTGCTGGTAGGCCGCGCTCAGGGCCTCGGCGCCCCGGTCGGTGTGGATCACGAGCCAGGGGTGCGCGGGGTCGTTCACCTTGCGCATCAAGGCCGCCCAGGCCTCACCCAGGCGCTCTTCGAAACCCGCCGCGCCCCAGCCCTCGGGCGGTGGTGCGCTGCGCTTCTTGCCCTGGGCCGGGGCGAAAAACAGCTCGGGCCGCGGCCCGGGCAGGCCGCCGGCCCCGCCCAGCGCTTCCCAGTGGCTGCCGCCGACCGAACAGCTGTACTTCAAGGCCGGGCCGAAATGCCCGTGGATCGCGCGGCGCAGGCCGGCATCACCCGCGAAGTCGATGTAGACCGTGGGCAGGTCCGGGTCCAGGGTCGTCACATCCTCGTAGCGCAGCACCTCGCCATAACAACCCAGCCCGCGCGTGAAGTCCAGGTTGCCGGCCGAGGTGAGTCCGCGCACCGTGGGGCCACCGCTGCGGCGCGCCAGGCAGAAGGCCGTGCCGTAGGCCGTCTTGCTCGATGCGCTGGACAGCAGCAATTGGTCCGCACCGAAAAAATCCTGCTCGGCCATGAAATCGTCGATCAGGAAGGAGGTGGTGAACAGCGGCCGCAGCACGGCCTGCTGGCCTTCGAGCGCCGGGTCGTAGGCCGGGTCCGCGGCACAGTACACCAGCTGGTTGTAGACCGAGGCCAGCTCGCGCCGGTGTGCTGCGCCGTCCATGAAACCACGCGGGTTCACGCGGGTTGCCTGCACCACCAGGTGGTGGCCCATGGGCAGGTAGCCATAGACGCGCTGGCCGGTGGCCACGTCCGCGTTACGCGACTCCACCACCTCGGCAAAGCCCCAGACCGGAATGCAGCCCCAGCCCTCGGCCCCGCTGGGGAAAAACTGCCAGTACTTCATCTTGTCGCCGAAGGCGGCGTAGGTGATGTTGTTGGCCGTCAGCGCGAAGGATTGCACCCGCAGGCGGACTTCGCCCTCGGCCAGGGTCCGTGCGGCCGGGGCGTCGGGGTCGGGCAGCAGGCGGGTGGTGTGCAGGTCAGTGCGGCTGACGCAGAAACGGGTCGCAGGGGCATTCATGGCGTTTCCTTATGAAGGCCCCAGCATGCCTGCAGCCGGCCCGCGCCGCTGTCACCCAGGCGATGGCTGCGGGTTCAGGCCCGGGCCCGCAGCCCCTGCGCCAGTGCACCCAGGGCGATGCCGCCCAGCGCCCACAGCAGGTCCCAGTTGCCCGTGCCCAGGCCGGCAATTGCCGGGCCGGGGCACACGCCGCACAGGCCCCAGCCCACGCCGAACAGCGCGGCACCCATGGCGGTATCGCGGTTCCAGTTGCTGGGATGGGTGTGGAAGTAGCCGCCCAGCAGCGGGCGCTTGATGAAGCGGGGCAGCACCTGGTAAGCCAGCAGCGTCACCAGCACCGCGCCCCCCAGCACCAGCATCAGGCCCCCGTCCTGGAAGCGCAGGAAGCTCAGCACCACCTCGGGTTTCACCATGGTGGAATACGAGAGGCCGAAGCCGAACAGGGCGCCCGCCGCCAGCGTGGCCAGCGCGCTCTTGAACTTGCTGGTCTGCATCACAGGAACCTCGCCGCCAGGTTGGCCGTCAGGAAGGCCGTGGCCATGAAGGTCAGCACCGCGCCCAGCGCAGGCAGTTGCAGCGAACCCAGGCCGCAGATGCCGTGGCCCGAGGTGCAGCCATTGCCCAGCCGCGCGCCGTAACCCACGAGAAAACCGCCCAGCCCCAGCTGCCAGGCCGGCACCTGCGTGTCCTGCGCGGCACCACCGGCAAAACCCAGCCACCACACCAGCGCGCCGACGATCAGCCCGGCCGCGTAGACTAGACGCCAGCCACGGCTGTCCACGAAACGCGGTTGCTGGAAAAACGGCCGGTGGACCAGCCAGGACCAGCTGCTGGAAAACACCGTGCTCATGCCGCCGATGCGGCCGGTGAAAAGAAAAAGCAGGGACGTGCCCAGGCCGATCAGCAGGCCGCCCAGCAGGTAGTGGGTCCAGCCCAGGGGGAAAAGAGGTGTGATGAAGCTCATGGCACGGCATTATCCGCGCCGCGGCCCCTGCGAGACCGTGAACAGGCTCTTACCAGGCGGTGTCGATCGTGTCCTGGGAGGGCTGGACGGAGGGCGGCGTGGTGGTGCTGCCGCCTTCCGTGCCCAGGGCCTGGCGTTCGGCCTCGTTGAGCACGTCCAGCGGCACGGCATCGGACGGATGCGTCAGCGTGACGATGCCCACGCCCAGCTGGGGCGTGTAATCGTGGCGGCTCTGGTCGCGCCCCACCACCATCAGCGGCCGGCCCACGGTGGAGCGCAGGCGGGCCACCGTCTCGCTCACGAAGGAATCGTGCGCGTCGGTGGAGATCACCACCACGAAACAGCGCGGGTGGTACAGGCCCACCACGCAGCGGAAACCTGCCGCGCGGCGGATGCGCGCAGCCATCGCCGCCAGGATCTGGTGTTCCACCCCGTGGCCGGCTGCCTGGCCCAGCTCATAGAGGTTGCCCAGGTGCAGGCAGACCACGGTGCAGTTGCCGTGCAGCCGGGCCGTGCGCCAGAAGGCATGCTCCACCTCGGACAGCAGCACCGAGCCGGTGGGCAGGCCGGTGGCCGGGTCGGCGCCGACCTGCAGGCGCGACAGGCGCGTGAGCTGGCGTTGCTGGCGGTTGCGCACGAAGACCAGCACGCTGCAGGCCAGGAAATACAGCACCGTGAGCACGGCCGTGACGATCCAGGTGCCCAGGCCGAAACCCGGCACGTTCAGCCCGCGCAGGTACAGGCCGGTCACCAGGCCCGCCAGCAGCAGGCAGGCCAGCACCATCCAGCGCGCCAGCGGGTCGCCCAGGGTGGCGGCGCGCAGGGTGGCGATCAGGCCCAGCACCGCTGCGGCCATGTTGACGATGGCCGTGGCCAGCAGCAGTTGCGGGAAGTCCCCGGAGGGGGTGCGCGCCACCAGCACGGCCAGCACGATGGCGGCCAGGAAGAGGGCGCCGGCGCCCCAGGTGGTGATGCGGCCGACCGTGCGGTCCTCGCGGCTGCCGCCCATCCAGATGCCCAGGTAGTACAGGGCCAGGGCGCCGGCCAGCGGCCCCAGGCTGCCCTTGAGCACCTGCAGCAGCTTCATGGAGAGCTGGGGCCACAGCGCCTCGGGCAGGCCGGTCATCACCACGCAGCTCGTCCCGGCAATCACCACGAACAGCAGGTTGCGCAGCGAGCCCAGCTTGCGGTTGAGCAGGACGTCGGCCAGGCTCAAGGAGGTCAGGGTCAGCAGACCCCCCAGCATGGCGGACCAGACGGCAACTTCGGAAATGGGCATCCCGCGATTATGGGGCGGCCGCAGGGCCTGTGTTTCGTGATTTATTCACGTTTCCCGCCCCGGGGCTTTGCCGGCCGGTTCACCAGGCCGTGTCGACCCGGTCGTCGGCGGCCACAGGCCGGCGCACCTGCTCCATGGCTTCGTGCTCCACCGCGTCGATCACCTCCTGCGGCACGGCCTGGTCGGGCAGCACCGTGCGCAGGGCGATGCCCACCTGCGGCACGAAGGGCAGGCGCTGTGCCTTGTTGCCCACCACCTGCAGCGGCTGCGTCACCAGGCCCAGCAGGCGGGCGATGATGGCATCGTTGAAGGTGCGCTTGCGGTCGATGGAGAACACCACGATGAAACAGCGCGGGTGGTAGACGCCGACCACGCAGCGAAAGCCGGCGGCGCGGCGGATGCGTGCGGCCGTGGCGGCCAGGATCTGGTGGTCGCTGGCGCGGCCCAGCGTATCGCCCAGTTCGTACAGATTGCTCAGGTAGAGGCCCACCACGATGCACTGGCCGTGCAGTCGGCCGGTGCGCCAGAAAGCGTGTTCCACCTCGCTCAGCAGCTTGGCGCCGGTGGGCAGGCCGGTGACCGGGTCCCAGCCCATCTCCAGGCGCGACAGCCGCGCCAGCTGGCGCAGTTGCCGGTTGCGCACGATGATCAGCACCATCACGATCAGCACGAACAGCACCGCGCTGCTGGCGGTGAGGATGCGCGAGCCCAGGCCCAGGCCCGGCACCTTCAGCACATGCAGGTACAGGCCTGCCATCAGGGCCGTCAGCAGCAGGCAGGCCAGCACCAGCCAGCGCGCCAGCGGGTCACCCAGCACGGCGGCGCGCACGGCGATCACCATGCACAGCACCACCGCTATCGCGTTGAGGCCCGCCGTCAGCATCAGCAGGCCGTGGAAGTCCTGGACCGGCACCAGTGTGGCCAGCACCGCCATCACCATCGACGCGATCAGCATGCCGTAGGCGCCCCAGACGGTGAGGCGGTAGATCAGGTGGTCTTCGCGGTCACCGCCGGTCCAGATGCCCAGCAGGCGCAAGCCCAGGGCGCTGCTCAGCAGGCCGAAGCCGGCCTTGAGCGCCATCATCAGGCGCACCGGCAGGCCGGGGAACAGCGTCTCGGGCAGGCCGGAGAGGAAGATGCAGGCGCTGCTGATTGCGAAGATCAGCAGCATGTTGCGCACGGCGCCCAGGGTGCGTGTCACCACGGTATCGGCGCCGGCCAGCAGGACCAGCGACAACAGCCCGCCGGTCATGACGGCCCAGACGGTGTGCTCTGCCATGTTCATGCGCCGATTATCGTCATTCGGCCACGCCCTGGCGAGGCTGCAGCGTGAAGGAATTGGCAAGCCGCAGAAGAATCGTTGCTATGAAAACCGCAGCAGCGGGCCGTGGGCCGGCAGGCGGTAGCCCCGGGGGGACCCGGCGGCTCAGAGCGCGGCCGGTCTCGTGGTGATGCCCAGGCTGTTGCCGGGGATGGTCATGATCTCGTCTTCCGGCATGCCGTCCCGGGTGGGCGGCCCCAGGGCCAGCCGCTCGGCATCGTTGATGACGTCCATGGGGTCGGCGTGGGCCGCGTTGAGCGTGACGACCCCCAGGCCCAGGCGCGGCCAGAAATCCCGGGTGCTGCCGTCCGGGCCCACCACGGGCAGGGGCTGCGTGGCCAGGGCGCGCAGGCGCGTCACCGTCAGGCTGACGTACTGGCGGCGCTGGAAGGCGGAGATCACCACCACGAAACAGCGCGGGTGGTACAGCCCCACCACGCAGCGAAAACCGGCCGCGCGGCGGATGCGCGCGGCCATGCCCGCCAGGATCTGCTGCTCCGCCTGCGGCCCGCCCGCTTCAGCGGGCGCATACAGATGGTTCAGGCGCAGGCAGACCACCGTGCATTCACCGTTCAGGCGGGCCGTGCGCCAGAAGGTGTGCGCCACCTCGGCCAGCAGCAGGGAGCCGGTGGGCAGGCCCGTGGCCGGGTCGGTGCGGGCCTGCAGCGAGGCCAGGCGGTCCAGCTCCCGGCTTTGCCGGATGCGCTTGATGACCACGATGGAGCCGACCAGGAAATAGGCCACCGTGCACACCGCCGTCAGGATCCAGGTGCCCAGGCCGAAGCCCCGCACGTTCAGGCTGCGCACCCACAGCCCCAGCACCTCGATGACCAGGCAGATACCGGCCAGCACCACCCAGGGGGCCAGCGGGTCGCCCAGCAGCGCCGCCCGGATCGATGTGGCCAGGCCCAGCAGCACGGCGATCACGGTGGCGACCGCGGTGGCATGCAGCATCTGGTGGATGTCCGCGCCGGCCAGAAGCAGGGCGCCCAGCAGCAGCGCCGTCAGCAGCATGGCGGTGGAGCCCCAGGTGGTGAGGCGGTGCGTGACCGGATCCACCTCGGCGCCGCCCAGCCAGATCCCCAGGTAATACAGCACCAGGGACGCACTCAGCGGCCCCGTGCAGACCTTGAGCAGGTTCAGCCAGTCCTCGGGCAGGCCGGGGAACAGCGTCTCGGGCAGGCCGGTGCGCACCAGGCTGCTGGCGCCGGTGACGACCACGAACACCAGGTACCGCAGGGAATTGATGTTGCGGGTGGCCAGGGCATTGGCCGTGGCCACCGCCGCCAGGGTCAGCAGAGCTCCCAGCATGGCGGACCAGACGACGAATTCTGTAGTTTCCACTCTTTCATTATCGGTGGCGTGCTTACGCCGAACGGACAGCGCCCGCCGGGTGTCAGTCGGACCGTTGCCAGACCAGCAGCAGGTTGTTGGCCGGCATGCTGTGGCGTACCGCGAGCCGCAGGCCGGCAGCGCGTGCCTGGTCTTCCACGTCCTCGCGGCGCCGGATGCCCCAGTCCGGGTTCTGCGCGCGCAGCGTGGCATCGAACTTCAGGTTGCCCTCCGAAGTGGGTACTTCGTCCTCCAGATAGGGACCGTAAGTCACCAGCCGCCCGCCCGGCGCCAGCAGGCGCGCCGCGCCGCGCATCAGCCCGGCACAGCAGGCCCAGGGTGCGATGTGCAGCATGTTGGCGTTGTAGATCAGGTCCTGCGGCTCGTGCCCGATGGGCCAGGCGTCGGACAGCACGTTGAGCAGCTGCGGCGGCTGCACGTTGACCAGCCGCGCCTCGGTGATGCGCACCATGATGTCGGGAAAGAGATCGGCCGTCAGGTCCGTGGGCTGCCAGGTCCACAGCGGCAGGTGCGCGGCGAACCAGGCCACGTGCTGGCCCGTGCCGCAGCTGATCTCCAGCGCATGGCCCTCCTCGGGCAGCAGCGTGCGCAGCACCTCCAGGATGGGCTGCTTGTTGCGCTCGGCCGCGGCGCTGAAGGCGAGTTCATTCATGGTCATGGCGATTTCCATCATGGCACAGGGAGAAGATCCGGGGAGAGACGCATGGTGCCAGCAAGCGGCCGCCCGGGCTTCCCATGAACATGGGGTGTACTCTCGAATCGTGCCCGTCGCCGGCCTGCCCGGACCGCACTGCGCTAGCATCGCGCATGAGTTCCCATTACGAAAGCGTGTCCAACGCCGCGCTGTACCCCGAGGCCTTCAACGTGGCCGCCCCCCTGCCGCCCGTAGGGCGCGAGATCTGGCCGCGCCAGCCGGGGGTCTTCATCCGTCCCGTGGCGGACCAGGAGCCGGCGGCAGAGTCCCGGGCCCCGCGCGAGCTGGTGGCCGGGCAGTTCGGCCTGGTGCCGCGCTGGGTCAAGTCGGCCTCGGACGCCAAGCTGCGCTCCACCAAGCTGGTCAACGCCCGTGCCGACACCGTGAGCACCTCCAGCAACTTCCGCGAGGCCTGGCTGGCCGGGCAGCGCTGCATCGTGCCCATGACGGCCTTCCTGGAGGACGACTGGCGCAGCGGCAAGGCCGTGCCCACCCGCATCGCCCGGGTGGACGGCAAGCCCATGGGTGTGGCCGGCCTGTGGGAGCGCTGGAGCGGCGCCGAGGGTGAGGTCATCGTCAGCTACACCCTGCTCACGGTGAACGCCAACAGCCACGCCCTGATGCACCGCTACCAGCAGCCCGGCAGCGACAAGAGCATGCCGGTCATCCTGAACGAAGGCGCCTGGGACGCCTGGCTGGGCGCCCCCGTGGAGAAGGCGCGGGAGTTCCTGCGGGCCTACCCGGCTCAGCAGCTCCTGGCCAACCCGGTCGAGAAAAAACGCTGAGCCTCACGCCCGCGCAGGGGCAGAGGCCTCAGTGCGTCACGAACTCGTAGCTGACTTCTTCGCTCTCCACCATGTCCAGGATGTCGTTCAGCGCCTCGTCGCTGTCCGTGCTGCGCCAGGTGTCTTCGGGGTCGTCGGCAAACAGGGGCTCGATCGCCAGGTCCAGGAATTGACCGTTGGGCAGCTTCAGCACGGGCGTGCCCTCGGAGGTCTGGACCAGCTCCCAGTCGCCGGGCACGGTCATCTCCAGATTGATCTGGACCTTGAGTTTTTTCATGGTGCTTCCTTGTGTATCAGGCCGCGAGCTTAGCCCAGGGGCGGGTCGTTCAATCTGGCGCTCAGCTCCCTGGCGTCCGGCACACTGAACGCGGTGTTGTGCCTGTCGGTATAGGGCCCGCCCCCGGGGACCAGCTGGCCCGCGGCGTCGTAACCGATGGCCTTGAACTTCCAGACCGCGCCGATGCGCTTGAGGTTGCCTATGTGCACGCCATCGGGTGCGTGCACGCTGTAGACGTCCGGGTTGACGGGGCGCAGGGTGAAGGTGCTCATGGATGTTCGTCAGCTCAAGCCTGCCAGACCCCGAAACCGGCCGAGCGCAGGTCGATGCCGATCTCGATTTCCTTGTCCACGGCGTCGTCGTAGCGCATGGGGTTGAAGCCCTCGTACAGATCGGGCAGCAGGCGCAGGCCGTATTTCGTCACATAGCTGTTGGCCTGGATGCCGGCCATGTGCTTGTCGAAACGCACATCCGGGTCCAGGCCCGTCATGCCCACGTAGACACAGGGCTTGCCGTCCACGTAGTTGGGGTTGTTCTTTTTGAACCTGGTTTCAAACAGCACGTCCTTCGACAGCTCGATGACGTAGACGTGGTAGTGGGGGCGGCGGGCCATGGTGCAGGGGCGGTGGATGCCCGCCATTATTGATGCGGGCCGCAAGCCACGGTAGCGGCGCGTGCTGCGGCCGCTTTTCTGCAGAAAACCACGGCACCGCGCCAAAGCGGTAATAGTTCGCATCGCTATCGCAGCGAAGCGTGAACTACGCACGCGCGGGGGGATGCCAGATGCGCGCAGGCTGCCCATACTGCCTCCATAAGCCTCTGGAGGAGCACATCATGAAGTTCACCGCCCTGTTAGTCACTGCCGCCGCGCTGGCCGCGGGTGGGCCCGCGTGGTCCGATACGGCGGGCCATCCAACGTCGGCCGACACATGGTTGGCACGGCGCCAGGCGCAGGAGCAGCAGGACGAGGCCCGCTACCGGGTCTGCGACGCGCAGCGCGTCGACAACCCGGCCACCCGCAGCATCGATTTCACCGCCGACGGCCGCCGCTGCCTGATCGCCGCGCTGGGCCAGGCCGGCTCCGTGCAGGGTGCGCTGGTGCTGCTGCGCAATGCCTCCGTAGCCCTGCGCAAGAATCCCTCAGACGAGGCGCTGCGCCAGGCGGCGCAACGCGCCGTGGAGCGGGCCCGCGCGCAACTGGGTGCCGAGATGATGGCGTTGCGTGAACGCTTCCGGGAAGAAGCCGCCGCGCTGGACCTGGCCGAGTTTTCCATCCATCTCCCGCAGCTGCATGAGCAGCAGCAGCGGTGGCGGCTGGAGACCTACCTGGCAGCCTTGCAGGCGCCGCCTCTGGACTGAGCCTGAGCCGGCTCACAGCGCGCGCCTTCACTTGCGGCGCAGCGTGCCCGCCAGGTCCGTGCCCGGCGCCACGGTATTGAAGACCGTGCCGTACTTCTTCACGTTCTCGTGCAGCAGGGCCAGGCGCTGCTCGCTCTCGTCCGTGTCCACGATGATCTCGTAGCGGATGCTCTCCATCTTGGGCGGCACGTCCTGGCGCACGCCGTCCACCACCACCTCCACGCTGCGCAGCTGGAACTTCAGGATGGGCACCACCCGCTCGATGCCCTTGACCATGCAGGCCGAGAGCGCGGCCAGCAGCAGCTCGGCCGGGTTGAAGGCCGCGGGGTTGCCGGCCAGGTCGGTGTCCAGCGCGATCTCGGCCTGCTTGCAGGTGGCGCGGCTGCTGTGGGTGTCCACGCGGCGGGTTTCCACGTGGAAGGTCATCTTGGTGGGAGCGGAGGTCATGGGAAAGTCGCTTTGGCCGGAGTCACGTAGTTTGCATCCGACCCCGCCAATAGCCGGGCTTGCGATGCTGGTGAGAAATGGCGATGACCAGCAGATCATCGCCATCCACACTGTAGATGACGCTGTACGGAAAGCGACTGAGCCGGCAACGCCGTGTCTGCGGGCTCAAGGGATGCCAGGCTTGCGGGTGACGGGTGATGAGGGTAATGGTCTTGAGCGTCTCGACCAGGAAGGCATCGCCCAGACCGGGGGCCTGAGCCGCGTACCAGGCGATGGCTTCGTCGAGTTCGTGCTGGGCGGGCGCCAGCAGCTTGACATTCATGCGCCTGAGGTTTTGACCGTGTACTTGCCCAGCACCTCGGCCAGCGGCAGTGCGCTGATCTCGCCCCGGCGATAGGCGGCCAGCCGGTCCTCGGCTTCTTTGGCCCAGAGCGCGTCCAGATTCGGGTCCGGCGTGTCCAGCGTGTCCAGGATGCGCTCGACCAGCTCCATGCGCTCGGCCGGTGGCAACTGGGCGGCCTGCTGGCTCAGGGACTCGGCTGTTTGTGACATGGCGGACTCCATACGGGCGGGCAATATCCGGACTATAGCGATTCGGGCCAAATCACTCCTCGATCTTCACGCCCTTCCAGAAGGCCACGCGGCCCTGGATCAGATGGGCTTCGGGCTTGGGCTCGGGGTAGTACCAGACGGCGTCGGGCAGCATGTCGCCGTTGACCATGAGCGCGTAGTAATGCGCCTCGCCCTTCCAGGGGCAGGTGGTCTTGTGGTTGCTGAAGGTGACGTACTCGCGCTTGAGCGTGTGCTCGGGGAAGTAGTGGTTGCCCTCCACCAGCACGGTGTCGTCACTCTCGGCGATAACGGTGTTGTTCCAGGTGGCTTTCATGATGTCGAATATTTATGGAAGTGCGAAGGACTCGTATCTATACCGGCATGCTCTTCGTTTAATAGTTTGCTGAAATAAAAGCCAACTCCGGAATCACCTGTGACGCACGTGGGATCATCGTTTTTGTTGAGTGCGCTGGTCTTCAATTCTCCCGACTGATCGTTGCAGCTGTTCGACTTGCGTGCTCGTACGTACGGCGTCGATTTTTAGCTTATCCACAGAGGTCTTCACCTCTTTGACGTCGCTACTTAGAACATCAACTTTGGCATCCAGTCTGGTTGCGAACACCAAAACCGTTGCGATCACAGCGCCTATTCCAGCTAGTATTTCCCAATGATGCTTTATCCATCTGGAGACCACGCCGTTTGTAGGCTCGACTGAATATTTTCCCGGTTCTAATTCGGTTCCTACATCGTAGGTTCCGCCTAACTCGTAGTCATCAGTAGAAATTCTTGTCGCGTCTGACGGGCTACTCCGACTTGGGCGGACAGTCCCAGATGTGTCGGCGGCGCTAATTATTCGGCTAGCCGCCGCTTTTGGAGGCGCGGACTGCCGTTTAGGGCCCTTCTTAGCCGCCATTTTCTAGTCCAACAGTTTTGGCTTTTTCTCGGAAGATGGCAAGTTGCTTCTTGTACTTTTCGCTCACCGCCCTAATTGCGGCGTCTATTTTTTCCTCTAGCAACGGCGCGTAGTAGCGCTGAACATCAAGCATGAGGTTTATCTCGTGCTTGGCACTGTGATCAGTATCAACTTCCCCATCGTAGTACGTTTCAAGAACGTTCCAGAAATCCTCGGTTCGAAAGTCGGGGATGCCCGTCGTTGCCGTGATTGGATGTCGTTGCTCAAACTGAAGCTGAAACTTCGCAGGAAATCCATCTGTTTTGAAGTGTGTGATCTTCTCGATTAGCTCTCTGCTCGGTTGGTCAGTTTTTGATGGGAAACGATACTCACAGACTATTCCAATCCTTCGCACATCACGAATTTTTAAGGCTGCATTCACAACCGAGAAAAGCGATATGAACCGATCGATTTCGGCGTCAATGTCGAGAGTTGAATCTGAGTCGTAATAGTCCACCGAGAACTGCACGTCTTTCACGCCCGCGAATAAAGTGTGTTTCTCGCCTATCAATCGGAAGTGAGATTTGTCGGCCGCCTGCTCTACAGTCTTGAAAAGACCTTTGGTGGTTTTCGATCGCTCTGCAGATGCAAGCAAATCATCGACCAATGAGCCTGCCCAAGTACTAAAGCGGAACATCGACTTTGCAGGACGAAGACCGACTGTGAATTTAAGTGGTTTCATGTCTGAAAAGATCTATAGGAAGTTGTCGCAGTCTACTAAGGCGTGGGCTTTACTTTCCCCAACTATCCTTCAATCCGGTCACCCGGTTGAAGACGGGCTTACCCTTGCTATGGTTCAGTCGGTCCGCCACACAAGGCGCTAGCGCCTTGCGGCGCAGGCTCACTTCGCGCAGCGAAGTTACGCCGTAGCCAAAATAACCATGCCGCTCGAACTGGAACTTGTCGTCCGCCGCTGCCTGGGCCAGTGAGGGCTCCACATAGGCGGTGACGGTCTTGAGGCTCTCGGGGTTCAGGCTGGCCAGGAAGTCCTTGCCGCCCGCATCGGGTTGCGCATCCGTGAACAGGCGGTCATACAGGCGCACCTCGGCGGCCACGCCGTCGGCCACGGCCACCCAGGTGATGGCGGCCTTGGCCTTGACCGTATGTGAGACGTTCATTTGCACTTCAAGCGCTTGTAGGAGTAGCCGCCACAAGCTTGGCCTTGGCCATCTGCGCCATTCTCACAAACTGTGAGCATTGCTCCACCCACTGCAGTCTTTGCGCGTAGCTCAGTTGGGCGAATGCGCGCAGGCGTTCGTCGCTGACGTAGTAGGTTCGGTTGTCGCGCAGTGGGGTGGCGGCGCTGTTGCTCATGGGTTTTGCAGGCGTTTGAGGTGTTCTATGTCGGCCAAGTCGATGGGTCTGGCCACACTTTGCTTGAGTGCGATCAAGTCGTCAATGCTGGCCAGCTTGACAGGAACGCCCGCCACGTCGAGCTGCAAGGCGCGCTGGCACATGCTTGCGGGGTCGACCGGGGGGAATAGCAGCACATCCAGCGTCACGCCTGCCATGTCCTCGCTGCGCAGCGAAAAGGCCTGCAGGTTGCGCTGGGTGTGCCATTGCCTCAGGGTTTCAATGTCGCTGAGCGTTTCCAGTGGCACTGGCAACATGGGGCTCAGGCGCAGCTCTTTGGCGGCTTCTATCAGGTGCTGCAGGTTGACGGGCGATATGACCACGCACACGTCGATATCCATGGTGTTGCGCTCAACCCCGTGCAGGGCGACGGCCAAACCGCCGATCAAAACGTACTCAACCTTATGGCGATCCAGCGCTGAGAAAAGGTCGAGGTAGAACATGGCTTATTTGCCCCAGCTGTCTTTCAAGCCCGTCACCCGGTTGAAGACGGGCATGCCGGCCTGGTGATCCTTGCGGTCCGCCACAAAGTAGCCATGCCGCTCAAACTGGAACTTGTCGTCCGCCGCAGCCTGGGCCAGTGAGGGCTCCACATAGGCGGTGACGGTCTTCAGGCTGTCCGGGTTCAGGCTGGCCAGGAAGTCCTTGCCACCGGCATCGGGTTGCGCGTCGGTGAACAGGCGGTCGTACAGGCGCACCTCGGCGGCCACGCCGTCGGCCACGGCCACCCAGGTGATGGCGGCCTTGGCCTTGACGCTGTCGGCGCCGGGGGTGCCGCTCTTGGTGCCGGGGATGACCTTGGCGTGCACCTCGGTCACCTTGCCCGCCGCATCACGCTGGCAGCCGGTGCACTCGATCACGTAGCCACCCTTGAGGCGCACCACATTGCCGGGGAACAAACGCTTGTAGCCCTTGGGCGCCACTTCCTCGAAGTCTTCGCGTTCGATCCACACCTCGCGGCCGATCAGGAAGCGGCGCAGCGCGGGGGCCACCTGGCCTTCTTCCACATGGGGCAGGGCGGGCAGGGTGCATTCCTCGGTGTAGTCGGCGCTGCCAAAGGCCTCGGCCCAGTTGGTGAGCACCAGTTTCACCGGGTCCAGCACGGCCATGCCGCGGTGGGCCTTGCTCTCCAGGTCTTCGCGCAGGCAGCCTTCGAGCGTGGAGTAGTCGATCCAGGAATAGTCTTTGGTGACACCGATGCGTTCGGCAAAGAGCTGGATGCTCTCGGGCGTGTAGCCGCGGCGGCGCAGGCCGACGATGGTGGGCATGCGCGGGTCGTCCCAGCCGCTCACACGGCCTTCCGTCACCAGCTGGGCCAGCTTGCGTTTGCTGGTGATCACGTAGGTGAGGTTGAGGCGCGCGAATTCATGCTGGTGCGGCAGCAGGAAGACGTTGGGGCGCTGGCCGTCCAGGGCATGGGCCAGCAGGGGGGTGAACTGCGCAGTGTCCTTCTTGAGCAGGGCGAAGAAGGCGGGCAGGTCGTGCAGCACGGCGTCGGGGTTGTGGCCCCACTTGGCAAACATCGCGCGCAGCTGCGCTTCGGCCTCGCTGGCAAAGAGCTTGTCGGCGTGGTTGTGGCAGTGCAGGGCAAATTCCTTGCCGGCTTCCAGGCCCTGGCCTTCGATTTTCTCGATCAGCTCTTTTGCATGCGCAAACTGCGGCGTGCGCAGGATGGGGACGATGCGCTCCAGTGTCCAGTCGTAAAACGGGCGCTGGTCTTCGAACTCCAGCGTGCAGATGCTGTGGGTGATGTTCTCCAGCGCGTCCTCGATGGGGTGGGCAAAGGAGTACATGGGGTAGATGCACCAGGCGTCACCCGTGTTGTGGTGGGTGGCACGGCGGATGCGGTAGATGGCCGGGTCGCGCAGGTTGATATTCGGGCTGGCCATGCTGATCTTGGCGCGCAGCACCATGCTGCCGTCCGCATGCTTGCCGGCGCGCATTTCGCGGAAGCGGGTCAGATTTTCAGCTGGCGTGCGGGTGCGGAAGGGGCTGTCGGTGCCGGGTTTGCCGAAGTCGCCACGGTTGGCGCGCATTTCCTCGGGGGTCTGCTCGTCCACATAGGCGTGGCCGGTTTCCACCAGGTACTCGGCGGCGCGGTACATGAAGTCGAAGTAGTTGCTGGCGTAGTACAGGTGGCTGTCGCCATGCGCCTCCCAGCCGAAGCCCAGCCATTTCACCGCGTCGGTGATGGCGTCCACATACTCCTGCTCTTCCTTCTCGGGGTTGGTGTCGTCGAAGCGCATGTGGCAGACGCCGCCGTAGTCGCGCGCCAGGCCGAAGTTCAGGCAGATGCTCTTGGCGTGGCCCACGTGCAGGTAGCCGTTGGGTTCGGGCGGGAAGCGGGTGCGGATGCGGGCGGGGTCGGGCTGGCCTTTTTCCTGCAGGCTGGCCTCACCCGGCTGGTGGGCCCAGCGGCGGCCGCTGTAGGTGCCGGCGGCCAGGTCGTGCTCGATGATCTGGCGCAGGAAGTTGCTGGCCTTGGCCGGCTCCTGGGATTTGTCCTTGTTTTCGGGAATTCTTGGCGTGCTCATGGAGCAATTCTAGACGGCCCCCCCCGGGGCGAGCCCGCGTTGCTAGGATGTCCGGCTCAGGAGGGCACCATGAGCGAACTGCATAGCAAGAGCGTGACCATTTCCCAGACCGATCTGAACGGCGCCGTGCGCGACGGCCTGATCACCAGCACCCAGTCCAAGCTGCTCTGGGAGCGCTGGGTGTTGCATACCCGGGCCCAGACCACGGTGCCGGCCGATCTGGCCAGCGGGCCGCGCTTTTCTTTCACCAACGTGCTGTATTACTTCGGCGGTATGGTGGCCATCGGCGCCATGACGCTGTTCATGACGCTGGGCTGGCAGCAGTTCGGCGACTGGGGCCTGCTGGCCATTGCCCTGGGCTACCTGGTGGCCAGCCTGGCGGTGGCGGACCACCTCAAGGGCCGGGGCCTGCACACGCCGGCCGGCATCCTGGCCACGCTGGCGGTGTGCCTGGTGCCGCTGGCGCTATGGGCCCTGCAAAGCGGCCTGGGCCTGTGGCCGCCGGGCGGGCCCAGTAGCTACCGGGCCTATCACACGCACATCGACTGGCGCTGGCTCACGCTGGAGTTCGGCACGCTGGCCGCCGCGCTGGTGATGCTGTGGCGCTATCGCCTGCCTTTCATGGTGATGCCGGTGGCGGTGACGGTCTGGTACATGTACATGGACGTGGCCAGCCTGCTCATGCAGCAGGCCGGCTTTGAATACCGGTTCATGCGCGACATGTCCCTGGTCTTCGGCATAGCCACCTGTCTGCTGGCCCTATGGGTGGACGTGCGCAGCCGCCTGGCCAGCGGCGAGTGGCGGCAGGACTTTGCCTTCTGGCTCTACATCTTCGGCGCCCTGATGTTCTGGGGCGGCCTGAGCCTGCAGGATTCGGGCACGCAGCTGGGCAAGGCGATCTACGCGCTGATCAACGTGGGCCTGATCCTGCTGGGCGCGGCCATTGGCCGGCGGGTCTTCACCGTGCTGGGGGCCCTGGGGGTGGCGGGTTACCTGGGTTATCTGTCGTACCGGGTGTTCCGCGACAGCATGCTGTTTCCGTTTGCGCTCACTCTCCTGGGGCTGGCCGTGATTGCACTGGGGATCTGGTGGCAGCGCCACGAAAAGGTGATCGAGGCGCGGCTGGGCGCCTGGCTGCCGGCGGGGCTGCGGCCGCGCTGATATATAAGCCGCGACTTCAATAGCTGGGTTACATCTCGTAACCTCCTTCACCGGCGCTTCGCAGCCGGGCGGGGGGTGAAGGCGTTGTGGGTACAGGGCAGCCCACCGGCGGCCCCGTAAAGGAGAACCCTCATGACGACGAAAGCCAAATCTTCCGCTGCTGCCCTGGCCCTGGTGGCTGCCCTGGGGCTGGGCGCCAGCGGCGCCGCCCAGGCCGGACACGACGATGTGGATATTTTCTGGTCCATCGCCATGTCGCAACCCGGCATCCGTATCGGCGTGAGCAATGCACCGGCCGCCCCGGTGGTGGTGCACGCCCCGCGCCATGTGCATGGGCACCCCGTGTATGTGCCGCCCCGTGTGGTGTACGCGCCGCATCCGGTCTACCGGGTGCACCCGGGCTACCAGGGCCATGGCCACTGGAAGGACCGCGACGACCGCCGTGGCCATGATCGCCACGCCCGCTACGACCGGCATGACCGACATGACCGTTACGACCGACACGACGGTCGCGGCCAGGGTGGCGGCCACGGCCAGCGCCCCGGTGCAGAAAACCATATGGGAAATCGCCGATAAGCGGTACCATCTGATTGCGCCGCGGATCCTCCCCCGCGGCTGATCGTGCCCCGCACGGTCATTACACGGCGCTCTTCATGAGCGCCGTTTTTTATGGCGCCGCCGTTTGCTGGCCTACATGGCCTTGAACAGGTGGGCATAGAGCCGGCTGACCGCCAGGCGCTCGGCGCTGCCGCGCAGCTGCAGGCTCAGGCGGCCTGCTTCATCCCGCGTGACCTGCTCGATGGCGGCGGCGCGCACCACGGTGCCGCGGTGCACCTGCCAGAAGGCCTGGGCGTCGAGCTGGGGCAGCAGTTCGCGCAGCGGGGTGCGGATCAGGGCCTCCTGGCCGGGCGTGATGACACGCACGTATTTGTCGGCGGCTTCGAAATAGATCACTTCTTCCACCGGCACCAAACGGATGGCCGTGCCCACGCCGGCCTGGATGAGCTTGAGCGGCGTGGCCGCCGGTGCCGCGCCCGCGTTCAGCAGGCCGCGCAGCTGGGCCAGTGTTGCTTCAAAATTCATAGCGCCTTGTGACCGACCGGCCAGGGCCTGCTGTACGCGGACCACAGTTTTCTGGAGGCGGGCTGGCTCCACCGGCTTGAGCAGGTAGTCCACCGCCTGCGCCTCGAAGGCCTGCATGGCGTACTGGTCGTAGGCGGTGACGAAGACCAGGGCGGGGAAGGGCCGCGCATCGGGTCCATGCTGCGGCCATTCGTCGGCCAGGCGGGCGGCGGCGTCCAGGCCGCTGAGGGCGGGCATGCGCACGTCGAAGAAGAGCACGTCGGGCTGCTGCTGCAGGGTCTGCTGCACGGCGCTGGCACCGTCGCCGGCCACGGCCACGATGCGCAGTTCGGGCCAGGCGCGTGCCAGTTCGGCCTGCAGGGCCTGGGCCAGCAGGGGCTCGTCTTCGGCGATGAGGGCGCGGGGCGGGTTCATGCGGCGGGGAAGCTCAGGGTGACGATGGTGCCGCCGCCGGGCGGGGTGGCCAGGTCCAGCGCGGCCTGCGCGCCGTAGGTGCTGAGCAGGCGTTCGCGCACCTGGGCCAGGCCGAAGCCGGAGCCCGCGGGGGTGGCAGCGGTGTAGCCCATGCCGCTGTCGCTGACCACCAGGGTGAGCAGGGCGCCCTCGCGGCGGACGGACACGTGCAGGCTGCCGCCTTCCACCTTGGGCTCCAGGCCGTGCAGGATGCCGTTTTCCACCAGGGGCTGCAGCAGCAGGGCCGGCACGGGCTGGGTCGCCAGCTCGGGCGGCAGCTCCAGCGTGTAGCGCAGGCGCGGGCCCAAGCGCACGGCCATGAGTTCGAGGTAGTCGCGCAGGCGCTCGAACTCGGCCTGCAGGGTGTGGCTGGTGGCGCGCGAGGCGGCCAGCGTGGCGCGCAGGTAGGCAATGAGGCGGTCGAGCATGGCGATGGCGCGCGGCGGGTCGGTGGTGATGAGTGCACGCAGATTGGCCAGGGTGTTGAACAGCATGTGCGGCTCGAGCTGCGATTCGAGCAGGCGCAGCGTGGATTCGGCGGCCTGTCGCTGGGCAGCCTCGGCCTGGGCGCGGCTCTGGGCCAGCCGGGTGCGCGACACGAAGTAGTAGGTGACGGTGCCGCCGGCCACCAGCGAGACGAGCAGCATGCCGCTGGCGCGGCGCGTCTCGAACAGCCAGTAGCTGAGCAGGGAGTGGCCGGTGATCTCGCTGGCAATGCGACTGCCGACCAGGTAGGCGGCCAGCACCGACACCAGGGTAAGGACGGTCCAGCGCAGGGCGCTGCGGGTGTCGTCGCGGATGAAGATGCGCTTGCCGATCTCGATGAAGGCCCAGATGCACAGGCCGATGGCGTTGGCGTAGACCAGGTTGTGCCAGAGCAGGTCGCGCACGAAGAGCGTGAGCAGCAGGGCGATCACGAAGTTGACGCTGAGAACGATCAGCCCCGTGCGCAGCAGGTGCTGCGGCAGGGGGGTGGTCGTGCCGGGCTCGGTCATGGCGCAAGTATCCACGACTACCAGCGGTCGCGCGCCGCCAGCAGGCGCTTGCGCTCCTGGGCGACCAGGCGCTCGCGCAGGCGGTTGCCCGGCACGACGAGCCAGACGACGACCCCGTGGATGAGCAGGCCCAGGCCCCAGCCCAGCGCGGGGTACAGGGCCCAGTGGTGGGCCTGCCGCGCCGAGAGCAGGGCCAGCAGGAGGTTGACGGCGATGTACACGGTGGCGTGGAGGTACCAGCCGAGCTTGGCGCCGGCGATCCTGCGGGCCAGGCGGTCGATGTCGGCATCGGAGGTGGGGTGCATGGTGTTTCCTTGTGTTCGGGGTGATGGGATCAGGCCAGTGCCAGCCACTGTTTCCAGAGCAGCGTGCCCAGGTAGCGGTTGGGCAGCAGGGTGAAGCTGCCGGCCACGATGCAGGCGATGACGTAGGTGATGCGCATGACCCGGCGGTGGCCGGCGATGTCGCGCCGGGCCAGGTACCAGAAGGCGCCGAACAGCGCGAAGAAGACAACGGGGATCAGCAGGTGGATGGGCGTGTAGCCCTTGATGTTCACGATGGTGGTGCTGCGGATGAAGAGGGCGGAGATGGCGGTGACGACCATCAGCGTGACCCAGGCGTAGCCTAAGGCGCGGTGCAGGCGCGGGCGCTGTGTGCGGCCCAGGCGAGCCCACAGGGCGAAGGGGCCGATGACGGTGGCCGCCAGCGCGGCGCTGAGGTGGATCGCAATGGTGGGGGTCAATTCCAGGGCCATGGGGCTCTCCTTGGGTGTTCGGTGAGACGGACTGTGCGACGGCCCCGCCCGCCGGGCCAGCGCCGTGCGACGGATGACGCCGGGCGTGGCGCCAGATGCGGCCAGGCGGCGTGAACGGCGGGCGGGTTTGCCGCGTCTTTACACAGGCGACACCTGTCCACCGCACGGGCTATTGCCTTCTTCCTACAATGGACCACATGAAAAAGACATATGTGGCGGCGGGCGCCGTGGCCCTGGTGCTGCTGGCCGCCGGGGGCTGGTGGTGGACACAGCGCGGCGGCGGCACCGAGGTGCAGTACCGCATGGGCAAGATCGAGCGCGGGCCGCTGCAGTCGGCGGTGTCGGCCAGCGGTTCGGTGAGCCCGGTGACGCAGGTGACGGTGGGCACCCAGGTGTCGGGCCAGATCAAGGACCTGTACGTGGATTTCAACTCCGAGGTCAAGGCCGGCCAGCTGCTGGCCGTGATCGACCCCGAGACGTTCGAGTACCGCGTGCGCTCGGCCCAGGCCGACGTGGACGCCGCCCGTGCCGTGGTGCTGACGGCCCAGGCCAATGTGGTGGCCAGCCGCGCCCAGGTGTCGCGCGCGCAGACCGATCTGGCCGAGGCGCGCCGCACGCATGAGCGCAACCTGATGCTGGTGGGCAAGGGTTTCATCGCGCAGAGCGAAGCCGACAAGTCCAACGCCCTGGTCAACACCAGCAACGAATCCGTGAAGGCGGCCGAAGCCCAGCTCGGCGTGACCGACGCGCAGGTGAAAAGCGCGCAGGCCAGCGTGGCCCAGCGCGAAGCGGCGCTGGCGCAGGCCCGCATCGACCTGGCGCGCACGCGCATCACCTCGCCGGTGAACGGCATCGTGATCAAGCGCGCCATCGAAAAGGGGCAGACGGTGGCGGCCAGCCTGCAGGCGCCCGAACTCTTCATCATTGCGCGCAATCTGCGCGACATGCAGGTGGAAGCCAGCATCGACGAGGCCGACGTGGGCCGCATCCGCAACGGGCAGAAGGCCAGCTTCACGGTGGACGCCTTCCCGGGCCAGACCTTCGAGGGCGCAATCTCCCAGGTGCGCAAGGCCGCGGTCAATGTCTCCAATGTGGTGAGTTATGTGGCGGTGGTGACGTTTTCCAATACCGACGGCCGCCTGCTGCCGGGCATGACGGCCAATGTGCGCGTGGTAACCGACATGCGCGACAACGTGCTCAAGGTGCCCAACGCCGCGCTGCGTGTGCGCATCGCAGGGCTGGAGCCCGCGGCTGCGCCGGCGTCGGCGTCGGCGCCGATGGACGCGGCCTCGGCACCGGCCGCCGCACCTGCTGCGCCCGCAGCGGCCGGCGCGGCCAATGCCACGACGGAGTTCCGCAACCGCCTGGTGCGCGAACTGCAGCTGAACACGGCGCAGACGGAGAAGGTGGACGCCATCTACGCCAGCGCGCGACCGAAGTTCATGGCGCTGCGCGAACTGCCCGAGGCCGATCGCAGCAAGGCGCGCGAGCGCATCACCGCCGACATCCGCGCGCGCATCGCCGAGGCGCTGACGCCCGAACAGAAGCAGCGTTACGCGGCGCTGCAGGCCGAGCTGGCGGGCCGCACCATCACCCGCGGGCGCATCCACGTGCTGGGTTCCGACGGCAAGCCGAAGGCGCTGAACGTGCGCCTGGGCATCACCGACGGCAGCCAGACCGAGCTGATCGTGGGGCCCAACTCGCCGGAAGCGGCCGAGCTGAAAGAGGGCGCCAGCGTGATTACCGGCACGGTGACGGCCGGCAGCGCGCAGCGCCCGGCCAATACCGGCCCGCGGATGATGTTCTGACATGGCGCTGATCGAAGCGCGTGGTCTGAGCAAGACCTACACCATGGGCAACACCACCGTGCACGCGCTGCGCGAGGTGTCGCTGGACATCGCCGAGGGCGAGTTCGTGGCCATCATGGGCGCTTCCGGCTCGGGCAAGTCCACGCTGATGAACATCCTGGGCTGCCTGGACCAGCCCAGCGCCGGCCAGTACCACCTGGCCGGTGAGGCGGTGGAGGGCATGGCGCCGGAGCAACTGGCTTCCATCCGCAACCGGCGCATCGGTTTTGTCTTCCAGCAGTTCAACCTGCTGCCGCGCACCAGCGCGCAGGAGAACGTGGAGCTGCCCATGGTCTATGCGGGCGTGAAGTCCGCGGACCGCAAGGCGCGGGCGCTGGCCGCGCTGCAGACCGTGGGCCTGGGCGAGCGCTGGCAGCACACGCCGTCTGAACTCTCGGGCGGGCAGCAGCAGCGCGTGGCGATAGCGCGCGCGCTGGTGAACAACCCGCAGCTGATCCTGGCCGACGAGCCCACGGGCGCGCTGGACACCAAAACGAGCGAAGACATCATGCGCATCCTCTCGGGCCTGAACGCCCGGGGCATGACGGTGGTGATCGTGACGCACGAGGCCGACATCGCGGCCTGGGCGCGCCGGCGCCTGGTGTTCCGTGACGGGCAGATCGTGGAGGACGTGCGCCAGCCCGGACACAGGGCTGAAACGCCGGCGGAGGCCCAGGCATGAACTGGTTCGCCGCCTTCCGCACGGCCTGGCGCGCGCTGGCTGCCAACACGCTGCGCAGCATCCTGACCATGCTGGGCATCATCATCGGCGTGGCCGCGGTGATCACCATGATCGCCGTGGGCAGCGGCGCCACCGAGCGCGTGCAGGAACAGATGAAGGGCCTGGGCTCCAATGTGATGCTGGTGCTGCCGGGCAGCCTGAGCGCGGCCGGCGTGCGCCAGGCGGCGCAGACGCGTTCACGCTTCACGGAAGAGGACGCCGAAGCGATTGCCATCGAGATTCCCGAGGTGCAGGCCTCGGCGCCGTCCTCGCGCACCACGGCGCAGGCGGTGGCGCAGAACGCCAACTGGAACACCAATATCTTTGGCACCACCAACGACTACCTGGAGGTGCGCGACTGGTCGCTGGAGAGCGGGCGCCTGTTCGAGGCGGCCGAGCAGTCGGGCTCGGCCAAGGTGGCCTGGCTGGGGCAGACGGTGGCGCGCGAGCTTTTCGGCGAGGAGGATCCGATCGACCAGGTGATCCGCGTGCGTGGCACGCCCTTCACCGTGATCGGGGTGCTGGCGCGCAAGGGCCAGAACAGCATGGGCCAGGACCAGGACGATGTGGTGATCATGCCCATGTCCACCTTCCGCAACCGCATCTGGAACGCGGGCGGCAATGTGCGCCGCATCTGGACCATCCACGTGAAAGTGCGTGAGGGCCAGAGCATGAAGCTGGCCGAGGAGAGCGTGCGCGAACTGCTGCGCCAGCGCCTCAAGGTGCCGCCGGGTGGCGACGACACCTTCAGCGTGCGCAACCTGTCGGAGATCCTGGCGGCGCAGGAGGAGGCCAGCCGCATCATGACGCTGCTGCTGGCGGCGGTGGCCGGCATCAGCCTGGTGATCGGCGGCATCGGCATCATGAACATCATGCTGGTCAGCGTGACCGAGCGCACGCGCGAGATCGGCCTGCGCATGGCGGTGGGCGCGCGCCCGCAGGACATCCTGGCGCAGTTCCTGATCGAGGCGGTGACACTCTCGCTCTTCGGCGGCGCCCTGGGCGTGCTGCTGGGCGGTCTGGCGACCTGGGGCGTGGGCGTGCTGGCCGGCTGGAACGTGAACATGTCCCTGGGTGCCATCGTGCTGGCCGTGGGCTTCTCGGCCCTGGTGGGTGTGTTCTTCGGCTTCTACCCGGCACGACGGGCTTCCAGGCTGCTGCCGATCCAGGCGCTGCGCTACGAGTAAGGCAGCCACAGGCGTCCGGTAGACTTTGCCCTGTCTCCATGGGGCCGCCAGAGCGGCCCCGCTCACGTTCGCCCCCCACTGCATCGCCTTGAAACCCCGCATGTCTTCCTTCCGCTGTCGCCGGCTGTGGCCGCTTGTCTTCGTGCTGGCCGCCTGGCTGGCGCTGCCCGTGCGGGCCGCCTGGCTGGCGCTGCCCGTGCGGGCCGCCGGACCGGTGGACGTGACGGCCCTGCCGGCGGGGTCGTTGACGCTGACGCCTTTTGTTGCGCTGCTGGAAGATCCGTCAGCCTCGCTGACACTGCAGGATGTGCAGGCGCCCGCGCAGGCGCAGCGTTTCCAGGCGCAGGAGACGCAGGCGGCGGCGCTGGCCCTGGGGTTCACCCGCTCGGCCTACTGGATGCGGCTGACCCTGCGCAATCCGGGCGAGGTGCCGCTGGAGCGCATGCTGGTCGTGGACAACCCGCGCATCTCCCATGTGCATGCCTATTTGCCAGAGGGACGGGGCGTTTACCGCAGCATCCTCACGGGCAGCGACACCTCTTTTGAAACCCGCGTCTACCGCAACCGGTCCTTTGTGTTTCCGCTCACGCTGCCGGCCGGTGCCGAGGCGGTGGTCTATCTGCGCGTGCAGTCCACCATCGGCCTGCTGGTGCCGGTACAGCTCTGGAGCCCGGAGGCCTTTCACGCCCACGAACGCAGCGACTACAGCCGGCAGGCCTGGTACTTCGGCATTGCCACGGCGATGTTCCTGTTCAACCTGATGCTCTTCGCCGCCCTGCGCGACCGGGTCTACGGGCTCTACCTGGCCTTTCTGGCCTTTGCAGTGGCCACGGTGGGCACAAAAAACGGCTTGGCAGGGGAGTTCCTCTGGGCGGGCAACGGGCTCGGCTCCAACGTGGCTTACTGGAGCTGCGCCTCGCTGGCGCTGGCCACCTTGCTGCTCTTCACGCGGCGCATGCTGGACACCCCGCGGATCCTGCCGCGTACCGACCGCGCCCTGCTGGGCCTGGTGTTGTTCTACCTGTGCACCTTGCCGGTCTACATGCTGGCGCTGCAGTCGGTGGCCCGTGCGGCCATTCTGCTCAACTTCCTGACGGTGCCTGTGATCCTGGGCGTGGCGATTGCCGCCGCCGTGAAACGCCAGCGCAGCGCCTATTTCTTCCTGGTCGCCTTTGCCCTGCTCATGCTCGGCGGCGCCGTGACCACGCTGCGCGCCATGGGGGTGCTGCCGACCAATGCCTTCACGGTGGACGGCCTGCAGCTGGGCTCGGCATTGGACATGCTGTTGTTGGCCTTTGCCCTGGCCGACCGTTACAACACCTTGCGCCGCGAGAAGGGCAAGGCGCAGAAAGCCTTGCTGGAGACGCAGCAACAGCTGGTGGAGACGCTGCGCAGTTCGGAGCGTGAGCTCGAACTGCGCGTCGACCAGCGCACCGAGGAGTTGCAGGTCCTCAACCGCAGGCTCGCGGCGCTCAGCCTCACCGACGACCTGACGGGCATTGCCAACCGCCGCCGCTTCGAGGAAGTGCTGGCGCAGGAATGGCGGCGCGCCCAGCGCCAGGGACAGCCGCTGGCGCTGGCCATGGTGGACGTGGACTGGTTCAAGGATTACAACGACCACTACGGCCACCCGGCCGGTGACGAGTGCCTGCGCCACATTGCCCGTGCGCTGGCCGACCTGGTGGGGCGCAGCGGCGATCTGGTGGCGCGTCATGGCGGCGAGGAGTTCGTGTTCCTGGCCCCGGTCACCGATGCGGCCGGCGCGCTGGGCATGGCCAGCCGGGTGGTGCAGGCGGTGCATGCCCTGGCCCTGCCGCACGCGCAGTCCCCGCTGGGGCGCGTGACGATCAGCATAGGGGTGGCCTGCGTGTTGCCCGGACCGCATGATGTGCCCGAGGCCCTGCTGCGCAGCGCCGATGCGGCGCTCTACCAGGCCAAGGCACAAGGGCGCAACCGGGCCGAACTCGCGCCGGCTTCGGGCGCTTGAGCCGCTGTGCCAGGCGGCCATCTGGCAAGACCCTACTGCCCTTGAACATATTGATACAGGGCCTGTGGCAGGTCGCGGCAGAATAGGCCTGTTTGCAGATGAGGAAATCAAAGTGCCAAGGTTCAGACCCAGCGGCTGCGGATTCGAGCAGTCCATGCAGCAAGTCCAGCGAGTGGAGGACTTCCGCCAATTGCTCCAGGTTATCTCTTCGTATGTAGGCCGCAAGGTCAACCCCGAGGAGATCAAGATGGATCCCTATGGCATGGACCCGCGCAACCGATGGGACACCTGGGCGGTGATCCTGGTGGACGTCGGCCCGATCGGTTTCACCAACGCCTGCCTGGACCCGAACTTCAGCCCGGAACAGAGCCAGTTCTCGGGGCTCGCGTCGCTGTAAGCACGGGGCTCTTTTTTGCCGGCCTGGGGGCGCCCCATCATCGAGGATGCGGGGTGCCAGCGATAATCCACGGTCTTCAATGGAGTCCCCGTGGATATCACCCTGCTGATCAAGGCCGCCCTGATGGGCATCGTCGAAGGCCTGACCGAATTTCTCCCCATTTCCAGCACCGGCCACCTGATCCTGGCCGGCGCGTTGCTGGGCTTCGATGACGAGAAGGCCAAGGTCTTCGACATCGCCATCCAGACCGGCGCCATCTTCGCGGTGATCCTGGTCTACTGGCAGAAGCTGCGCGCCACCGTGGTAGCCCTGCCCACCAGCCGGCAGGCGCAGCAGTTCACGCTCAATGTGCTGATCGCCTTCTTCCCCGCCGTGCTGCTGGGCCTGCTGGCGGGCAAGGCCATCAAGGCGCACCTGTTCACGGCCGAGGTGGTGGCCACCACCTTCATCATCGGTGGTTTCATCATCCTGTGGGCCGAGAAGCGCCAGGCGCGCGCCGAGACCGCGCCGCGCATCCTCGATGTGGAGCAGATGGGCTGGCAGGACGCGCTCAAGCTGGGCCTGGTGCAGTGCCTGGCCATGATTCCGGGCACCAGCCGCAGCGGCGCCACCATCATCGGCGGCATGCTGCTGGGCCTCTCCCGCAAGGCGGCGACCGACTTCTCCTTCTACCTGGCCATCCCCACGCTGATCGGCGCCGGCGCTTACAGCCTCTACAAGGAACGCGCGCTGCTCTCGATGGCCGACCTGCCCATGTTCGGCGTGGGCCTGCTGTTTTCCTTCATCAGCGCCTGGCTCTGCGTGCGCTGGCTGCTGCGTTTCATCTCCACGCACAGCTTCAACGGCTTTGCCTGGTACCGCATCGTCTTTGGCATCGTGGTGTTGGCCACGGCCTGGAGCGGTGCGGTGCGCTGGAGCGCCTGAGCCCCGGGCCCTGATGCAAAAGGCCGCAATTGCGGCCTTTTTTACGCGTTGTGGTTCTTGAGTTCGCGCACGCGCTGCAGGTTCAGCAGCGCGGCCTCGATGGCGGCCGCCGTGGTGATGGGCTGCTCCATGGGGAAGAGGTGCGAGCCGTCGAGCATGCTGATGCGGCCCTTGGTCACCTTCTCGGTCATGGCCATGCCCACCTGCTTCATCTCCACCGAATGGCGCCCGCCGATGAAGGCGGCCGGGCACTTGAGCGGGTGGCGCCTGAGCAGGCTGTCGAGGTGGTCGGGAATGGTGTTGTAGATGGCGGTCTCGACCTCGCGCGTGAAACTCAGCACGCGCTTGCCGTCTTCGTCGTGCATGCCGTGCTCCACGTAGTCGCGCAGCACCTGCTCATCCCAGTGGGCGAAGGCCTTCTTGTGGCGCAGGTGTTCGAAGGCGGTGTCGACGTCCGGCCAGCTGTTGCGCCGCGCCTTGCTGATGGCGCCGGGCGAGACGGCGCCGATGAGCTGGGTGCGTTTGGCCACGTTCACGCTGGTGGCGCGCCAGCCGCCCAGGATGGGCGAGTCGATCAGCAGCACGCCGCAGGCGAGTTCCGGGTGGCGCGCGGCGGCCATCAGGCTGAGGAAGCCGCCCAGCGAGTGGCCGACCAGGAAGGCCGGCTCACCGCTCTTGTTCACTTCGGCGCTGGCGAAATCGGCCAGCTGCTGCACCAGGTGCGGCCAGTTGCTGGTGACGGGGTAACGCTCGTCGTGGCCGAACTTGTCGATGGCCTTGACCTTGAAGCCGCGGCGGCGCAGCTCGGCGAAGAGCACGCGGTAGGTGCTGGCCGGGAAACTGTTGGCGTGGGAAAAGACGATGGGGGGCAGGTGGGAGTTCATTTGCGGGTCGCCAGTTTCTTCAGCGCGTAGAGCGCATCGAGCGCGTCGCGCGGGCTCAGTTCGTCGGGGTTGATCTCGGCCAGGTGCGATTCGACGGCGCTCGCCGTAGCTTGCTCCTGCACCGGCGGAGGTGCAAACAGGTCGACCTGGGCCTGGCTTTCGGAGGCGGAAGTTTCCAAGGCGGCCAGCGCATGGCGCGCATGGTTGACCACAGCCGCAGGCATGCCGGCCAGGCGTGCGACCTGGATGCCGTAGCTGCGGCTGGCCGGACCCTGCTGGATCTCGTGCAGGAAGACGATGTCGTGGCCCGACTCGGTGGCGCTCACGTGCACGTTGACGGCGGCGTGGTGCTTCGCGGGAAATTCCGTCAGCTCGAAGTAGTGCGTGGCGAAGAGCGTGTAGGCCTGGGTCTTGTCGTGCAGCTGGGTGGCGATGGCGCCGGCCAGGGCCAGGCCGTCGAAGGTGGAGGTGCCGCGACCGATCTCGTCCATGAGTACCAGGGACAAGGGCGTGGCGGCGTGCAGGATCTGCGCGGCCTCGGTCATCTCCAGCATGAAGGTGGACTGGGCGTTGGCCAGGTCGTCGGCGGCGCCGATGCGGGTGTGGATGGCGTCGATGGGCCCCAGGCGGCAGGCACTGGCGGGGACGTAGGAGCCCATGGAGGCGAGCAGCACGATGAGGGCGACCTGACGCATGTACGTCGACTTACCGCCCATGTTCGGGCCGGTGATGATCTGCATGCGCTGCTTCGGACCCAGGCGCGTGTCATTGGCGATGAAGGCGCCGGAACTCGTTTCGGCCAGGCGGGCCTGCACCACGGGGTGGCGGCCGGCCGTGATCTCGATGCAGGGTTCGGCCGCGAAAACGGGTACGCACCACTCCAGCGTGAGCGAGCGTTCGGTCAGCGTGCACAACACGTCCAGCGTGGCCAGGGCCCGTGCGGTGCGCGTGAGGGCGGGGATGTGCGGCGCCAGCTGGTCCAGCAGCTGTTCATACAGCCATTTCTCTCGCGCCAGGGCGCGCTCCTGTGCACTGAGGGCCTTGTCTTCGAAAGCTTTCAGTTCGGGCGTGATGAAGCGCTCGGCGTTCTTGAGCGTCTGGCGGCGGCGGTAGTCCTCGGGCACGCGGTCCAGGTTGCTGCTGGTGATCTCGATGTAGAAGCCGTGCACCTTGTTGAACTGCACACGCAGGTTCGTGATGCCGGTGCGGGCGCGTTCGCGGGTCTCCAGTTCCAGCAGGAAACCGTCGCAGTTGGTCTGGATGGCGCGCAGCTCGTCGAGCTCCGCGTCCAGGCCGTCGTTGATGACACCACCGTCGCGCACCAGGGCGGCCGGCTCGGGCAGGATGGCGCGGGCCAGCAGCTCGGCGCAACCCGCGGGCGGTAGCAGCTGTTGTGACACTTGCGCCAGCAGGCCGGCCTGGCCCTGCAGAACCGGCGCCAGCTGCTCCGTTTTTTGTAGCGTCTGCTGCAGGGCGACGAGTTCGCGCGGGCGCACCTGGCGCAGGGCGATGCGGGCGGTGATGCGCTCCACGTCGCTGCAGCCTTTCAGCTGCTCGCGCAATTTTTGCCAGGGTCCGCCGCGCAGGGCGGTCAGGGCGTCCAGACGCTGCTGCGCCGGGGCCCGGTCGCGCGCGGGCTCCAGCAGCCAGCTTTTGAGCAGGCGGCTGCCCATGCCGGTCATGCAGGTGTCGAGCAGGGAGAAGAGGGTGGGGCTGTCCTCGCCGCGCAGGGTCTGTACCAGTTCGAGGTTGCGGCGCGTGGTCTGCGGCAGGTCGATCAGCTGGTCGTTGCGTTGCACACGCAGGTTGTGCACGTGGCTTAAAGCGCGGCCCTGGGTGTGCTCGGCATAGGCCAGCAGGGCGGCTGCGGCGGCGTGGGCCTGGGGCAGCTCCTGCGCGCCCCAGCTGGCCAGGCTGGCAGCCTTAAGCTGTTCCAGCAACTTGTTCTGGCCCAGGGCACTGTCGAACTGCCATTCGGGACGCAGGGCCAGGGCCACGCTGGTGTTTTGTTTGAGTGCCAACAGGCGCTGCTCGAAAGCGGGCGTGCAACCCGCGCTGTAGATCAGCTCGCCCGGGGCGATGCGCGCCAGCCATTCAGGCAATTCATCCGGGCTGCATTCGGCCAGGTTCACCTCGCCTTGCGTGACGCTGAGCCAGGCCAGGCCCAGGGTGTTGCGCGGGCCCTGGTGCACGGCCAGCAGCAGGGATTCGCTCTTGTCGCTCAGCAGCGCCGAATCGGTCAGCGTGCCGGGCGTGACGACGCGCACCACCTTGCGCTCCACCGGGCCCTTGGCCGTGGCCACGTCGCCCACCTGCTCGCAGATGGCGACCGATTCACCGAGCTTGATGAGGCGGGCCAGGTAGGTCTCGACCGAATGGAAGGGCACGCCGGCCATGACCACGGGCTGGCCGCCCGACTGGCCGCGTTGGGTGAGGGTGATGTCGAGCAGGCGCGCAGCCTTTTCGGCGTCGGCGTAGAACAGTTCGTAGAAATCACCCATGCGGTAGAACAGCAGGGTCTGCGGGTACCCGGCCTTCAGGCCGAGGTACTGCTGCATCATGGGGGTGTGGAGGGCGACCGGATCTGACATCCCGGGGAGTCTATCAATAGCCGATGTGCGGTCCGCTGCGGGGGACCGGCGCGTGCTCACAGCTGCTGCTCAAGGCTACACTGTGGCGGCGCAAAACATGCAAGTGTTCATTCACATACGGGTGGGGGTTTTATGGGCTTGAGACTCAAATTCAATCTGGTGCTGATCGCGGTTTTCCTGATCGGTTTTGCCGCCACGGGCTGGATCTCGCGCCAGCTGCTGCAGGAAAACGCCCGCGACGAGGTGATCCGCAACGCCCGCCTGATGATGGACACCGCGCTGTCGGTGCGCGCCTACACGGTGGACCAGGTCAAGCCGCACCTGGACGAGAAGCTGATCGAGGTCTTCCTGCCGCAGACGGTGCCGGCCTATGCCGCGACCGAGACCATGGCCGCGGTGCAGAAGAAATACCCGGGTTACGGCTACAAGGAAGCCACGCTGAACCCCACCAACCCGCGCAACCGGGTGACGGACTGGGAGGCCGACATCGTGCAGCAGTTCCGCCAGGACAAGGGCACGCTGGAGCTGATCTCCGAGCGCAGCGGCGCCACCGGCCGGCTGCTCTACATCGCCAAGCCCATCCAGATCAGCAATGCCGCCTGCCTGGCCTGCCACAGCGTGCCCGCTGCCGCCCCGGCGAGCATGATCAAGCTCTACGGCGAGGCCAACGGTTTCGGCTGGAAACACAACGAGATCATCGGCGCCCAGGTGGTGACGGTGCCGATGGAGGTGCCCATCCTCAACGCCGACCGCGCGCTCAAGACCTTCCTGATCTCGCTGGCCGGCGTGTTCGGGCTGGTCTTCGTGGTGCTCAACCTGATGCTGAGCTGGCTGATCGTGCGTCCGATCCGCAAGATGTCGCAGGCGGCCGACCAGGTGAGCACGGGCAACTTCGACGTGCCGGAGTTCGACGAGCGCGGACGGGACGAGGTGGCGGTGCTGGGCGGCGCCTTCAACCGCATGCGTCGCAGCCTGGACAAGGCCATGCAGATGATCGAACGGGGCGAGTGAGCCCTGCGCGCGATGCCGACATGAGCGTTGATGTGAACACCGGGGATGAGGCAGCGGGTACGGCGGGCCGCGCCTCGGACGTGGCCGCGCTGGAGCCCGGCCATACCATCTACGAGTACCGCATCGACAAGGTGCTGGGCGGTGGCGGTTTCGGCATCACCTACCTGGCGCAGGACGTGAATCTGCAGCTGCCGGTGGCCATCAAGGAGTATTTCCCGGCCAATGTGGCGGTGCGCGCCGAGGGCCGCACGGTGCGTGTGCGCTCGGAAGAGGGCAGCGAGCGCTTCAACTGGGGCCTGGACCGTTTCGTCGACGAGGCGCGTGCCCTGGCTTCCTTCCGCCACCCCAACATCGTGCGGGTGCTGCGCTACTTCAAGGAAAACGGCACCGCCTACATCGTGATGGATTACGAGTCGGGGGACCCGCTCAAGCACTGGGCTGCGCGCCAGCGCAGCCTGGACCAGGCCGCCCTGCTGCAGCTGGTCTACCCCCTGCTCGACGGCCTGGAGGCGGTGCACAAGCTCAACTTCCTGCACCGCGACATCAAACCCGACAACATCTACATCCGCGCCGACGGCAGCCCGGTGCTGCTGGACTTCGGCGCCGCGCGCCGGGTCAGCAGCGACCACGACATGACCAATATCGTGAGCCCCGGCTTCGCGCCTTTCGAGCAGTACCACAGCAAGGGCAACCAGGGCCCGTGGACGGACCTGTACTCGCTGGGCGCGGTGCTGTACTGGCTGACCACGGGGCGCAAGCCGCTGGAAGCGGCCGCGCGGGTGCGCGACGATGCCATGCCCAGGGCCGTGGACCTGGCCAGCCCGGTGGTCTTCGGCCTGCCGCTGCTGCAGGCCATCGACTGGGCCCTGAGTCCGCACGAGAAGGACCGCCCGCAGAACGTGGCCGCGCTGCGCGAGGCGCTGCGCCAGTCGGCGTTCGCGCCGACCGAACTCAGGACGCAGCTGCACACGCAAATCCACACCCAGATCCAGACCCAGGTGATGGACGAGCGGCGCAGCGCCTCGCGCACGGGCGGCGATGAGCATTCGCGCAAGAACGTGATGGGCACCATCATGTTCCTGGACCTGGTGGCCTATTCGACCCGCAGCGTGGACCAGCAGGTGGCGCTCAAGACCCAGTTCAACGAACTCGTGAGCAAGGCCATCGACGGCGTGGAGGCCTCCTCGCGCATCATGCTGGACACGGGCGACGGCGCGGCCATCTGCTTCCTGGGTGACCCGGAGGAGGCGCTGGTCTCGGCCCAGCTGCTGCGCGACCTGATGCGGCAGAAGTACAACGAGAAGCTGTCCATGCGCGTGGGCCTGCACCTGGGGCCGCTGCGCCTGCTCAAGGACATCAACGACCGCGTCAACGTGGTGGGCGACGGCATCAACGTGGCGCAGCGCATCATGGATTTTTCCACCGCGAACCAGATCATGGTCTCGCGCGCCTATTTCGACGTGATCTCCCGCATCAGCGACGGTGCCGAGGAGCTGTTCGAGTTCCTCGGCGAGCGCTACGACAAGCACGAGCGCGCCCACGAGGTCTACCGCCTGCTGGACCAGCGCGGGGCCCGCCTGAGCCCGGGCAACGACGAAGCCACCACCCTGCTGATGGCCGACGTGGTGCCGATCGAGGCGCAGGAGGTGCAGGCCATCGAGGCCGAACTGGCCAAGGCCATCGGCCCGCTGGCGCATGTGCTGATGAAAAAGAGCGTGGCGCGTGCGGCCGATGCCCAGGGCCTGCGCGAGCTGCTCTCGGTCTCCATCCAGGACCCGGCCACGCGCGAAGCCTTTGTGCTGGGCCGCCACAGCAGCCGCACGGGCCCGAGCACCACCCTGCCGCCCGGCGGCCGCAGCAGCCCCTCGGTGCGCAGCCAGCCCCTGAGCCGTCCCCTGTCGCAGCCGATCACGCGTCCGCACTCCGGCCACGGCAGCAGCAGCCGCACCAGTGCGAGTGGTGTGCCAAACTTCGAGCCGGCGCAGCTGGAGCCGCTGGAGCGCGCGCTGAGCCAGCACATCGGGCCGCTGGCCCGCACACTGGTGCGGCGCGAGGCCTCGAAGCAGACCGAGTGGGGTGCCTTGCTGCAGGCCCTGGCCCAGCAGATCGACAAGCCCGAGGACCGCCAGCGTTTCCTGGCCGCGGCAGGCAGGGCCCCGCGATGAAACGTTCGCGAACTCAGGGTTCGAGTTCGCGCACCCCCAGATAGATGCTCAGGAAATCCTGTCCGTGGCGGTCGGTGCCGGCCGCCACATGGCCCAGGGGCAGAGCTGCGTGCGCCTGCAGATGCGCTTCCAGTACCGGCGCGGGCACGCCCAGCACGGCCCCGAGTTCGCGCAACAGCGGCGCGGCGTCTTCGAGCCGCAGACCGGTCTTGTAGAGATTGATGTCGCAGGACTGGCGCGCATTGCCGGCCTCACGTGCTTCCAGATAGAGCATGGGGGCGCCGGGCGCGCGGGTGCTGCCGCGCTGCACCAGTGCATTGGCCGTGCCCAGGGCCAGGCTGTGCCGGCCCGGGGGATGCAGGGCCTGGATGCGTTTGACGATGTCGTAAGCCGTCAGCTGGGGCTGCACGTGGTACTCGGCTTGCGCATAGGCCTCGCCCTGTGCCTGCCACTTGATACCGTAGTGCAGCAGCTGTGGCTCGGGGCCCAGGGTGCCCGCCTGCATGCGCGCGCGGATGGGCTCCCAGAACTCCAGGTAGGCCTTGAAGAGCACCTGGCCTTCTTCCGCCTCGATGCTCAGGCCCACGGTATTGGCCAGGGGTGCGCGTTCTCGCAATGCGTCGGCGGCTGGTGCGGGCAGGCCGTGGGTCTGCTCCAGCCAGGCGATGAAACGCAGCGGCGCGAAGTCGCGCGCCTGCCAGCCCAGCAGCAAGCGGTCGTCGAGCAGCCGGCCGGGCAGCAGCTTGAACGAAAGCTCCTGCCCATACGGCAAGCCCAGATCACCGGCCTGTTGCAGCAGTTTTTGAGAGGTGTTGGTTTTTTTTGTCACGTTTCTAACAATTGGCAAAACTTTTACACACTTTGTTACAGACGTATGACGGAATGAGTACAAGGAATCCTGGGGATAAGGACAGGACTCGCTACCGTTCGTCGGTTGCTCCATTCTGCACCGTGAAGAATTGCGCGAAAAGCTTGTGTCGGCAGAAGTCAGTCCCAATAATCGCCCGAGCTAGAGGTAACAGTTCGTATCCATTTGTGACCTGCGGGTCGCGTGCGCACTGCTCTGCCTCAAAGGAGGAGCCATGTTGCAGTCCCTGCGCGCGCTATCCCATGCACTGGTGCCTACGCGGCTTACGCGTATGTTGCACCAGGCTTTCGGCCGGTCTCCCACGACCCTGACCGCGGCCTCGCACAAACCTCGAAACCCACGGCGCCCGTCCCCCCGACGCGCGCCGTTTTCGATGGAGGCGGTCGAGCCGCGCCTGCTGCTCTCGGCCGACATCAGCTACGCGGCCGGGCCCGGCAGCAATGCCTACACCCTGGACGCCTACAACGATGGCGGCGACATCAAGATCCGACTGACCCAGACCGGTGGCATCAACCTGGGCTTCAGTCCCTGGAGCGCCAACTTCAGTGCTGGGGACCCCAACATCCGCATCGCCGCCCTGGGTGGCGCCGTGGTGCAGGCCGGCCTGCAGGACAGCATCACCCTCAACCTCAACAGCTTCGACACCCACCTCGATCCCCTGCTCGGTGCCGGTGACACGCTGAGCATCGAGTTCACCGGCGGCTGGCAGGACTTGCTGGGCGACCAGTTCATCCTGTACGGTACGGCCGACGTCGACTTCGGCATCTGCGTGCGCACCGACGCCGACATCAGCGTGCCGGGCTCGGTCAACCTGAGCGCCGAGAACATCGAACTCGAAGTCGAGCGTGTGGGCACGGGCCTGCCGCCCGACCTGGGCCTGGACGAAGACTTCCTGGCCTTCGCCAGCGCCGACCTGGACATCAACGGCACGCTCAACGCCACCCACAACGTCACGCTGAGCGCCATCACCGACCTCACGCTGAGCAACGACAGCCTGGGCATCAGCGCCTTCCAGTTTGCCGTGATCGGCGCCGAGGCCTCGGCCGAGGTCGATATCGGCGACGGGGCCGACATCACCGCGGGCGCAGCCATGACGGTCACGGCGCGTTCGCACGTGCAGGCCGTGGCCTCGCTGGCTGCGCTGGCCGGCAAGAGCGACACCAGCACCGATGCGGCCGTGGTCACCGTGGTGGTGGTCAACGACGCAGCCGTGCGCGTGGGCGGCACCGCCCAGCTCGACGTGACGGGTGCCCTGCAACTGGTGGCCGACAACCGCACCCTGGGCATCGCCATGGCCGACGGCACCCCCGAGGGCGGTGGCGCCAGCTCGGGCGCGACGCTGGGTCTGTCCGTGGTCACGGGCAGCACCGAAGCGTCCATCCGCGGCAGCGCCGACGTGCAGGCCGGCAGCCTGCGTGTGGCGGCGCTGACCGAGAACACGGTGACCGCCGTGGCCCAGGCCTCCGAAGGTGGCGCCACGGATGGCGGTAGCACGGGCGACACGCCCAACAACAAATCGCAGAAGGCGCTCAAGGACAACGACGCCGCTTCCAGCGGTGGCGACCTCACGCTGGGCGCCGCCGTGGCGGTGGGCGTGCTGGAGAACAGCACCGAGGCCATCGTGGACAGCACGGGTACCGTGCTCACGACCGGCCTGCTGGACATCGAGGCGCGCAACATCGGCGTAGCCCAGACCCTGTCCGACGGCAGCGCCACCGTGATCGGTGGCGGCAATGCCACCGCAGTGGGCATCGCGGCCTCCGTGGGCGTGGACGTGGTCCACACCCGGGCCTGGGTGGGTGGCGCGGGCGTCACGGCCGATGCCTTGAACGTGCACGCGCTGGCGGGCCAGCGCAGCCTGGGTTTTGCCGCGGACGACGTGGACGACGGCGACGAGAAGATCGATCTGCTGGCCGGTGGCCACGGCCTGAAGACGGGTGATGCCGTCAAATATGAACAGGGTGAGGCGGGCGCCTTGCTCGGCGGCCTGAACGAAACCGACACCTATTACGTGAGCGTGGGCGAGGACGGCAGCCTCCAGCTGCACGCCAGTGCCGAAGACGCCGAAAGCGGCGACAACGCCATCAACCTCACGGGTGCCGGCGGCGCGGGCCACCGCCTGGTCGCGCAGGACAACACGAGTCGTTACACCGTGGAAGCCATCGCCGGCGCCAGCGGCGGCGACACTGGCGTGGCCGGCGCCCTGGCCCTGGGTGTGGTGGTCACCAGCGCCACCGCCGAACTGAAGGCCGACACACCGGTCACCGTGACGGGCGGTGACGTGAGCATCCAGGCCGAGAACTTCATCGCCTCCTCGGTCACCGCTTCGGGCAAGCAGGACGCCGAGGCCGCCACCACGGGCGTGGGCGCGGCCTTTGCGCTCAATGTGTCCATCACCGACACCGACGCCCTGATCGGCAGCAACGCCAATGTGGGTGGCGCCGACGCACTGCTGCTGAGCGCGGCCAGCCGCAACCAGGTGGACACGCGGGTGGACGGCGGCTCCAAGGGCGAGACCGCGGTCACGCCCATCCTGGGCATCACGGTGGCCAGCAACGAAACCCTGGCCGGCCTGGGAACAAATGCCGGGCCCGATACCGATTTCGGCGGCGCAGTCACCGTCAGTGCCACGCATGCCGGCTCGGCCGCCACCGAGGTGGCGGGCGACACCACCTCGGGCGAGACCGGGGTGGGCATTTCCCTGGGCCTGACCATCGCCACCGACGTGGTCAGCGCCAGCACGGCGCGTGACCTGATCGCCGGCGGGGCCGTGGCCTTCACCGCGCGTTCCACGGGCAATGCCAGCAGCAAGGCCAAGGCCAGCGTGGCCGGCGGCGCGCAGGACGACGCACCCGAGGAAGGTTCACCCGAGGAAGACGAAGGCGGCGTCAACAAGCAGAAGAAGGACAACCGCAACTTCGCCGACCAGCGCGCCAGCAGCAAGGGCGGCAGCGGCAAGACCGGCTCCACCGACAGCGCCGATGCCGGCGCCAGCGACGAAAACGGCCAGAGCCAGAAGGTGCAGGTGGCCGGTGCGGTGGCCGTCACCGTGGCCGACTCCGCATCGACCGCCGCCATCGGGGACGGCCTGGACATCAGCAGCAGCGGCACCGTGAGCGTGCGCGCCGAGAACAACACCGACGCCCAGGCCGTGGCCGACGCCAGCACCGTGGGGCCGATGGTGAAGTTCAACCCCGCCGACGAGGGTGTGGTGGACTATGAGAACGAGACCATCCTGGTCGGCGCCTCCAGCGGCCTGTCGACCGGTGACACCGTGAGCTACAGCAACGGCGGCGGCACGGGCGTCGGCGGCCTGGACGACGACGATGGCGAGACCACCTATTACGTGCGCATGGTCGGCGAAGACAAGGTGGCGTTGTACGACACCAAGGAACACGCCGAGGCCGCCGAGAGCGAGACCGCAGGCCGGGTGGACTTGACACTGCCGGAAGAGGAAAGCGAGCAGCCCAGCGGCGAGGGCCACAAGCTGAACATGGGGCCCGCCGACGGCACGGGTATCGGCATCGCGGTGGCGGTCAATGTGGGCCTGGTCGACAACCAGGCCACCGTGGGCAATGGCAGCATCACCAGCAGCGGGCTGCTGGTCGAGGCCGTGATGGCCGATGTGGACGGCGACCAGACCCACACCTTCCTGGCCAGCGCCACCTCGGGCGCCAGTGCCGGTGACACCGGCGTGGCCGGCGGCCTGGCCGTCAACGTGGGCCTGAGCGATGCACGCGCCGCCGTGGCCAATGGCGCCGACCTCATCGTCAGCGGCAACGTCACGATCCGGGCCGAGAACCGCGTGTCCAATACCGCCGTGTCCACGGGCAAGGCCGAGGGCAGCAGCGGCGTGGGCGTGGGCGCCTCCATCGCCATCAATGTGGGCGAGACCGATACCCAGGCCCTGCTGGGCGACAGCGTCACCGCCACCGGCGTGGTGGACCTCACGCTTGAAGCCGATTCCGCCAACGAGATGATGACCACCGGCACCGGCGGCGCCAAGGGCGAGACGGCGGTCACGCCGGTCATCGTGGTGGCGGTGGGCGACAACGACACCGAGGCCTCGATCGGCCTGGGCGGCACGCTCTCGGTGAGCGACGACATCACGCTGAGTGCCAGCCACGAAGGCAGTTCGCAGGCGATTGCCGAGGGTGACACCGAATCGGGTGACACCGGCGTGGGCATTTCGCTGGCCATCAATGTGCTGACCGACAGCGCCGTGGCCAGCACCGCGCGTGACCTCGCCGCCGGCGGCGCCGTGGCCTTCAGCGCCAAGACCGCCTCGGCCAGCCGTGCCAAGGCCAAGGCCAGCGTGGCCGGCGCGGCCGACGAGGAAGCCAACGATCCGGACGGCGACACGGAAAGCGGCGAAGACGGCAAGAACGTGGACCAGAAGGTCGCCGGCCAGACCAGCGGCGCCAATCAGAAATCCACAGGGGCCGGCGGCAAGGGCAGTGCCAACACCAGCGATGCCAGCGCCGAAACCGCCGAGGGCGATGGCGGCGGCAGCGGCACCAAGATCAGCGTGGCCGGCTCGGTGGCCGTCAACGTGGTGCACAGCACCTCCAACGCCTCCATCGGTGCGGGCATCGATATCACCGCGGGCAGCAGCAGTGCCGACGGCACGGTCAGCCTGCTGGCCGAGAACAACACCGACGCCGAGGCCACGGCCGACGGCAGTGCCACCGTGGGCGAGGGCGGCACCTCGGTGGGGGCAGCCGTCTCGGTCAATGTGGCCACCATCGTCAACCGTGCCAACCTGGACGGCACGGCCAGCGTCACGGCCGACGGCTACAGCGCGCGGGCCGTGGCGCAATCGCGTGAAACAGCCATCGAACCCGAGTCGAACCCCGTGGTCGACACGGACGAGGACACGATCTTCCTGGGCAACGGCCACGGCCTGTCCACGGGCGACAAGGTGACCTACCAGCGCCCCGAGAGCGGCGATGCCGACGACGAGATCGGCGGCCTGGACGACGGCACGGTCTATTACGTCATCGTCGGCGAAGGCGGCCGCATCCAGCTGGCCGAGACCGAGGACAAGGCGCGTGACGGTGATGCCATCGATCTCACCAGCGCGGGCGCCGGCACCGGCCACGAGCTCGAACCCGATTTCCTGAAGTTCGCCGACGACATCGTCTTCAATCCGGCCGACAACGTGGTCACGCTCAAGCCGGCCGATGGCCACCATTTGCAGACCGGCGACGCGGTCAGCTACGGTAGCGCCGTGGGCGGTGCCGACAACGTGGGTGGCCTGACGGACGACAGCACCTATTACGTGATCCTGCTGAGCGACGGCAACATCCAGCTCGCCGCCACGCGCGAGGATGCGCTCAAGGGCAAGGCCCTGGCGCTGTCCAGCGCGGGCACGGGTGACGCGCACACCCTGAGCGACGCCACCCATTCCTTCTCGGCCCAGGCCCGGTCCGGCGCCAGCGGTGGCAAGACCGGCGTGGCCGGCTCGGTGGCCATCAACGTGGCCAACCTGGACGCCGAGGCGCGGGTCTTCAGCGGCGCTTCCATTGAGTTGACGGGCAACCAGGACGTGACCCTGGCCGCGGCCAGTTCCACCTCCTCGCACGTCAAGGCCTACCCCAATGGCCCGGCCGGTGGCACCTCGCTGGGGGTGGGTGCATCGTTTGCGCTCAACATCGTCGAGAGCGACGTGCTGGCCGAGGTGCAGGACGGCGCCACGCTGGAGAACACCAGCGGCACCTCCGGCAACGTCTCGGTCACCGCAGACTCGGCCCACACCCTGACTACCGCGGCCCTGGCCGGTGCCAATGCCACCGAGGGTGACGCCATCAGCGGCGCCGTGGCGATAGCCGTGACCGACCACGACGTGGCGGCCCGCCTGGGCGATGGCACTGATCTGGAAGCCAGCGGCACGCTGACCGTGGCGGCCCACCACAGCAACCTGCTCGAAACACGCGCCGACGGCGAGGCCGGCGGCAAGGGCGTGGGCATAGGCGTGGCGATTGCGGTGGCCGTGGCCGTGGACACGGCCGAGGCCAGCGTGGACGGCAGCATCATCGTGGGCGGTGACGCCACGGTGGAGGCCAGCGCCATCGTCAAGAGCCTGAACGAGACCAAGGCCAGCGCCAAGGGTGCCGAGGGTGGTGACGAAGAGAACGAAGAGAAGAGCGCCGACGAGCAGAGCGCGGAGAAGACGGACTACGGCAAGGGCAAGACCTCCGGTGATTCACGCGCGCAAAGTGTGGACTCCAGCCAGACCAGCGCCAACAGCAAGGCCAACCAGGGTTCGCAGGAGGCCACCGACGCCAACAGCAACCCGAACAACTCCAACAGCGCTGGCGAAGGGCAGACCGGCCAGTCCTCCAACATCAAGGTGGGTGCGGCCATCGGCGTGAGCGTGCTGGATATCGACGCCCAGGCCATCGTGCGCGACGGGGCCGTGCTGCAGGCCGGCGGTGCCGTGGCCGTGCGCGCCATCGGCGAGACCGATTCCACCATCAAGGCCATCGGCCTGGCCGTGGCAGAAAGCGTGCCCGAGGAAGAAGGTGAGGGCGGTGGTGGAGGAGGAGGGGGCGGAGGGGGCGGAGGAGGTGGCGGCGGCTCGTCCAGCGGCAGCACGGCCGTCGGTGCGGCCGTGGGCGTGAACATCGTCATCTCCCAGACCAAGGCCAGCATCGACAACGCCCAGGTCACGGGTGACGGCATCACAGTCGAGGCCGGTACACCCGAGGGTGAAGCTAGCGATCTCATCACCTGGGCGCTTGCGGGCGCGGGGGCGCAAGGCAGCGGCGGCGGCAGCAGCAACGCCGTGGCCGGCGGCATTGCCGTCAATGTGGGCGTGTTCGACACCGACGCCACCGTGGCCGATGGTGCCGACCTGCAGTCTTCAGGCGACATAGCCGTGCTCGCGCGCAGCGACGTGGGCTCGCAGGCCCTGGCGGCCGCAGGCGCCGGCTCCATCGGCGGCAGCGGCGGCGCCGGGGTGGGCGCCTCGGTTTCGGTGACCGTCATCACCCAGGACACACAGGCCCGTCTGGGCAACGGCGACACCGATGCGGCTGGTGCCATCACGGTGCAGGCCGAGAGCTCGGTGGGGGCACTGGCCCTGGACCTGCCCCTGCTGGACGACGATATTTACGTCAGCGGCGTGGCCATCGGCGGCGCGGTGTCGCAGGGCGGCACGGCCGTGGCGGGTTCCTTCGTGGTGGGGGTGTATGTCACGCACACCGAGGCCGCAGTGGCGAATGACGCCCAGATCAACCAGCGTGGCCTGTACACGGCCACGACGGCGCAGGACGTGGCCGTGCGTTCCGAGGCCACGCAGAATGTGCTGGACATCGCCGGCGCGCTGTCGGCCAGCCTGCAGGGCACCGGCGTCGGTGCGGCCATCGACGTGCAGGTGCTCACGCTGGACAGCAAGGCCCATGTCGGCGGTGGCGCCGATGTGGATGCCGGTGGCAGCGTGGTCGTGGAAGCCTACTCTGACCAGGAACAGCTCTCGGTCACGGCCAACGTGGCGCTGAGCGGCAGCGGCTCGGGCATCGGCGGTGCGGTGTCCATCATCGTGGACGTGAACCACACCTATGCCTCCATCGGCGACAACGCGGGGGTCGATGCCGATGGCAACGTCATCGTGCAGGCGGCCGGCGACACGGAACTGCTGGGCGTGGCGGGCAATATCTCGGTGGGCGGTGGCGGTTCGGCCTTCGGCCTGTCGACCATCGTCTTCGTCCATGAGGATACGGTCCAGGCCTGGATAGGCAACGGCGCCCAGATCACGGCGCGCGGCAACGACGGCACCCATGCCGTGCAGACCGGTGAACGCGACAACGATGGCGACCGCACCACCGAGGCCGCGCGCGGCCTGGCCGTGACGGCAACGTCCTTCGAAGATGTCCAGACCGTCGTCGTCGGTTTCTCGGGCGGTTCCTCCTTCGGCATCGGCGGCTCGGTCGCGGTCAATGTGCTGCACGAGACCACCGAGGCCTGGCTGGGCGAGGGCGTCTCGGTCAACAGCGACAACACGGGCGCGCACAGCAGCCAGGACGCGCTGCTGCGTGCCAGCGATGCGACCGACGTCTTCTCCATCGCCGGCGGTGCCCAGTACGGCGGCACCGGCGGCATCGGCGCCGGCATCGACCTTGGTGTGATCCACAAGACCACCCGTGCCTACATGGCCGATGACAGCGAACTCAAGGTCCGTGACGACCTGCGTGTGCAGGCCAGGAGCGACGAGGACATCTTCTCGGCTGCGGCCAATGCCGGGGTCGGCGGTTTTGCCGTGGCCCTGTCGGCCGGCATCTACAGCGTGACCACCACCACACGCGCGGCCATCGGCGACGACGGGGCGCCTGGCGCTGCCAGCGTGCAGGCCGGTGGTGACGTGGACGTCAGCGCCGCGGGCACGGCGGGTTTTGTGCTCCTGGCCGGCAGCGTGGGCGTGGGCACCAGCTCGGCAGGTGTGGGCGCGGCCAACACCACCCTGGTCCACAACGACACGGTCGAAGCCCTGATCGGTGGCGATGCCAGCGTGACCGCCACAGGCGATGTGAACCTGGAGGCGACGTCCAGTGAAAGCCTGTTGACCGTGGTGGCGGCAGGCGGCGTGGGCTCCACGGTGGGCGTGGCGGGCTCGGCACCGGTGCAGGTGCTGAACGAGACCACACGCGCGGCCATCCGCGATGGCGCAGACGTCGAGGCCAACGATGTGGGCCTGCTGGCCCAGTCGAGCACCAGCCTGATCGGCATCGGCGGTACGGTGGCCGTGGGCGGCACGGCGGGGATAGGCGTGGGTGCGGAGGTGCTCTTGCTGAACAAGACCACCGACGCCTACATCGGCGGCTCGGAGGTGACGGCCACGGGTGATGTGCGCGTGCGCGCCGCGTCCAGCGAAGGCCTGATCGGCGCTGCGGCTGCCGGTGCCGTGGGCGGCACGGTGGGCGTGGCCGGATCGGCCGGCGTGCTGGTGGTCAACCCGACCACACGCGCCTGGATCGGCGACGACACGGGCTCGCTCACTTCGGGTGTGGCCCAGGTGCACGCGGACGGCAACGTCATCATCGATGCGGCTTCCGACACCGAGATCGACCTGATCGCCGGTGCGGTGGGTGTGGGGGGAACCGTGGGTGTGGGCGCGGCCGCGGCCGTGACGGCTGTCAGCAAGGTGACCGAAGCCTATGTCGGCGCCAACGCCGAGGTTACGGCCCTGGGTCAGGGGGCCAGTGGCACGACGGCCAGCCTGGGGACTTTCGGGACCGCCCAGTTCCTCAACAACGTCGACTCCGAGAACAGCGATCTGAGTTCGGTCCAGGTGGACGAAAACGGCCAGCTCGTGCGCGTGATCTACGAGCGCGATGAGGACGGCGATGTGGTACTCGATGACGAGGGGGACCCCGTGGTCCTGCAGGTGATCCCGGTCGACGGCATCGACCTGGCGCCGCCCTCGGACCTGATCAGCGATCTGGGCGATCCCTCGGAAGAGTCGAGCAACGATGCCCCGAGCGGCAACATCCTCAAGGACCGCCAGCGCGAGGTGGCCACGGGCAGCGTGCGCGGCCTGGCCGTGACGGCCACCAACAAGGACAGCGTCGAATCCCTGGGCATCTCGGTGGCGGGTGGCACGGTGGGGGTGGCCGTGGGCGGCGTGGTCAGCGTCAACGCAAGCCAGACCAGTGCCTACATCGCCAGCGGTGCGCGCATCAACGAGGACAACACCGGTGCGCATGCCGGCCAGGATGTGCTGGTTTCGGCTGCCAATGACTACCACCAGATGGGTCTCGTGGGCTCGATCGGTGTGGGTGCGGTGGGCGTGGCCGCGAATGCCGATGTGACGGTGACCTCGGCGACGACCAGGGCCTTCATCGACGACGGCGCGCACGTGAATGCCGCCGACAGCGTGGCGGTCACTGCGGACAACCACCAGGATGTGCAGTCCTTCGCCTTTGCGGCGGCGGGCGGTTTCGTGGGGGTCAGCGCACCCTTCTCGGTCGTGGTGCTCCAGTCCGACACCCAGGCCTGGATAGGCAACGATGCGGCCAGCCTGGCCACGGGGGCCCAGGTCAATGCCGGCGGCAATGTGCTGGTGCGGGCCACCGACGTGACCGAACACTTCACCATCTCGGGCGCGGTGGCCGGTGGTGCCGGTGGCGTGGGCGCCACGGTGGCGGTGGTCACGATGGACAAGAGCACCCAGGCTTCGATCGGCGACTACGCCACGGTCAATGCCCTGGCGGGTGGCGCCAACGTGAACGGCGTGGCCACCGGGGCCGTCGAAGCCGACGGCGACTTCACGCGCGCCGGTGTGCAGGGCGTGATCGTGCAGGCCGAATCCGAGGAAAAGCTGTTTGCGCTCTCGGTCGCCGGCGCCGGAGGTTTCATCGGCGTGGCCGGTGCGGTGGGCGTGCAGGTGGTGGATTCGGACACGACGGCCAGCATCGGCGCCAATGCGCGCATCAACCAGACGGGGACGGCCGAGGCCGACCAGTCGGTCTACGTCAATGCGCTCAATGACCTGCGGGCCTTTGCCTTCGACGGCGGCCTGGCCGGTGGTGTGGGCGCGCTGGCCGGCGGTGTCAACGTGGGTGTGGTGCGCAACGACACCCGTGCCCTGATCGAGGACGGCGCCCAGATCCGCGCCAAACACGATGTGGAAGTGTCGGCGCTGGCCAACCGCGACATCGAGAGTGTGGTGGTCAGCGGGGCACTGGGCGGCGTGTCACTGGCGGGCTCGATCTCGGTCTGGAGCATCGGCGACGCCGTGCGCAGCAGCTACGACGTGCAGCAGAAGAACGAGGACGGCAGCGATGCCGGCACCCAGTCCAATGACCCGCTGTCCGGCGGCAAGATGAACGAGGCCACGGGCGACGCCGAAGGCCAGTCGGGCGAGTTCAGTTCCTCGATGCGGGAATACGACCAGGACGAGGGTGACCCGCCGCCGGCCGACAGCCAGGAAGCCAAGCTGAAGGCGGTCAACAACACCGAGGACCAGCAGGCCCAGATCACGGGCTCGGGGGCCGATCTGGTCGACGCGCGCACGGCCGGGACCGCCTCGTCCTCCGCCCTCGATGCCGAGGGCGACGCAGCCAAGTCCGGCACCGTGGCCCGCATCGGCAACAGCGTGAGCATCGTGGCGGACGACAGCGTGAATGTCACCGCCACCGAGCGCATCGAGTTCACCGCCTTTGCCGGTACGGCCGCGGTCGGCGCCCTGGGCATCGGCGCGGGCATCGCCGTCGTCAACATCGGCAGCGCGGTGGAAGCTTCCATCGGATCGTCCACGGTGCAGGCGGGGACCGGCGGCAGCGATGGTGTGGCCGTGCAGGCCACGCTGATCACCGACATCGACGCCCGGGCCTGGGGTGGCCAGGGCGGTGCCGTGGCCCTGGGGGCCCAGGTGGTGGTGGTCACGGACAACAGCACGCAGAAGGCGGCCATCGACAGTGGCGCCAACATCAACCGGGCTGGCGGCGGCGTGCTGGTGCAGGCCAAGGCCGACCGCACGGTCTATGCCCAGGCCCTGGGCGTGCAGGGCGCAGCGGCTGCGCTGGGCGTTTCGGTGGCCGCGATCGACGTGGGCGGCCTGACCGAGGCCTATATCAACGGCGACGTGGGCCAGAACCTGACGCCGGGTTATACCGTGCAGAGCGTGACGGTGCGCGCGCAGTCCGACGCGGATCTGGAAGCGCAGGCCATCCAGGCCGGCCTGAGCGCCGGTCTGAGCCTGAGCGGCGCGGTGGCCGTGGCCAACTTCGATCCTTCAGTCCAGGCCCGTGTGGGCAGCACGGCCGACATCCGCACCAGCGGCGCCATCACGGTCGAGGCCTTGAGCACGGCCACGGCCGAGGCCGATGCGCTGGGCATCAGCCTGTCGCTGGGTATCGGTGCCGGTGCCTCCATCTCGGTGGCCAACGCCGCGCCGCAGCTCAGCGCCACGGCCAACGGGCGCTTGCGCAGTACGGGGGGCGGCGCCATCAACATCAAGGGCCGCGCCGATGTGGATGCGTTGGCCGAATCGAACGCGGCCTCGGCGGGCCTGCTGTTTGGCGGCGCCGGCAGCATCGCGCTGTCGCGTGCGGCGGCCGGGGTGACAGCCGAACTGGGCAGCACGGGCGAGATCGATACCAGCGGCAATGCGCTGATCCAGGCTGAGGCCATCAACCTGTCCGACGCCGTGGCGCGCGGCCTGGCTGGCGGTCTGGTCGGCATCGGCATCAGCTATGCCGATGCCGAGACCGCGGGCGCTGTGCTCGCGCGCTCCAACGGCGATGTCGATGCCGGTTCACTGACGGTCGAAGGCCTGCAGACCAACACCGCCGGGTCCGACGCCTACGCCCTGGCCGGCGGCCTGATCGCCGCGGGCTTCAATATCGCGGTCGTGGACATGAAGGGCACGGTGGCGGCGCGCCTGGGTGGCAGCTCCACCACGCGTGCCACCAACGACGTGACCGTGCGCGCCCAGGCGGCCAATGCTGGCCTGGCCCGGGGCTTCGGCACCACGGTGGGCGGGATCGCCATCGGCGGCATGGACGTCAGCGCCTCTCTGGGCAATTCGGGTGTAGGTGCCGAGGTCAGCGCGGGCCTGGAGGCCGGCGCCGAGATCACGCAGGCGCATGTGGTGTCCATCAGTGCCCTGAGCCAGGACACGCTGTATGCACAAGGGCAGGCGGCGGGTGGCGGCCTGATCTCCGTGCTGGGCTCGGATGTCGAGAGCGTCAGCACCCAGACCACGGAGGTGCTGATCGGCGCCTCGGCCGAGATCGACGCCTATGCGGTGAACCTGCAGTCCACCAATGTGCAGGCCGCGGATGTGCAGGCCGATTCGCTGTCGATCGGGCTGGCCAGCGGTGCCGGTGCCAAGGCCCTGACCATGGTCACGGGTGATGCGCTCATCAATGTGGAGGCCGGGGCCGACATCGGTGCGGTGCGCATCGCGCTGGCGGCGGACAACAGCTTCACCAAGAACCACTACGACACGAGCCTGAGCTCGGCCTCGGTTTCGCTGGGCGGTCTGGACTTCCTCAAGAGCGAGACCCGGGTGGGCACGGAGGCCAACCGCTTCGAGGCCCGCATCAACATCGCCACCGGCGCCGTGCTGCACGCCGACGGCAGCCATGCCGATCCGGGCCTGCTGCGCCTGGAGACTTTCACCGACGTGACGGTGTACGACTCGGTGGAGGTGGAGTCCTACGGAGGCTTCGCGATCTCGACCGGTGTGTCGCAGGCCACGGTGGAAAGCGATTCGCGGATGGTGATCAACGGCAGCCTGCTCAGCAAGGCCAGCAATGTCGACATCGCTGCGCGTTCCAGCGCCGCGGTGTTCACGGATGCCGACCTGCTCATCGCCACGGCGCTGGGTGGCGTGTCGACGGCACAGGCCTACAGCACCCTGGACGTGCGCAACACGGTGGAGCTCAACGACGCCACCCTCCGGGGGCAGGACGTCAACATCTACGCCGGCCGCGATACGAACGGCGCGTTGAACCTGCTCAACGGCTACTCCAATGGGGAGGTGCAGGCCTATTCCCTGCTGCCCACGATAGGTATTCCGATCTCGGAGGTGGTGGTCGACGAGACCAACCGCATCAGCCTCAACGGCGCGAGCAAGGTGCTGGCCATGAAGAATGCCACCCTGCGTGCGATCGCCGGCCTGGGCAGCTACTTCGAGGAAGGCCAGGTCACCTCGCTCTCGCTGGTGCCTTATGGCATCTCGGTCAGCGAGGACCCGGATATCGATGTCAGCAACCTGGTGCAGATCGGCCCCGATGCCAGCGTTGAGGCCGGCATCAATAACCAGGCCGTGGTGCGGGTGCTGCCGCGTTTCGTGGACGGGGTGGAGCAGCTGGCCGCCAGCCGACTCGACACGGCGCTGACCGAGCCGGAAAAGCTGGCGCGCAGCCTGTCGGTGGACACCGACTATGTCTACGCCCGCCTGGACCTGAGCCAGCTGCCCCTGGCCCTGCGCAATGCCATGCAGGACAAGTTCTTCGTGATCAAGCCGCGCGAGGTGGAGGCGCCGTCCCTGGTCTACAAGAACCTGGTCAACGTGCTGCTGGAGCAGCGCGCGGAAGTGATCGACTGGCTCGCCAACCACAGCACCAATGCCGAGGCCGTGGCGCGCTACCAGGTGCAGCTGGAGCTGATCGACGAGGCCCTGGAGGAACTGGGCCTGACCGAGGTGATCGACGGCAAGATCGTCATCAAGGGTTCGCTGGACCTGATCTTCGTCGAGATGCCGAACATCTATGCAGCACCGGGCTCGGTCTTCATCGATGCCGACAACACGCCCGATCTCAGTGACGTCAAGGCGCGCGCCGGGGCGAAGATCGAGATCTTCAACAGCACGCCCTTCCTGATGTCGGTGGGCGACGCGGTGATCCAGGATTCCAGCCGCGTGGCCATCAACGCGAACAACGAGCTGGTGGTGCTCACGCCCGGCCGGGTCTACCTGAACAACGTGGCCCAGGGGGCCGCGCCCGGCGCCGCCGCTGCGCCCGTGATCAGCATCACGCAGAACTCGGCCTCGGTGTCCACGGCGGACGCCAGCGCCTACTACAACATCAGCACGACCATCCCGAGCTACGACCAGGACCTCTACATCGTCGGTGACATCATCAACGAGAGCGGCACCATCAACATCCTCAACGACGACGGCAGCATCACCGTCTCGGGCGAGATCCGCGGCCAGACCATCAACATCAACGCCGCCAAGGACTTCACGCTCAACAGCGACGGCTGGTTCCATACCGGGCGCGACCCGCGTACGTATTTCATCGACAAGGCCTTCATGTTCAATCGGCCCCGCACCGATCCGGACAACTTCTATTCCGACGCCAATGCCGCCAACGTCGATGTCAGCGGTGCGGGGGGCATGCAATCCCTGCTGGACCAGATCAACACGCCCGACGCGGCCATCCTGGCCCAGGGCACCATTGCCGTGACGGCGCGTTTCCTCAACATCAACGGCCTGATCCAGAGCGGCGCGCAGACTGTCGAACTGGAAATCGATGCCAGCTTCAACCCCTATGCCTATTCGATCTGGTCGAACAACGGGCAGCTGATCAACAGCGAGGGCGATGCCGTGGCGGGGGTGAACTTCGGCGACGAGCGCATCCCGGTCAAGGCCTATTTCGACTACGCCAAGCAGGCCATCGTGGTGGAGGACATCGTGCCCGAGGGCGGGCGCGTGATCCTGGCGGGCCAGATCCTGAGCACGGGCAACGGCCAGGTCAAGGCGGCCCATGGCCACGCCAGCGTGAACATCGTCAACAACAGCAACTACAAGCTCATCACCAACCGCATCGACACCAGCAAGGACCGCGTGGGCAAGATCACCCTGATCGACACCGCGCGCATCGACGGGGTGCAGGCGGCCAAGTTCGAATACACCTACAGCGGCGGCCAGATCGTCGAGCGTCGTTACGACGGCGTGCTGCAGGAGCCCACGGACACCGGGGTCTCGGACACCGAGGGCTTCTCGCGCATCGTCTACACGCAGATCGGCGGCAACATCGACCATGCCGGCACGAGCACGGTGTTCAATACGCGCCCCGGCCTGCAGTATGTCTGGGTCGACGGGCATGAAAGCACGGTGACGGTCAAGCACACCTTCCAGACCAATTCCTTCAACCTGTTCGGCGACCTGACGGATTTCGAGGACTGGCTGGTGTCGGACGACGTGACCCATACGGTGGGTACGCCCGAATACAGGACCGGTTTGCCCCTGCTCGAATCCGAGGCGCTGGCCGTCAGCGGTACAGGGGATTCGCCGGCCGGCAGCGCGGGCTCCGCCTACAGCGCGCGCTTCGTGCAGGTGCAGGATTCCGGTGTCATCATCGAAAACGGCATCACCACGATCTACCTGCTGCCGGGCACCGGCATGGGTGGCACCGCCGGCCATACCTACCGTGCGAGGTTCGATGGTGACGTGATCCTGGCCCAGGAGAACTATGCCGACACCGACCGCTGGGAGGACATGGGCACGCCTGCAGAGGCCCTGGCCACCCACAACAGCGCCTTCGCCAATTACGAGCGCGTTGTGTATTCGCCCGACCAGGTGAGCGGCGGCGGCTGGCTGGAGACCAAGACCATCACGCACATCGAGGACGAGATCATCGGCCTGAAGGACTACTACACCCACAGCCTCAAGGCCGACTACGACATCGGCATCGGCTTCGTGGGCAACGACAGCTCCACCATCAGCATCACCAGCAAGAAGGACCTGCTGGTCAAGGGCGACATCAGGGTGGCGGCCGGCGGCCAGGTGACCCTGGGTTCGAGCCAGGGCTCGGTGCAGGGCAGCACGGAGAACATGGTCTACAACGATGCGCCCAACGTCAGCGCGGCGGGCGACGTCATGCTGCTGGTCGACGGCGGCAGCAGCGTGCCGGTCAGCGTGACGGCCGGCGGCGACATCGACATCACCGTGGTGCTCAGCGGCGCCACCGCCAGCCTGGTGGTGGACCAGATCATCAGCACGGGCGGCGACGTGACCATCACGGCGCGCGACGGCATCAGCGGCGTGGACGGCGACGCGCTGATCCAGGGCAACCGCGTCGACCTGACGTCCACCCAGGGCAGCATCACGGGCCAGGGCGGCTCGGCCCTGCGCGTGAACAGCAACATCCTGGGCACCGGCGGCCTGACGGCGGTCTCGGGCGGCGATGTGAACATCGTGGAGACGGCGGGCGACCTCAAGCTGCTCAAGTCCGGCCAGGTCGGCGGCATCTCGGTGCTGGCCACGGGCGCGGCACGGCTGGCGACGGTGAACGGATCCATCGTCGATGCCAATGTCGAGCTGGTCAAGCCCAAGGCCATCGGCCTGGGCCTGAACCAGCTGCAGCTCGATGCGCTGGCCCTGAAGTTCGGCGTCACGCCCGAGTCCCTGAACTACTCGGTCGCGCCGGGCCTGTACAGCTATCTCTACCCGCACGCCGAGTTCCTGGGCACGACACCCACGCAGACGGCGGCGGAGAACCTGAACGTCAAGGGCGCCAGCATCTACCTGGACGCCAATGGCGGTGCCATCGGCCGCAGCCAGGCGCCACGCATCATCGATCTGAGCGGCGGCTTCGACAGCCTGAACGCCCAGGACAAGAGCCTGCTCTCCACCTCGGGTGTTTCCGACGTCTACGGTGTGCAGCACGCCCTCTACCGTTATGTCGGCGCGACGGGTCCGATCCCCGATGGCGGAGAGGACAACGACGACCTGCACGAGCAGGATTTCAGCGACAACAGCCGCTGGGAGAAGGTCAGCTACACGGCCACAGGGGCCAGCAAGACCTCGCCCATCCTGCGCAACATCGCGCATGACGGTTACGTGCTGGTCGAGTTCAACGACGGACGTTATGGCCTCTACCAGTACCAGGGTGCTGGGGGCCAGCTCAACCTGGCCACCGAAAACTTCGGCAATGCCAACCGCTGGGAGAAGGTGCAGCCGCGTGCCACCACGGACACCAGCGGCGATGACCTGGTCCATGGCCAGCTCGTGAGCAACAAGAACGCGGTCGAGCGCGTGGCCTTCCAGCTGCGCGACGACATCGACGTGGAAAGCGGCGAAGCCGGCGTGACGGGCTACAGCGACGGCGATGTGGCGCTGGACGCCACCGAGACCCTGATCCTGCACCGCATCGACGCCGCGGGCGACATCTACCTGCGCGCGGGCGACCTGATCCGTGATGCCGGCACGGTCGGCCCGACGGATCCCGTCATCGTGGGCGTGGGCAATCTGTCGCTGACCAGCGGCGGGCGCATCGGCGGCGAGATGCCGGGTGAGGCGCTGCGCATCGAGATGGGCGGCAGCAGCCGGCTCTATGCCTTCGCGCCGGGCGAGATCAATATCCAGCAGATGGGCGCCACGGGGCTCTACGTGGACAACGCCGCGTCCAGCGGTGACTCGGTCTACATCGAGACCGAACTGGGCAACCTGACGGTCGAGACCGTGCTTGCCGCCGACCATGCGAGCCTGATCGCCGGCGGCTCCATCCTGGATGCCTTCAGCGACGATGGGGCCCCCGAGGTCAATATCGAGGCCGCCAGCCTGTACCTGAGTGCGGGCCTGAACATCGGCGCCGATGCGGCGCACTTCCTCGACGTGGAGATCGCAGGCGAGATTTCCGGCGTGGCAGGCGGCAGCGTCTTTCTGAACAGCCCGACCAACCTGCGCATCGGCCTGATCGCCGCACGCAACGGCACCGTGCATCTGACGAGCCGGGAGTCCGTCATCGACCATGCCGACGACACGGCCGCCGACATCGAGGCTCGCAACGTGGTCCTGCTGGCCGAGGGGGGCAGCACCGGTACCGACCTCAACCCGCTGGACATCGACAGCTCCTACAACGGCGTGGCCGGCACCATCACCGTGCTGGCCCAGGGCCGGGTCTTCCTGATCGAGACCGAAGGCACGCAGGGCGACGACGGCGACATGCGCATCAACGAGGTCACCGGCGAGACCGACGACGTGACCCTGCGCGCGCTCAAGGGCTCCATCCTGGACGCCAACGGCGCGCTGGCCAACAACGTCACGGGCGCCAACATCATCCTGATCGCCGACCTGCAGAGCATCGGCACCCAGGGCAATGCGCTGGAGATCGACTCCTCCAACCCGGTGCAGGGCCACCTGCACGCCCAGGCGCAGCGCAACATCAACGTCACCGAGACCAGCGGCCCACTCTACGTGGGCCAGGTCCAGGCCACGGCGGGCAACGTCATCCTCAGCGTGCGTGACAGCGGCGCGGCCGGGAACAACCTGGTGCTGGACAGCGCTGCCCTGATCGAGGCCCTGTCCACGGCCGGCGGTGAAGGCGACATTCTGCTGCAGGCCGGCGACAACGTGCACGCCGCCGTGGGCAGCGTCATCCGCTCGGGCCGCCACCTCGTGATCCATGGCGACAGCGGCGACACGGGCAATGTCGACGCCGCGGGCACCACCATCCTGCTCGAAGGTGCACTGGCATCCAACGAGATCGAAATCGCGGGTGAACGCCAGGGCGACACCATCGAGCTGCGTGTCGAAAGCCTGCTCGGCCATGTGCGCGTGCTGGGCGACACCGACGGCCTGGCCGGCGGCGACGACCTCTTCATCCTCGATCGCCTGCCCAGCATGACGGCCGAGCGCGACCGCATCGACGACGGCGTCGGCGCCCTGGTGCGCGACGCCGTGGACCTGGACGGCCGCGGCGGCACCGACCGCTACCTGGTCTACACCCACGGCAGCGCCAATGCGCAGGACTACATCGTCAACGTGCTCGACTCGGGTGCCAAGAACGACGGCCTGGACACCCTGGAGATCGAGGGCAGCGAACAGGCTGACGTCTTCCTGCTGCGCCGGGTGGCCGCCATCACCGAAGGCGCGTCCGAGCCCATCGCCGCCAATACGCCGGCCTTCGTGGCCCTGATGCGCGGCACGCTGGACGAGGTGCGCGACCAGACCCATGCACAGGTCGAGCGCATCAACTACGACGAGAACATCAATTCCCGCCTGATCGTGCGCAGCTTCGGCGGTGACGACTACTTCGCCGTGGACGACAACGCCGCGCTGACCACGCTGGACGCCGGCGCCGGCAACGACGAGGTGCAGATCGGCCAGATGTACGGCGCCGCGCGGGTTTCCATGCCGGCGCCCGGCACGGTGGCCGCTGGCGACGACTTCAGCACCATAGCGACCACGGCCGGTTTCCTCAGCCGCGGCGCCAGCTTCGCGCTCACGGCCTATGGCGGCACCGGCAACGACCAGTTCACCGTCTACAGCAACAAGGCCGAGACCCGGCTGGAGGGCAATGACGGCAACGACGTCTTCATCGTGCGTGCCTTCGCCCTGGTGAGTGACAACAACAAGCTTTCCACCGAGGCCCTGAACCAGGCCATCGGCGGCGAGGGCACCGACACCGTGATGTACAACATCAACGCCCCGGTGGACCTGGACGGCGGCGCCGGCTTCGACAAGGTGGTCGTGATCGGTACCGAGTTCGGCGACGACTTCGTCATCACCGACGAGGCCGTCTACGGCGCCGGCCTGAACGTGCGCTACGACAATATGGAGGCCATCGACGTCGATGGCCTCGAGGGTGACGACCACTTCTTCATCCGCAGCACCCGGGCCGGCGTGGTCACCACCATCATCGGCGGCAAGGGCTCGGACACCTTCGACGTGGCCGGCGACGTGACCGAACCCATCGTCAGCCTGGACCTCGAAGGCCGCAGCGGTGTGATCAACCACGCCGTGACCTCCACCGACCCGGCCTACGACGGCCTGCTGGCCGCGGGCATCAGCACCACCGTGGCCGGCCCGGCCACCGGCCAGGTGCTCGTGACCCAGAGCGCGGGCAGTACCCAGGTCAACGAACAGGGCGCCACCATCGACAGCTACACCCTGCAGCTGGCCACCGCGCCCGTGGGCGGTCCGGTCTACCTCAATGTCTCGGCCGGCCGCAGCACGCAGGAAGAGGAAGACGGCAGCCCGGCCGGCGACTCGGTGCTGGTCTCCACCGACGGCGTGAACTTCAGCCGCTACCTCACGCTGACCGTCAACGACACCGCGGCCCGCACCATCTACGTCCAGGCCATGGACGACGGCCGGCAGGAAGGCGAGCGCGTCTACGCCATCAGCCACAGCGCGCAGAGCGCGGATGCCACCTTCAACCACGTGGCCATCCAGAACGTGCGCGTGACGGTGCTGGACAACGACAAGCCCGAGGTCGTCATCACCGGCAGCGGCCCTGTCGAGCGTGTGCTCGAAGGCGACGCCACCACCGGCATCAGCGACAGCTATACCGTGCAACTGGGCGCACCGGTGGTCTCGGGCACGGTCATCGTGGCGGTGGCCACCGACGGCCAGGTCACCGTGGCCAGTGCCGATGCACGCTACAACGCTGCCGACCAGACCCTCACCTTCGACGCCGGCAACTGGAACCTGCCGGTGCTGATGACGGTGACGGCCGTGGACGACGCGGCCATCGAGAACAGCCTGCTGTCCTCCATCAGCCACACGGCCGCGGGTTACGGTGCGGCCAGCTTCCAGGTGCAGGTCGTGGACAACGACAGCGCCGGTGTGCTGCTGGACCAGAGCGGCGGCAGCACCCGTGTGGTGACCGACGACCTGGACACCCCGGCCGACGAGGCCGCCTCCGACAGCTACACCGTGCGCCTGACCCAGGCCCCCACGCAGGACGTGGTCATCACCGTGCTGCCGGACGACCTGACGCTCGCCAACCCCATCGAGCTGACCTTCACGCCCGACAACTGGTGGATCGCGCAGACCGTCACGGTCAGCGCCGTCGAACCCCAGCCGCCCATGCCGGCGCAGCCGCTCAAGACCTTCCCGGTCCAGCCGCACGTGCTGGGTGGCGCCATCGCCGGCCCGCTTTTCATCGAAGGCTCGGTCGATGCCGCGGCCGACCGCTCGGTCAAGACGGCCATCATGCTGCCGGACGAGACCGATGTGCCCCTGCCCAGCGCCGTGATCACGGTGGACGAGAACACCCTGATCGACACCCTGGTCCTGCACAACGACTCCAGCGTCTCCAACGACACCGGCCTCATGGCCGCCGGTTCCTGGTACGACGAGAACGGCGTGCCCAGCACCAATATCTCGGGCCTGGGCCTGGCGGGCTCGGTCTCCTTCGGTGAAGAGGCCTTCCCCGGCGGCAAGACCTTTGCCGGCGGCATCACCTACCGCAACGTCGAGGTGGCCGAGGTACTGCTGGGCCAGGGCGACGACCACTTCACCGTGACCGACACCCTGTCCACCACTGCGGCCCACGGCGGCATCACCGTCATCCATGGCGGCGGCAACACTTCCGCCACGGCCGGCGACACCCTGATTGCCACCCACAGCCGCTCGCCCCTGGTGCTGCTGGGCGACACCACACAGGACGGCCTGCGCTACAGCGGCGAGTCCGGTGTGGCCTCGACCCACGGCATCCGTTTTGATCACGCGGGCAACGACCTGATCGACGCCTCGGCCTCCGGCCAGAGTGTCACGATCTACGGCGGCATCGGCCAGGACACCATCTACGGCAGTGCCCAGGGCGACCACCTGCTGGGCGGCTCGGGTGAGGACATCATCCACGGCCTGGGCGGCATCGACCACATCTACGGCGATTCCGGCATCAACCTCTTCTACGGTTCGACGGGGGTCGACGGCGCCAAGCCCGACGTCATCGTGGTGAACGCCAACACCAGCGTCCATCCCAACCGTGACGACCTGCTGGCCGGCAGCGACCAGATCTTCGGCGGCGAGGGCGACGACCTCATCCTCGGCGACCATGGCCAGTTCGACCTCGTGCCCGGCACCCAGCGCGTCGCGACCAAGGACAACGAGGCCGTCACGGTGGTGCGCACCACCGAGCCGGACAACGGCGCGGCCGACATCATCCACGGCGACACCGGCAATGACCGCATCCTGGGCGGCAACGGCAGCGACCTGATCTACGGCAGCACGGGCAATGACCTGATCCTGGGTGACCACGGCGTGCTCGACTTCCATGTCGACGCCGACCTCACCACCCTGGACCTGGCCTACACCAACGACCCGGACGACGGCGGCGCGGGCGACTTCCTCTACGGCAGCGACGGCGAGGACCTGATCCTGGGCGGCGCGGGTGACGACATCATCACCGGCGACGCAGGCAGCGACGTGCTGCTGGGCGACCACGGCCGGGTGACGGCGGTACTCGGGGTGTACGTGCGCCTGGAGAGCGAACAACCCGGCGTGGGCGGCAGCGACAACATCTTCGGCTCCACGGGCAATGACTGGATCATCGGCGGCGCAGGTGCGGACCGGCTCTCCGGCGACGAGGGCGACGACGTGGTGGCCGGCGACAACGCCATCCTGGACTTCGTGGGCGTGGGCATCCTGACCACCACCGACCCGACCGAGGGCGGCGGCGACGTCATCGTGGGCGGCATCGGCAAGGACGTGCTCTTCGGCGGCACCGGTGCCGACCTGATCTACGGCGACTCCGAGTTCGACACCCGTGATCTGGAGACCGGCGACGTGGCCCCGGCCGGCGACGACGACGTGATCTTCGGCGACCACGGCAAGGTGGACCTGAACCTGCCGGCGAACGTCAACTTCCTGTCCATCGACATCGGTGCCAATGACGGCGGCGGCAACGACGTGGTCCATGCCGGCGGCGGTGACGACATCATCATCGGCGGCCAGGGCGACGACCTGCTGCGTGGCGACGCGGGCGACGACGACATGCTCGGCGGCACCAACGTGCCCTTCGGCGCCGATGGCGACGACACCATGTACGGCGGCGACGGCGGCGACGCCATGCTGGGCGACAACGGCTACATCCTGCGCACCTTCAACGCCACGGGCGACGACTGGGTGCGCACGCCCTACGGCAACATCGTGCGCACCGTGATCCGCTACGACGACCTGGATCTGGTCGACGGCGACGACATCATGTATGGCGACGGCGGCACCAATGAAATCTGGGGCCAGCGCGGCAACGACACCCTGGTGGGCGGCCTCGGCGACGACGAGATCATCGGCGGCCTGGGCCACGACACCCTGTTCGGCAACGGCGGCCACGACGTCATCCTGGGCGACATGGGCATCATCACCCGTGCCTACAACCCCGACGGCAGCGCGCGCGAGAACGCCGACGGCAGCTGGCACAAGGACGTGCTGCTGCTCGACATGGCCTACCTCACGGGCGCCATCGCCCTGAACGGCCCCGACATGCCCGAGGGCAGCCAGGCCACGGTGGACGCGCTGCTGGGCGCCGACGTCACCCTGCTCACCGGCGTCTTCAACGCCGACGGCAGCAAGCGCTACAACGGCTACGGCACTCCCGAGAACCGGGCCCTGCTGCTGAACCTGATCGAGGACGGCAACGACACCATCTCGGGCGGCGACGGCAACGACGCCATCTACGGCCAGCGCGGCAACGACATCCTCACCGGCGACGCGGGGCGTGACTTCATCTCCGGCGGCCTGGGTGACGACACCATCGACGGCGGCGACGACGACGACACCGTGGTCGGCGACCAGGCCATCGTCGACGCCGACTGGGCGGCCGTGCCCAACGTCACACACGGCTACTGGGTCGTGAACAACGTGGTCGATGGCGTGAGTTCGGCCGAGGCGGCCCTGGGCATAGACCTGGGCCCGCTGGGCACCAAGGTCATCCCCATGATGTCCGTGGTACCGGGCCGCGAGCTCAACGCCTCGGTGCAGTTGCTGCCGCAGATCTTCGGCTACGGCCCGCTGCCGGGTGCGGACCACCTGAACCTGGCCGACGGTGGCTCGCTGGCCGCCTACGCCTCCGTGGTCACCGACTGGGCCCACCATGCCGACCTGCTCTCGGGCAACGACACCGTGGCGGGCGGTGCCGGCGACGACACCGTAGTGGGCGACGACCTGATCAGCGTGGCCCGCACCGTGGTCTTCGACGCCGACACCATGGCCGAGGCCGAGTACCTGACGCGCCGCCTGCTCGACGTGTCGGACGACTTCTCCGACCTCGTGCACGAACAGTACGAGCTGGTGTGTGACCACTTCGGAACCTGGGGCAGCAACTGGCACGACAACTGGAACGACCACTGGGACCGTGACGGTTACTGGAACACGGTGATCGACGCCACCTACGCCTTCGGCAACGACACCCTGCGCGGTGATGCCGGCCAGGACGTGCTGATCGGCGACAACAGCGTCACCATGACCCCGGCCTTCGCCGTGCCCACCGACCTGGCCGACGAGTTCGAACAGTTCATCGATGGCAGCACCTGGGCCGGCGACGAGATCGCCCACGGCATCACCGACCTGGTGGCGCTGGAACACCACCAGCGCGACGTTGTCATCACGGTGCAAAGCGGCTGGAAGACCTACCAGAAGCTGCAGGGCCATGTGGACGAACTGCTGACCGGCAACGACACCATCTTCGGCGGTGACGGCAACGACCTCGTGGTCGGCGACGCCTTCGTCTACCGCGCTCCGCAGGTGCTGCTGATCCCGGCGGTGGAGCAGCCCTACCAGCACCATCACCACCATGGTCACCACCACCATTACCACGGCCATGACCATGGCCACGACCATGATCACGACGACAGCTGGTGGCATGCGGACGGCTGGACGGACCGCGACTGGGCGGACTGGGGCGCTTACGGTGGCTACGGCGGTTATGGTGGTTACGGCAGCTACGGCTGGGATGACCACAACCATCACCACGGCCAATACGGGCATGACCACCACGGCCACCATGGCGACCACGAGGGCCACAGCCTGGACGCCATCCTGACCGGCCGCGACACCGTCTACGGCGGTGCCGGCTCCGACCTGATCTGGGGCGACAACCTGGCACTCGTCACGCCGGATGTGGTGCGCAGCTGGGGCCTGAGCAGCTACGAATACGCCCACGCCAAGGACCACGCCGGCGACGCCCTGGCCCGCCTCTCGGCCCTGACCGACGAGACCGGCTACTGGTTCGGCGGCGACCACCACGAGCATGGCCACGGCCACCATGACGGCCAGGGCTGGTGGGATCACCACCATGACGACGACCATCACCACCACCATCACCACCACGACAGCGAGCTGTACGAGGACGAGATCTGGGCCGGCGACGGCAACGACATCGTCTTCGGCCAGCGCGGTGACGACGACCTCTACGGCGAGAAGGGCGACGACTGGCTGATCGGCGGCCACGACTCCGACGACCTGGACGGCGGCAGCGACCGGCGGGAGCGCAACAAGCTCTACTCCGGTGACACCAGTTCGTACGAACTGCGCGAACTGGTGGCCGCCTCCATGACCAACTGGGACGGCGCCTTCCTCAACCTGGCCCTGCCCAGCGCGCCCTTCGGCAACACGGTGATCGACCGCGGTGCCCACTCGCACCACGGCACCTTCGACTTCATCGAGTTCGACTGCCCGCCCGGCCTGACCTTCCAGCACACCGAGACCTTCAGCGACGGCGTGGCCAACCTCTTCACCGGGGACCGCACCGGGACCTGGAGCATCAGCTCCGGCCGTTACGTCACCACGCCCGTGGCCGGTGGTCTGGCCCTGAACCTCATGGACCTGGGCCTCAACAGCAACCAGTCCATGTCGGTGCTGGAGCTTTCCACCAGGATCAAGGTGCAGGGCCAGGGCGGTTTCATCTTCGACTACTACAGCCCCGACTACTACCGCTTCGTGGAGATCGATGCCGTCGCCGACCAGGTGCGCATCGGTCACTACACCGCAGCCGAGGGCTGGGTGATCGACGCCTCGGCCTCGCGGAAGATCTACGCCGGTTATGACTACAACCTGGGCATCGAACTGCAGGGCCCCCTGGTCAAGGTCTACCTCAACGGCGACGACGTGCTGGGCCATGCCTACGACCAGGTGGCCATGCACGGCCAGGTCGGCCTCTATGCGAAGGACGGCACGGGCAGCTTCGACTACGTCACCGTGCGCAGCAACGACACGGCCTTCCGTGCCGCTGCCGACTACCTGCAGGCCGATGTGGCGGCCCCGCTGTCCGACGGCACCGTGACGCTGACGCAGGAGCAGCTGTCCTCGCTGACGGCGGCGGCGGTCGATGCCTGGAAGCGCACCCTGGCCCCGGGCGATGAACGCCTGGCCCTGCTGGACGGCATCCGCTTCTCGATCGCCGACCTGCCGGAACTGGCCCTGGCCGAAACCCAGGCCGGCGGCAACATCCTGGTCGACATCGACGCGGCCGGCCACGGCTGGTTCGTGGACCGCACCCCGGGTGACGATCGCGAGTTCCGCAACGAGGGCGGGGTGCTGATCGCCCGCGGCGGCGCGGCGGCCGGCAACATGGACCTGTACAGCGTGCTGCAGCACGAAATCGGCCACACCCTGGGCTTCGAGCACAGCGATGGCGGTTTGATGGCCGACACCCTGGCCGCCGGCCTGCGCACGGCCACGCCCAGCATGCCGCAGCCGGTGGCGCCGCCCTTGCCTTGGGTGTCGCTTTCCACCATACTGGCCGGCATGGACTCCACGGCCTCCACCAGCAACTGGACGGCACCGCCGGTACCGGGCCTGGTCATGCCCAGCATCGACTGGAGCAGCCTGGGCACGGGCCAGAAGACCACCGGCAAGACCGCGGCAAGCGGCAGCAGCTGGCAGACCGATTTCGTGAACCACCTCGCGCGCAACGAGGCCGAGCGCAACCCGAACGCCAAGATGCGCATCCAGCTCGATGTCACGCCCGAGGCCGACGTCGAACTCGATCACCCGGTATCTGTTTTCTAGTTTCCACAACAGGGAGGACCCACGCATGAGTACCCAGCTGCTGATCTATGAAACCGCCGTCCCCGTCTCCAGCGGGCGCCACGCCAAGGCCTCGGTCGAGGCGGGCAAGGGCTACGGCTTTGCGCGCAAGATCAATTCCGTGCCCCTGATGGCGGTGGAGTTCCCGCAGGCCGCGGCCGATTACGCGGTGGTCTTCGCCAGCAGCGGCGATGCCCTGGTGCCCGTGGTCATTCTGGGCGCGCGCCAGAACGAAAACCTCTACGTCAACGAGGACGACAGCTGGAAAGCCGGTTACGTGCCGGCCTTCCTGCGCCGTTACCCCTTCGTGTTTTCTTCCAGCGAAGACGGCAAGACCTTCACCCTCTGCGTGGACGAGGCCTTCCAGGGCCTGAACTACCAGGGCCGCGGCCAGGCCCTCTTCGGTGCCGACGGCAAGGCCACGGCCTATGTGGACAACGTGCTCAAGTTCCTGCAGGAATACCGCCTGCAGTTCGAGCGCACCCGTGCCTTCTGCGCCAAGCTCAAGGCCCTGGACCTGGTCGAGCCCATGCAGGCCCAGTTCACCCTGCCCCAGGGCGAGAAGATGACACTCACCGGCTTCCACGTGGTGGACCGCGCGCGCCTCAAGAAGCTCGCCCCCGAAAAGCTCGCCGCGCTGGCCGCCACCGACGAGCTGGAGCTGATCTACCTGCACCTGCAGTCCATGCGCAACTTCGATGCCGTCAAGGACCGCCTGGTGCGCAGCCGCGCCGATGCTGCCCCGGCAGCAGCGCCGGCCGAGGAGGCCCCCGCACCCGCCGCAACGCCTGCGCCTGCTGCGCCGGCCCCGGCGGCCAGCGGCCGCCGAAAAACGGCGGTCACCCCCGGCTGAACGCGCGCTGGGGCGGCTCGTCCCAGCGTGCCTGCGGCCCGGAGAGCAGAGATGATGTCCGGGCCGACCCCACAACCGCCGACGTGACCACTTGAGCAGCGCACCGATCTACGCCAACACCGATGCTGCCGCCGACAGCGGCAGTGCTGCCGCTGCATCGTCCTCCGCATCTCCCGCCGCCTCGGCCAGCGCTGCTGCCGACGGCTCGGCCTGGGCCGGCCTGAGCCAGCCCTCCGACACCCGTGCCTTCTGCGCCAGCTGGCTGACCATCCTCTGCCTGCAGGTGCCGCGCGTGCGCGGCGCCCTGGTGCTGCTCGCGGAGCAGGACAACAGCTACACGCCGGCCGCACTCTGGCCCGACGCCAGCCGCAACCTCATGCATCTCGGCCCGGCCGCGCAGGCCGCGCTCACGCAGCGCCGGGGTGTGGTGCAGTCCGGCGGCGAGGGCACGGCCAGCTTGGCCACCCACGTGGCCTACCCGCTGGAGGTCGACGGCAAGCTGCAGGGCGCGGTTGTGCTGGACCTCACGCCGCGGTCCGACGCCGAGGTGCAGCTGGCCCTGCGCCTGCTGCACTGGGGCAGCGCCTGGCTGGTCGACCACTTCCGCCAGCAGCTGGTGCAGCGCGAACGCCAGATGGTGGCGCGCCTCTCGCTGGCCACCGACACCCTGGCCACCGCCCTGCAGGAAGAGCGCCTGGGCGCCGCCTGCCTGGCCGTGGTCAACGACCTGGCCGCGCGCCTGGACTGCCAGCGCGTGGCCCTGGGTTTCGAGCACGCCGGCTCCATCCGGGTACAGGCCATCTCGCACACCGCGACTTTCGATGCACGGACCGACTTCGTGCGCCTGCTGGCCGAAGCCATGGACGAGGTCTGGGACCTGGACCTCTCCGTGGTGCACCCGCCCTTGTTGGCCGACGGTGTGCCCGGCCTGGCCCACGCCGCGCTGGCCGCCTCGCGCCAGGACAGCGCCGTGCTCTCCGTTCCCCTGCGCAACGACGGGGTCATGGTGGGCGTGCTGACCTTCGAGCGCGCGCGCGATTTGCCCTTCGGCGCGGACGATCTTGCCCTGTGCGAAGCCCTGGGCACCCTGCTGGGTTCGGTGCTGGACCTCAAGCGCCGGCAGGAACGCGGTGTGTGGGAGCGCATCACGGCGGCCTGGCGCCACGGGGCCACCAGCCTCTTCGGCCCCGACCATCCCGGCCTCAAGCTGGTGGTGGCGCTGGGTGTGGCGGTGCTGCTGTTCCTCAGCCTGGCCAGCGGCACCCACCGTGTTTCGGCCAAGACCGTGGTCGAGGGCGAGGTGCAGCGCGGCGTGGCCGCGCCTTTCCCGGGTTTCGTGACCGAGAGCCTGGTGCGCCCCGGCGACCGCGTGCGCACGGGCCAGGTGCTGGCCCGCCTGGACGACCGCGACCTCAAGCTCGAACAGCTGCGCTGGATGGCCGAGGCCGAACAGGCCCGCCGCCGTTACCGCCTGGCCGCCGCTGGCTCCGACCGCGCGGCCATGGCCGTGACCTCGGCCCAGGTCGACCAGGCCCAGGCCCAGCTCGCGCTGACCGAGGAGCGCCTGGCCCGCGCCACGCTGCTGGCGCCCTTCGACGGCCTGGTGGTGCAGGGCGACCTGAGCCAGCAGCTGGGCTCGCCGGTGGAGCAGGGCAAGCTGCTGTTCGAACTGGCGCCGCTGGACGCCTACCGCGTGATCCTGCAGGTCGACGAGCGCGACATCGGCCACCTGCAGCTGGGCCAGCGCGGTGAACTCGCGCTCTCGGGCCTGCCCTACGAGCGCCTGGCCTTCACGGTGGAGCGCATCACGCCCATCTCGGTGCCGCAGGACGGGCGCAACCATTTCCGCGTCGAGGCCAGGCTCGACCGGGCCGACGCCGGCCTGCGCCCCGGCCTGGAAGGCATAGGCAAGGTCGAGGTGGGTCAGCGCCGCCTGATCTGGATCTGGACCCATCCCTTCGTGGACTGGCTGCGCCTGAGCACCTGGAAGTGGCTGGGCTGAAGGGCAGGTGGCATGAGCGACTCCATGCTCTCCACCAACTGGTACCGCGTGGCCGGCGTGCGCCCGCGCCTGCGCGGCCATGCGCGCCTGCACCGCATGCGTTTCCGCGGCGAGCTCTGGTACCTGCTGCAGGACCCGGTCAGCAGCCGCATCCACCGCTTCACGCCCTCGGCGCGTTTCCTCATCGCCGCCATGGACGGCGAGCGCACCGTGCAGCAGGTCTGGGAACTGGCCAACCGCGAGCTGGGCGAGGACGCCCCCAGCCAGGACGAGGTGATCCGCCTGCTGGGCCAGCTGCACGCGGCCGACCTGCTGCAGAGCGACACCTTGCCCGACGCGGCCGAGCTCTTCGAGCGCGGCGAGAAACAGCAGCGCCAGACCCGGCGCAAGTCCTGGCTCAACCCCATGGCCATCCGCATCCACCTCTGGGACCCGGACGCCTTCCTCAACCGCATCCGCCCGCTGGTCCACCGGCTCTGGGGCCGCTGGGGCGGCCTGCTCTGGCTGGCCGTGGTGCTGCCCGCCGTGCTGCTGCTGCCTTCGCAGTGGACGGCGCTGACCGGCAACTTCGCCGACCGCGTGCTGGCCACCGACAACCTGCTGCTCCTGCTGCTGGTCTTCCCCGCGCTCAAGGCCCTGCATGAGCTGGGCCACGCCATCGCCGTCAAGCGCGGCGGCGGCGAGGTGCACGACCTGGGCGTGGTGCTGCTGGTGCTCATCCCCGTGCCCTATGTGGAGGCCTCGGCCTCCAGCGTGTTCAAGAACAAGTTCGACCGCGCCCTGGTCGGCGCGGCCGGCATGGTGGTCGAGCTCTTCGTGGCGGCGCTGGCCTTCTACCTCTGGCTGCTGCTGGAGCCCTCGCTGCTGCGCGCCGCGCTCTTCAACGTGATGCTGGTGGCCGGCGTCTCCACCCTGGTCTTCAACGGCAACCCCCTGCTGCGCTACGACGCCTATTACATCCTGGCCGACCTGATCGAGATGCCCAACCTCGCGCAGCGCGCCCTGCGTTACTGGGGCTACCTCATCGAGCGTTATGCCTTCGGCGCGCGCGAAGCCGAAACGCCCGAGACCGCCCGCACCGACAAGGTCTGGCTCGCGCTCTACGGCGTGCTGTCCACGCTGTACCGCGTCTTCGTCACCGTGGCCATCGCGCTCTTCGTGGCCAGCGGCTTCTTTTTCATCGGCGTGCTGCTTGCGCTCTGGGCCGTGGCCAGCATGGCGCTGATCCCGCTGGCCAAGGGTGTGGCGCACCTGGGCAGCAGCCCGCGCCTGATGCCCTACCGCCGCCGGGTCTGGGGCGTCACGGGCGGCGTGCTGGCCGGCCTCTTCCTGCTGCTCTTCGTGCTGCCACTGCCCTTTCGCACGGTGGCCCAGGGCGTGGCCTGGCTGCCCCAGCAGTCCCTGGTGCGCGCGGGGCAGAGCGGTTTTGTGGTCTCGCTGGCCGTGCCACCGGGCACGACCGTGCGCCGCGGTGACCTGCTGCTGACCCTGCACAACCCGGCGCTGGAGGCCGAGGCCGCCAGCGCACGCGCGCGTGCCGCCGAACTGCGGGCCGTCTACATGGCGCAGTTCTCCAGCGACCGTGCCCAGGCCGCCATCGCGCGCGAGCAGTGGCAGGCCGCCGACGCCACGCTGGCCATCCAGCTCGGCCGCCTCGACCAGCAGAACGTGCGTGCACTGTCCGACGGCATCTTCGTCGTGGTGCAGGCCCAGGACATGCCCGGGCGCCACTACCGCCAGGGCGAGCTGCTCGGTTATGTGCTGGACGAGCCGCGCCTCTTGGCACGCGTGGTGGTCGAGCAGGAGGCCGCCGACCTGGTGCGCGGCGCCACCACTGGCGTGCAACTGCGCCTGGCCCACCAGCCCGAGCGGGTGCTGCAGGGCCATCTGGAGCGCGAGGTGCCCGGCGGCGACAGCTACCTGCCCAGCCGCGTGCTGGCCACCGAAGGCGGGGGTCTGCTCGCCACCGACCCGCGCGACCGCGAGGGCGCGCGCACCCTGGAGCGCACCTTCCAGTTCGACGTGGCCCTCACCGGCGGGGTGGACCCGGCCTCGGCTGTCTTCTTCGGCGAGCGCATCCATGCCCGCTTCGACCACCCGCCCGAGCCCCTGGCCCAGCAGTGGTACCGCGGCATCCGCCGGCTTTTCCTCTCGCATTTCCAGGTTTAGGCATGTCCAGCGCCGTCCTGCCCTACAGTTCGCGGCTCTGGGCCCGTGGTTCCCCCTATGCCGAACGCACACGGCCCGAGCTGCACTGGCACGACCGCGCCGCCCTGGCCATCGATGCCGCCTGTTTCGCCCCGCTGCGTGATCTGCTCCAGCGTGACCTGCGCGTGATGCGCCGGGTGGCGCGCGACGCCCTGGCCCGCTCGGAGGCGCTGGACGCGCTGCCCGACGAAGTGCTGCGCGCCCAGGCCACCGCCTTGCGCGCGCGCCTGCGCGCCCAGGGTTACACGCCCGAGCTGGTGGCCGAGAGTTTTGCCCTGATCCGCACCGCGGCCGGGCGCTGCCTGGGTCTGCGCCATTTCGAGAGCCAGCTCATGGCCGGTTACGCCCTGCTGCGCGGCCGCCTGGCCGAGATGGCCACGGGCGAGGGCAAGACTTTCTGCGCCACCCTGCCGGCCTGCACCGTGGCCCTGGCCGGTTACCCGGTGCACGTGATCACGGTCAACGATTACCTGGCCAAGCGCGACGCCGCGAAGATGAAACCCCTGTACGACTTCCTGGGCCTGAGCGTGGGCGTGGTCTTCCAGGGCCAGGAAAAGCCGCTGCGGAGACTGGCCTACGCGCAGGACATCACCTACGCCACCAACAAGGAGGTGGCCTTCGACTACCTGCGCGACCGCGTGGCCGTCAAGGGCCAGGGCAGCCGCCTGCACCAGGCCGCGCGCCTGCTGCGCGGCCAGGCCGCGCACGAAGAGGCGCTGGTGATGCGCGGCCTGTACTACGCCCTGGTCGACGAGGCCGACAGCGTTTTCATCGACGAGGCGCGCACCCCGCTCATCCTCTCGGCCAGCCGCGGCGCGGCCGAAGAGCTGGCCGACTGCGCTGCCGCGCTCGAATTGGCCGCGCAGCTGGAGGAGGGCGAGGACTACCTGGTCGAACGCCAGATCCACCGCGTGCTGCTGACCGACAGCGGCCAGGCCCGGCTCGACGCCTATGCCGAAGAGCGCGCGGCCGAACTGGGCGGCATCTGGACCTCAGCGCGTGCCAGAGAAGAGCGCCTGCGCCAGGCCCTGGCCGCCATCCACCTCTACCTGCGCGACGAGCATTACGTGGTGGCCGAAGGCAAGGTGCAGATCGTGGACGAATCCACCGGCCGCCTCATGCCCGACCGCTCCTGGGAACGCGGCCTGCACCAGATGATCGAGGCCAAGGAGCGGGTGGAGCCCACGCCGCGGCGCGAGACCCTGGCGCGCCTGACCTACCAGCGCCTGTTCCGGCGTTACCTGCACCTCTCGGGCATGACGGGCACCGCCGCCGAAGCTGCGCGCGAGATCCGCACCGTCTACGGCCTGCAGGTGGTGCGTGTGCCCTTGAACAAGCCCTCGCGCCGTGTGCACCTGCCCAACCGCCTGCTGCCCACGCAAGCCGCCAAGTGGCAGGCCGTGGCCCAGGCCGCCAGCGCCCTGGCCGCCGCGGGCCGCCCCGTGCTGATCGGCACCCGTTCGGTGAAAGCCTCGGAGGAGATCAGCGCCGTGCTGCACGCGCAGGGCATCACCCACGCCCTGCTCAACGCCAAGCAGGACGCCGACGAAGCCGCCGTGGTGGCCGAAGCCGGCCAGGCCGGCCGCGTGACGGTGGCGACGAACATGGCGGGCCGCGGCACCGACATCGAACTGGGCGAGGGCGTGGACGCACGCGGTGGCCTGCACGTCATCCTCACCGAGTTCCATGACTCGGGCCGGGTGGACCGCCAGCTCTTCGGCCGCTGCGCGCGCCAGGGCGACGCTGGCAGCTGCCAGGCCATCGTCTCGCTGCAGGACGACATCTACACCGTGGCCGTGCCCGGCCCCACGGCCTTCTTGCAACGCGTGCTGCAGCAGGGCACGCGCCTGCCGGCCTGGACTTGCGGCGCCCTGCGCTGGCTGGCACAGTGGACCACCGAGCGCCGCCACACGGCCCTGCGCATCGCCAATCTCAAACAGGACACCCAGCTCAACCAGTCGCTGGCTTTCACGGGGAAGGGGGAATGATGAGGCTTTTACCGAAGGACAGGCGCCACCGCCTGGCGCTGCTCGCCCTGCTGCTGGGCGCCGGCGGCGCGCAGGCCAACCCCTACGACTGCCTGATCGAACCCAACCAGATCGTGGAGCTGCGCAGCCCGGTGGAGGGCGTGATCCACAGCGTGCTGGTCAAGCGCGGGGACCGGGTGCAGGCCGGCCAGGTGCTGGTGCAGCTCGACTCCTCGGTGGAGCAGTCCAGCGTGGAGCTGGCGCGTTACCGCGCCCAGGTCAGCGGGCGCCTGCAGTCGGCCAGGAACCGGCTGGAATACGCCAGCAAGAAGTTCGAGCGCTCGCAGGAACTGCACAACAAGGAGTTCGTTGCAGCCCAGGCGCGTGACGAGGCCCAGGCCGAAAAACTGCTGGCCGAATCGGCCTACAAGGAAGTGCAGGAAGAGCTGGAGGTGGCGCGCCTGGAGTTCCGCCAGGCCAGCGAGGCGCTGAACCGCCGTTCCCTGCGCAGCCCCTTCGAGGGCGTGGTGATGGACCGCCTGCTCAACCCCGGCGACCTGGCCGAATCCGGCACGGGCCGCAAGCCCATCCTCAAGCTGGCCCAGGTCAAGCCCCTGCGTGTGGAGGTGGTGCTGCCCATCGAGGCCTACGGCCAGATCAAGCGCCTGAGCACGGCCGAGATCACCCCCGAAGCCCTGGGCGGCAGCTACAAGGCCACCGTCACCATCGTCGACAGCGTGTTCGACGCGGCCAGCGGCACCTTCGGTGTGCGCCTGGAGCTGCCCAACAGCGCGTCCGCGCTGCCGGCGGGGGTGCGCTGCAAGGCGGACTTTCCGGCGCTGCGGGGGGTGAAGGGGCGGGGGGTGCCGCTGAGTGGGTCGGCGCGGTGAGGCGGAAGCTGTCTGGTATCGGCCAGGAGCGGATAACAATGATCGGCCCCTGAAGCTGTCTCTCTATGCCCCTTTTGGGGGATATGCCCAGCGCCTCAGGCCTCATAGACTTGGGAAAGTCGCTGGGTAGTTAGCGTGCTCTTTTATCCACCGTGTCAATCGAACCAACGGCAATTGATGTCCTTTCAGATCAATAACCTAGATCCGTTCCCATGAAACTGACGATGTTGAATCGCCGTTTTATTTCGCAGGTTTTGCGATCTTTATCACGTTAGCCCGCAAATGAAAATCCTTTTGCCGAACCGCGTTCTCGTACTCATTGCACTCTCCTTTTTTTGCCTCCCTTCTGCCAAGGCTGAAGCATCTCCGACAAAGGAAATGATTGCAGGTTGGTGGAAAGCAGCGTCGAATGAAGAAATGGATCTGCTTGGAAAACCAATTCAAGTTCGTCTCCGAGGCAAGGAGGTTGCCTACCTTGTGGAGGCTTCGTTCGACCGCGGGCGAAATGAAATGTTCCGCACAGTCATAGTCCGCCCTCAGCTGCAGGAGGTGCGAGAGATCGCTGAGCCAGTGAGGGGGGGTATCAAGGTCTTTGATCTTGACAGAGACGGAGTCTCGGAGGTGGTCGCGATATCTGTTGGCTCTGGGCAGGGAACAGAATCTGGAGTTAAATCCATTGTGCAGTTTGACGGATGGGACGCAATAGTTCTGCATCAGGCTGAGTTTGAATCCGGATGTGCAGCCGACCTTAGTAGCTGCTCCAGTACGGAGGTCTCATGGAAATTTTCGGATCTAGATAACGACGGAAAGCTGGATCTGGTTGAAGAAGTAATTTCTTCAGAAGGTGGGGCAAATAAACCCGCGACCAAGTCCAAAGTGGTACGGAAATTCATTTTCAAGAATGGCAAGCTCACCATTTTTGACTCGCGTATCAATGGCGCAAATAAGTAGTGGATTGGATAACACGTCAGTCAAGCGCGGATTGCCTGCGGCATCCGCTCACCTCAAACGTTGAGCGTCTGCTTTCGAAGCCGCTGAGAGTCCGCCATGGGTCGAACAGCGCCCCTGGCGTATGTTGCTATTCGCCCAGCCAGAAGCGCTCGCTGCGGTCGAGGAAGTCGTGCACATGGACCGTGATCGATTCCTCGCCCAGCAGGACGACGCTGTATTGCGGCGGCTCGTGACTGCCCGGGATCTTGGCCGTATCGTCGAGCCGCAAGGCCACCTGGTGGTTGGTGCCGCGCATCGTGGAGTACGGGATGCCGTGCCACGAGCCGAAGATCGGGCGATGGACGTGACCGAAGAACAGGTGCTTGATGCGCTGGGTCTTCCCCGACAGCGCGCGCTGGAACGGTGCCGTATCCAGCAGGGAGATGCGGTCCATCGACGGTATGCCGAGCGGGAACGCCGGGTGGTGCATGAACAGCAGCACCGGCCGGTCGTCCTCGCCCAGCCGTTCGGCCAGCCACCGCGCGCGCTGCTCGCAGAGCACGCCGTGGCTGACGCCGGGCTCGTTGGTGTCGAGGAACAGCCCGCGGTAGGGGCCGACGGGGACTTCGTACTGAATGAAGCCATTGGCATCCACCGGCACGCGCGGGAAGAACTCGCGGAAGTTGGCCCGGTCGTCGTGGTTGCCAAGTATGGGCAGCACCGGCATGGGCAGGCGGCCGAGCTGCTCGGCCAGCTGCCGGTAGGCGTCCTTGTGGCCGACGTGGGCCAGGTCGCCCGTCACGACGCACAGCGCCGCATCCGCGTGCTCCTCCAGCATGCTGTCGATGCAGCGCGCCAATCGCCTGGCCGGGTCCAGCCCGTAAAGGGCATGCCCCTGCTCAACGAGATGGACGTCCGTGAGATGGATGAACTTGAACATGGGGCATGTCTCCATCAGCGCGGCAGCAGGGCCTGTACGTCGCGGCTCATGGCGGCGAGCGCCTTCTCCGGCGTGGTTTCCTTGGAGATCACGGTCTGGATGTGATCCTTGATGACGTCGGTGATCTTCAGGCCGTTCTCACCGGGGAAGGCGTACCAGCCCGTCAACACCGGCAGCTGCTTGATGGCCGTCAGATGGTTCGGGTTTTGTTCGTAGAACGATTTGAGCAGGTTGGCATCGTTGGCGGGGATGGTGTTGGCCGGGAAGTAGCCGGTGCCATGAACCATGGCCGTGGCGCCCAGCGGTCCCGTGGCGAACTTGATGTATTCCCAGGCGGCTTTCTGCTTGGCCGGGTCCTTGGCGAACATCATGGCCACATTGCCGCCGGCCGGCAGGCGACCGTTCTTCTCGATCGGCATGCGCGCAGTGCGCAGATCGAAACGGCTGCCGATCTGCTTGGTGATCAGACCCAGGCGCGACGTCGAGGTGACCAGGATGGCCAGATTGCCGGAGACAAAGTCCTGGCTTGCGGTGTTGAGCGCCCCGTTGCGCATCTCGCCGTCCTTCACGACCAGGGCGAAGGTCTGCATCGCGGCCTTGCCCGCCGGGCCGTCAAAGGCCACCTTCTTCTCGTCGGGGGTCAGCATGGTGCCGCCATTGGAGAACACCAGCGCCTGCCACATCCAGTTCCCGGTGATTTCCCAGTCCAGGTGCATGCTCTGGGTGCCGGCGTTGGCCGCCTTGGATTTCCGTGCCAGCGCAGCGATGCCCTCCCAGGTGGTGGGGAACTGATCCGGTGCCACGCCGGCCTTGCGGACGAGGTCGGCGTTGAAATAGACGATCGGGGTCGAAAGCGAGAAGCCGATGCCGACCTGCTTGTTGCCGACCTGGCCGAGGGACAGCAGGGCCTTGTCGTAGCCCATCTTGTCCCAGCTCTGCTCGGCTTTGATGAAGGGTGTCATGTCAACGGCGATGTCGCGGTCGACGAAAACGCGTTGACGGTTCAGGCCCTGATAGGAGACGTCAGCCAGTTGGTTGGTAACCGCCTGGCGGAGTGACTGCTGCGTTGCCTCTTCATAGCCGGGAGTGGGCGCGCGGAAGGACACCTTGTACTGCGGGTACTTGGCCATGAAGTCACGTGCGATCTTTTCGTGCACGTCCTTGAAGATGCCTGCGTAGGGGTAGTCGACCACGATTTCGACCGCCGGCTGGGCCTGCGCCAGGCTGCAGGCCAGCAGCGCGCCGGCCGCCATGGATTTGAGAAAAATTCGTTTCATCGGATGGACTCCTTGGTGGATAGAGAGGGAGGGAGAGGTTCAGCCTTTGACGCCGGTCAGCGTCACGCCTTCGATAAACCGCTTTTGGGCGGCGATGAACAGAAGCAGCAGCGGCGCCGTGATGAGGACGGTGCCGGCCATGAGCGGGCCGTAATTGATGCCGGCCTCCTCATTGCGGAAGAACATGGTGCCCAGCGGGGGGGTGGCCAGTTCGGGCGAGGAGATCACAAGCAGCGGCCAGAAATAGTCGTTCCAGTGCCAGACCACCGAGAAGATGGCGAAGGCAAAGAGGGCCGGCACCGCTGTGGGGAGCATCACACGCCAGACGAGCTCGAACTCGCTCATGCCGTCCAGACGCGCCGCGTGCACGAGGTCATCGGGGACGGTGCGGAAGAACTGACGCATCAGGAAGATGCCGAAGGCCGAGATCGAGAAGGGCACGATCAGCGCCGACAGCGTATTGAGCATTCCCGCGTGGTGCAGCATCACGTAGATGGGGATGGCCGTGGCCTGGTGCGGAATCATCAGGGCGAGCAAGACCAGGCGCCAGGCCCAGGTCTTGCCCCGGAATTCGAGCTTGGCAAAGGCGTAGGCCGCCGGCAGCAGTACCAGGATCTGCAGCACCAGGATGGCCGCGCAGACCACGACTCCGTTCCAGAGGTAGCGCAGCAAGGGCACGCGTGTCAGGGCCTCGGTGTAGTTTTCGACCATGGCCAGCCGCGTCGGCAGCAGGGTCAGTTCGCGGGTGAAGACCTCGTCCGCCGGCTTGAGCGAGGTCAGGACCATCCAGATGAACGGGGTCAGAAAGACCAGGGCGCCCGTCATCAGCAGCAGGTGGCGCGCAATGCGGAAAGGGAGTGAAGGCCGGTTCATCAGTAGTGGGTCTTTCGTTCCATGGTGGCGTGTTGCACCTGGGTGAGGAAGAAGATGCCGGCAATGAACACGATGGTCATGGCGCTGGCATAGCCCATGCGGAAGAAGCTGAAGCCTTCGGCGTAGATCGTGTGCAGCAGCACCTCGGTCGATTTGTTGGGGCCGCCGCGCGTCAGCACATGCACGGTGTCGAACACCTGCAGGGCACGGATGGCGCAGACCGTGACCACGAACAGCGTCGTCGGCCCCAGCAGCGGCCAGGTGATGCGGCGAAAGCGCTCCCACGGGTGTGCGATCCCGTCCAGGGCGCTGGCGTCGCGGATGTCCTGGGGGATGCTTTTGAGGCCCGCGAGGAACAGCACCAGAGCCAGGCCCGACATCTGCCAGATGCCGATGGCGGCCAGCGAATAAAGCGCCACGTGTCGGTCGTTCAGCCAGTCGCGTGGTGTCAGGCCGACTATCGTCAACACGTGGTTGACCATGCCGGCACTGGGATGCAGCAGAAACTGCCACACCACGGCCATGGCGATCAGTGTCGAGGCCACGGGCATGAAGAATGCCGTGCGATAGAAGCCGCGCAATTGGCTGTCGGACTCGATCAGCAAGGCGGCGCCCAGGCCTATGCTGACGGCGCCGCCGGTGACCAGGACCAGATAGAGAAAGGTGTTGCCCAGGGATTTGCGAAACACCGGATCGCTCCAGAGCTCCACGTAGTTCGCCAAGCCGATCCAGTTCAGGGTGGCGGCGCCGAACTGCCAGTCGGTGAGGGACATCACGGCCACGACGGCGACGGGCAGCAGCAGCAGCACGACCAGCAGCACGGTGGCTGGCGAGAGCAGCATCAAGGTATTCAGCGGATGGACGCGCATGTGTGGGGCCCGAGAGGTTTAGGCCGCGGCGTCCAGCAGCACGGCGTGGGGGCGGAAGGCCAGTCGCTGGCCGTCGGCACCGAAGACGTGAATCTGATCCAGCGGAATCCAGACGCGAAGCAGCTCGCCGATGCGAAGGTTCGGATGACTGTTGTGCAGGCAGAAGACGCAGCTTTGTTCCGACGTTGCCAGCTTGACGGTGGCGATCAACTCCGCCCCGGTGTACTCGACGGCGCTGACGCGGCCATGAATCTCCAGGCCGTCCACCAGAGCCTGCGTTCTTGTCTGCGGCCGGAATCCGACCCGGCAGGGTAGAGGCTCGCCATTGAGACCTTGCATCCCGTCAATGAGGCCAATTTGCCGGCCGAGCAACCAGACGCTGCCGTTGCCGCGGATTTCGCCCTGCAGCAGGTTGATGCGGGGCGCACCGACAAAACGGGCGACCTCGATATTCGCCGGCTGGTTGTAGATCTCGTCGGGCGTCCCCAGTTGGAGAATTCGCCCTTCACGCATGACGGCGACACGGTCCGACATGGACATGGCCTCATGCTGGTCGTGGGTCACGTAGATGAAAGTCACCCCGAGTTGATCGTGCAGCTGGCGAATCTCGGCGCGCAGGGTCTGCCGCAGGTTGGCGTCGAGGTTGGACAGCGGTTCGTCGAACAGGAACACGGCCGGGTGACGCACCATGGCGCGCGCCAGGGCCACGCGCTGGCGTTGACCGCCGGAGAGCTGGGCCGGCTTGCGATCCCACAGATCTGCAATGCCGAGGCTTTGCGCGACCTTGCGTGCGCTGATTTCTACCTCCGCGTGTTTGCGACGGATGGCGGGCGAAAGCCAGCGCAGGGTAGGCAGGCGCTGCCAGAAATTCAGGCCACGCATCAGCAGCGGTGTGCAGATGTTCTGTCCGACCGTCATGTGCGGGTAGAGCGCGTAGGACTGGAACACCATGGCGCAGTCGCGCTGGCTGGGCGAGAGTTGCAGCAAGTCGCGCTCACCCAGGTGGATCGTCCCCGCATCGGGCTGGTCCAGGCCGGCGATCAGCCGCAGCAGGGTGGACTTGCCGCAGCCCGACGAGCCGAGCAAGGTGAGGAATTCGCCGTCTCGTACGTCCAGGTCCAGGCCCTTGAGGACCTGGGTGGCGCCGAACTGCTTGACCAGTCCTTTGATCTGGATATCAGGCATGGCATGCCTCCTTGTCGGTGGGCAGTCGCTTGAGTACCCATTGAGTCAGTTGGTCGTAGCCGTCGAAGCCAGCCACCTGCGGCAGCAGATCGTCCGGGTGGCTGGCATAACCGCCGAGGTGGGCGGCAAAACGGACCTGGGCTGCTTGCGCGCAGCGCGCATCGATGGCGGAGTCCCCGATGAACAGCACCTGTGATGGCGGCAACCCCATCAGTTCAAGCACCCGCAGCAGCGGGTCGGCTGCAGGCTTGGCCAGGGGGGCGTCGCCGATACCGACGATGACTTCGAAGTCAACGGGAAAGGCCGCGGCGGCAAGCAGCGCATCCGTCGAGGCCCGATCGCGGTTGGTGCAGATGGCAAGTCGCAGGCCCTGGGTCGCAAACGCCTCCAGCGCGGCGGCGGCACCGGGGAACGGCCTGGTGGTCGCGAGCCCGCGTTGCATGTACAAGGCCAGGTAGTCCTCTTCCAACCGGGCGGCGGTCCCGTCGGGAATCGTCTCGGTCTGGAGTGCGAGCGCCTGGCGGAACATCGGGACCAGCCCTTCGCTCAAGGCCGGTCGCAACAGTGGCATTGCGATGGCGCGCAGGCCGGCGTGCTCCAGCACCTCATTGGCAGCGGCCGCCAGGGAAGGGAGGGTGTCGAACAGAGTGCCATCGACATCGAATACCATGGCGCGAAAATGATCGTTTATGTTCATATTCGCCGATGCTACGAACATCTTGTGTCATTCTGATGACTTGTATTGATCCTATAGTTCCCTGAATCAGGATAGATTCAGGAAACCCATCCAGGCATGAACACGCCCAACGCCCATGCTCAAAGCCGCACGCCATAAGGAAATCGTTGCCCTGGTCCAGGGGGGCGGCGCTGTCGAGGTCACCGTTCTGGCCGAGAGGTTCCAGACCTCACCGATCACCATCCGCCGGGACCTGATCGAGTTGCAGGAGCGCGGACTGCTGGCGCGCACGCGCGGCGGTGCGATCTCCGGCGAGATGATTGCCGAGGGCTGGGCGCGCTACGAAAGCATCAGTTACGCCGAGCGCGAGCGCGAACACGTCCGCGAAAAGCGCGCCATCGCGGAACTTGCGGCGCAGCAGGTCTCCGATGGCGACTGCATCCTGGTCAACGGGGGCACCACCTCGCGCCATCTGGCCGAGGCCTTGCGTGGCCACCAGAATCTGCATGTCGTCACCAATGGACTGACCGTGGCCATGGAATTCGCCCGCAGCCAGAACGCCGCGGTGTATCTCTTGCCGGGTACGGTGGATTTCAAGAAGATGGCGTCGGTGAGCCGGCCAGCACCAGGCGCTTTCGACGATATCTCCGTCAGGGTGGCCTTCCTCGGTGTGCATGGAATCTCCCCGACCGGTGGCATAGGGATGTTGTCCCCGGACGAGGCGGCGATGAATCGGTGCTTCGTTGATGCAGCGCAGTCGGTCACCGTGATGGTGGACTCGTCAAAATTCAGCTCACAGGCGATCTTCCGCATTTGCGAGTTGAAGCGGGTCACGCGTGTTATCACGGACTCGGGTGTCAGCGACAGCGATCGCAGCCAGGTGAGTGCTCTTGGTGTCGAGGTGCTGGTGGCCTCGCCTGACGACGCGGCAGGGTGAACCCGCGCCGCAACAAGCTCAAGCAGCGCGAGACGATCTCGGCCATGCAGGCCCGGGCCGGCGGTCGTTGCGGTGCCGGATCCTCTGTTCGGTGTGTCGATCTGGGCTAGCATGCAGTTTCCGCGAAACTGGCAGCATGAAAGAGGACCCCCGCATGGAGATCAACCGCCCCGAGGTACTGGCCGAAGTGAGGGCTGCTTTTGCGCGCTACGAGGACGCGCTGGTCAACAACAAGGTGGAGGTGCTGGACGAGCTGTTCTGGGACAGCCCGCACACGCTGCGTTACGGCGCCACCGAGAACCTGTACGGTTACGACGAGATCCGGGCCTTCCGCGCGGGGCGGCCCTCGGTGGGCCTGATGCGCGAACTCACGCGCACGGTGATCACCACCTACGGCAGCGACTACGCCACGGCCAACTGCGAGTTCCGTCGCAGCGGCAGCGAGGCCATTGGCCGCCAGAGCCAGACCTGGCTGCGCACGCCCGCGGGCTGGCGCGTGGTGGCCGCGCATGTGAGCCTGCTGGCCGCGCCGCGCTGAGGCCGCCGGCTCAGGGCTGGGGTTCGCGTTTGCCGGGCAGCAGCGCGTGCGCGCGCAGTTGGTCCAGCGTGACGTAGTCCAGCGCGCGCAAGTGCGTGCATTCCAGCACCACGGACGGGGCCACACCGGCCTCTAGCGCCGCTTTCCAGCGCAGCGCGCACAGGCACCAGCGGTCGCCGGCTTTCAGGCCGGGGAATCGGTACTCAGGGTGCGGGGTGACGAGGTCGTTGCCGCTGGCCACGGAGAAGTCGAGGAAGGCCTGCGTCAGACGCGCGCAGATCACGTGCGAGCCCAGGTCGTGCGCGTCGGTCTTGCAACAGCCGTCGCGGTGGAAACCGGTGAGCGGGTCGTAGGAGCAGGGCATGAGCTCGGTGCCCAGGACGTTCAGGGTGGTCATGGCCTGAGCTTATGGCAAAACGCCCCGTTTGGCACGGGGCCGCTTACCACCCTCTCAGTCCAGCGTGCCGACCTCGCCGCGGCGGATGGCGTCGGCACGCGCCTGCACGGCCAGGCGCTCGGCCGCGTCCAGCCGGGCCAGGTTCCTGACCTGCAGCGCGGTGCGCGGGTTGCTCGCCAGCAGGGCTTCGTGGCGCAGCAGGAAATCCCAGTACAGCGTGGTGATGGGGCAGGCGCGTTCGCCGGTGCGCTGGGCCGGGTCGTAACGGCAGCCTTTGCACAGGGGGCTCATGCGTTCGATGTATTTGCCGCTGGCGATATAGGGTTTGCTGGCCATCAGGCCGCCGTCGGCGTACTGGCTCATGCCCAGGGTGTTGGGCAGCTCCACCCATTCCACCGCGTCCACGTAGACGCCGAGGTACCAGGCGTGCACCTGCCGGGGTTCCACGCCATAGAGCAGGGCGAACAGGCCGGTCACCATGAGGCGCTGGATGTGGTGCGCGTAGCCGTGCTGCAGCGTCTGGCTGATGGCGTCGGCCAGGCAGGCCAGATCGGTGCGGCCAGTCCAGTACCAGGCGGGCAGGTCTTCATGGGCGTCGAGCGCATTGCCTTCGAGGTACTGCGGCATCTGCGTCCAGTAGATGCCGCGCACGTACTCGCGCCAGCCCAGGATCTGGCGGATGAAACCCTCGGCGCTGGACAGCGGCACCTGGCCGGTGCGGTACGCGGCCTCGGCCCGGGCCACCACCTCGCGCGGATGGAGGAGCTTGAGGTTGAGGGCGGCGGAGAGGTGGGCGTGGTAGAGCCAGGGCTGACCCGGCCAGATCGCGTCCTGCCAGTGGCCGAAATCGGCCAGGCGCTGCGTGATGAAGTCATCGAGCGCCTGCAGGGCCTGCGCGCGCGTGACCGGCCAGGCAAAGCTCTCCAGCTCGCCCGGGTGCGTGGCAAAACGCTGCTGCACCAGGGCCATGACCTCGCGCGTGATCGCGTCGGGTTCGAAGCGGCTGCGCGGCGGCACGAAACCCGGGCCCTGGGGGCCGAAAGCCTGGCGGTTGTCGGCGTCGAAATTCCACTGGCCGCCGGCGGGCTGCTCGCCCTCCATCAGCACCTGGTGTTTCTTGCGCTGCTCGCGGTAGAAGTACTCCATGCGCAGGCTCTTGCGGCCGCGGGCATGGGCGGCGAAGTCGCGCACCGTGGTGTAGAAATGCCGGTCGTCGCGGATCTCCAGGGGCAGGCCGGCGGCAGCGGCCGTGGCTTGCAGGGCCTTGAGCACGCGCCAGTCGCCCGGCGCCGTCATGATGAGTTGCTGCGGCTGCAAGGTGGCCAGGTCGTGCGCCAGCTGGGGCGCCAGGCTGCCTCGGTTGCCGGTCTCGTCCAGCCGCACGTAGTGCAACGGCCGGCTCATCTGTGCCAGGGCCTGTGCGAAATGGCGCATGGCGCTGAGGAAAAGCACGGTGCGGGGCTTGCCGGAGGGGATGTGGGTGGATTCCTCGGCCACCTCGGCCATCCAGACGCGGTCCTGCGCCGGATCGAAGCCGTCGAAGGCGGTCGCCTGCAGATCGAGCTGGTCGCCCAGCACCAGCACGAGCGAGCGCAGCGTGCTCATGCGGCAGGCCGGGCGCGGCGGCAGGCTTCGGAGCAGTACTTGACCTGCTCCCAATTTTTTTCCCATTTCTTGCGCCAGCTCATGTGGCGGCCGCAGACGCTGCAGGGTTTGCCGGGCAGGGACTGCTTGTTGCCTTTGTAGTCTTGGGACGGGGTCATGGCCTGCGGGGGATGCGGTGTGCAGCGCCGAATGTAGCGTTTGCCCGGTTTTCCCGCTCCCGCCGCCGGCATGACCCTTGCCACCGCCGGTTGGCCCCCCGGCCCCCGGATGAGGCAGGAATACCGGCTTTCAGGACTTATTCCCGCGGAGCCGGGGAGCCCCTGACCCCAACTCGATTAACATCCTCCAACACTTCAGGACAGCATCCAGGGGCACAGCCGTCAGGCTGGCGCGGGACGCTGCCGACCGGCATCTTTCATGGGTACAGCTGACGACAAGAACGAGAACACGCAACTTCGTGCCCGATTGCGCGAGGTTGAACTGCGTTTGCAGGAGCGTGAGCGGGACTGGGAGCTGCTGGAGCGTCAGCGGCGCCATAGCGAGAAACTTTTCAGCGCTGCTTTTGACGAAAGCCCGGAGGCCATCGGCCTGTCGCGCCTGGCCGATGGCCTGATCGTCGACGTCAACCAGGAGTGGCTGGCCGTCACCGGCTACACCCGCGAGGAGGTGATCGGCCATACCGTGGTGGAGATCGGGCACTGGCCCGACCAGGCCAGCCGCGAAGCGGCCGTGGCCGCCTTGCGTGTCAGCGGCCGCCTGCGGGACTACGAGGCCATCGTCCATCTCAAGGACCGGGGCAAACGCCTGGTGCGCCTCAACGGCACGCTGATGGACGTGGATGGCGAGAAGCACATCCTGATGTACATCAAGGACATCACCACCGAGCGTATGGCCGAGGAGTCGCTGCGCGCCGGTGAGCTGGCGCTGGCGCAGGCCAATGAAAAACTCAGCGCCCAGCTCGACCTGTACAACCTGACCGAGGAACTGGCCCGGGTCGGTCACTGGAGCACCAGCGACGGCGGTGCGACCATCCATTTTTCCGGCGGACTGCAGAACATCGATTTCGACAAGATCGGTCCCGTGCGCACGCGTGGCCAGGCCCGCGGCCGCATTCACCCCGACGACCTTCCGGTCTTCCTGGCGGCACGCAGCAGCATGGACGGGCGCATCGTCGAGTACCGGTCCATCCATCCTGACGGCAGCATCTACTGGCGGCGCAGCCGCATGCGGCGCCATCAGAACAGTGACGGCAGCATCACGGATTTCGGCGTGGTGATGGACGTGACGGCCGAGATGCAGGCCGCCCACATCCTGCAGGAGAAGCTCGAGTTCATCGAAAAGCTCACCAGCCGGGTGCCCGACGTGCTGTTCCAGTACCAGCACCGGGAGGGCGGCCAGGTGAGCTTCCCTTTCATCAGCGAGAGCGTACGCCGCATGTTCCATGTCTCGCCGGAAGAGGTGAGGAACGATGCAAGAAAGCTGTTCAGCATGATCGAGCCGCAGGACATACCGGCGCTGTTCGACTCCATGCGCGCGGCTTTCCACGACGGCGCTTCCTGGCAGCACGAGTTCCGCATCCGGCATCCGGAGGGGGGGGCACGCTGGGTGCGCGGCAATTCCGTCACGGTGCGCGAGCCCAGCGGCGAGCTGGCGTCCTATGGCGCCGTGCGCGACATCACCGAGAGCAAGCTGGCCGAAGCCCGGCTGCAGGAGAGCGAAGCGCGCTTCCGCAGCCTGACCGACCTCTCCTCCGACTGGTACTGGGAGATCGACGAGAACTTCCGCTTCACGAATTTCGTGGGCTACCGCGACGGCAAGTCCATCATGACCCGGGACGAGAGCCTGGGCAAGACACGCTGGGAGCTGGGCGCGCTGAACCTGGGCGCGGACGACTGGGACGCCCACCGCCGTGTGCTGGAATCGCACCAGTCCTTCCGCGACCTGGAGCTGCAGCGGCTCGACGCTGACGGGCAGCCCTACTGGGTGGCCGTCAGCGGCACGCCGATCTTCGATGGCCAGGGGCAGTTCCGCGGTTACCGCGGCATCGGGCGCGACATCAGCAAGCGCAAGCGCGCCGAGGACGAAACCCAGCGCCTGGCTTTCTACGACACCCTGACCGGCCTGCCCAACCGGCGCCTGCTGATGGACCGGCTCTCGCACGCCCAGGTCACCAGCGCGCGCAGCAAACGCTACGGTGCCCTGCTGTTCATCGACCTGGACAACTTCAAGGACCTCAACGACACGCTGGGCCACGATGTGGGCGACCTGCTGCTGGAGCAGGTCGCCTTGCGACTGGTCTCCTGCCTGCGCGAGGGCGACACGGCGGCACGTTTCGGCGGCGACGAGTTCGTGGTGATGCTGGAAGACCTGAGCGAGAGCGATGCCGATGCCGCCGGCCAGGCCGAGCTGGTGGCCGAGAAGATACTGGCCCGCCTCAACGCCCCCTACGAACTGGTGGGCCGCCAGCACAACAGTTCGCCCAGCATCGGCATCACGCTGTTTTCCGGCGCCTCGCTGGGCGTGGACGAGCTGCTCAAGCGTGCCGACGTGGCCATGTACCAGGCCAAGGCGGCCGGGCGCAACACCCTGCGTTTCTTCGACCCGCAGATGCAGGCCACGGTGCTGGCGCGCGCCGCGCTCGATGCCGACCTGCGCCAGGGCCTGCAGCGCGAGGAACTGCTGCTGCATTACCAGCCGGTGGTCGATGGCTACAACAAGATCGTCGGCTACGAGGCGCTGCTGCGCTGGCGCCATCCCGGGCGCGGTATGGTGATGCCGGGCGAGTTCATCACCCTGGCCGAGCAGTCCGGCCTGATCCTGCTGATCGGCCAGTGGGTGCTGCGCTCGGCCTGCCGCCAGCTGGTGGCCTGGGCAGATCAGCCCGCCACCCGCAAGCTCAGCCTGGCGGTCAACGTCAGCGCGCGCCAGTTCCGCCAGGCCGATTTCGTGAGCCAGGTCCAGGCCGTGCTGGACGAGACCGGTGTCGACCCGCAGTACCTGAAGCTGGAGCTGACCGAGAGTGTGCTGATCAGCGACGTGGAAGACGCCATCCGCAAGATGGGCGCCTTGCGCGAACGCGGTGTGCGTTTCGCGCTGGACGATTTCGGCACGGGTTACTCATCGCTGAGTTACCTCAAGCGCCTGCCGCTGGACCAGCTCAAGATCGACCAGTCCTTTGTGCGTGACGTGCTGACCGATCCCAACGATGCGGCCATCGTGCGCACCATCCTGGCCCTGGCCCAGAGCATGGACCTGCAGGCCGTGGCCGAGGGCGTGGAGACCGAGGGGCAGCGCCAGTTCCTGCTGGACAGCGGCTGCGCCGTGTTCCAGGGGTACCTCTTTGGTCGCCCAGGGCCGTTAGGCCACACCGTCATACCGGCATAAGGCCGGCGTTCAACTGCTGATTACTCGAAAGCGCCCTGGTCGCGCTCGTCGCCGTTGCCGTTCCCGTTACCCGAGGACAGGCTGAGCTTGTCGGCGTTCTGGCGCGCTTCGGCTTTCTCGCCGGCACCGGCGAACTTGCTGTACTTGTGCAGCAGGGGCACCAGCTGGCCGTAGATGCGCGGGGCGCCGGCCAGGCATTCCTTCTGTTCCAGGAAGTCCGATTCACCGGTGAAGTTGCCCACCAGGCCACCGGCCTCGGTGACCAAGAGCGAGCCGGCGGCCACGTCCCAGGGGCTCAGGCCGGTCTCGAAGAAACCATCGGTGAAACCGGCGGCCACATAGGCCAGGTCCAGCGCGGCCGCGCCCGGGCGGCGCAGGCCGGCGGTGCGCTGCATCACGTCGCTCATCATGGCCAGGTAGGCCGGGAAGTTGTCGCCCTGGCGGAAGGGGAAACCGGTGGAGATCAGGCACTGCGAGAGCTGGGTGCGCTTGCTCACGCGGATGCGGCGCTCGTTCATGTAGGCGCCGCGGCCCTTGGTGGCGGTGAAGAGGTCGTTGCGCGAGGGGTCGTAGATGACGGCCTGCTCGACCTTGCCTTTGACGGCCAGCGCGATGCTGACGCAATAGACCGGGAAGCCGTGGATGAAGTTGGTGGTGCCGTCCAGCGGGTCGATGATCCAGACGTGGTCCGAATCCTGGGCGCCGCGCGTGCGGCCGGTCTCCTCACCCCAGATGGCGTGGCCCGGGTAGGCGGTGAGCAGCGTTTCGATGATGGTCTCTTCGCTGGCGTGGTCCACCTCGGTCACAAAGTCGTTCACCTGCTTCTGCGAGACGCGCACGGCCTCGACGTCGAGCGCAGCGCGGTTGATGATGGCGCCGGCGGCGCGGGCGGCCTTGATGGCCACGTTGAGCATGGGGTGCAGATTGGGGGACGACATAAATTGTGGAGGCGTTGGGGGCGCGGACTATGGCACGGGCCCTGGAAGCTGAAGAGCAGAAAGCCGGTTCGGCGATGCGGGCGGCGACAATAGGGCCAGATTTTACCCGCAGCGCCCCATTTCCATGCAAACCACCCCTTTTCGTACCCGTTTCGTGCTGATCCAGACCAGCCACGCCGGCAATGTGGGCGCCGCCGCGCGTGCCATCAAGGTCATGGGTTTCGACGAACTGGTGCTGGTGGCGCCGCGCTGGGCCAATGTGCTGCGGCGCGAGGAGACCATCCAGCGCGCCAGCGGGGCGCTGGACGTGCTGGAGAACGCCCGCATCGTCGAGACCCTGGACGAGGCGCTGGACGGCATGACCCACCTGTGCGCCACCGCCATGACCCCGCGCGACTTCGGCCCGCCCACGCGCGCGCCGCGCGAGCATTTCACCCAGCTGGTGCAGACCGCCACGCCGCAGGTGGGTGCGCAGGGTGTGGCTTTCCTCTTCGGCTCCGAGCGCTTCGGCATGCGCAACGAGGACGTCTACCGCTGCCACGTGGCCCTGAGCATTCCGACCAACCCGAAGTTCGGCTCGCTGAATCTGGCTTCGGCCCTGCAGGTGATTGCCTATGAATGGCGGCTGGCCCTGGGTGGCTTTCCCGTGCAGGAGGCTACGGCGCCCATGGTGCGCGCCGACGCGCCCCAGGTGGCCGGTTTGCTGACGCACCTGGAACAGGCCCTGGTGGCCGTGGGTTTCCTCGACCCCGAGGCGCCCAAGAAACTGATGCCGCGCCTCAACAGCCTGTTCAACCGCGCGGACCTCACGCAGGAGGAAATCCATATCCTCAGAGGTGTTGCCAAGGCCATGCTGGAGACGGCAGACAAGGCCAAGCGCTAGACTAGCCATATGTTTGCCCGCCTCCGCTCCGACATCCAGTGCATCCTCGACCGCGACCCGGCCGCCCGCAGCGCCTGGGAGGTGCTGACCTGCTACCCCGGCCTGCACGCCATCGTGATGCACCGTTGGGGCCACTGGTGCTGGACCCACGGCCTCAAGTGGCTGGGGCGTTTCATCTCGCACATCGCTCGCTGGTTCACGGGCATCGAGATCCACCCGGGCGCGAAGATCGGCCAGCGTGTGTTCATCGACCACGGCATGGGCGTGGTGATCGGCGAGACCGCCGAGGTGGGCGACGGTTGCACCATCTACCACGGCGTCACGCTGGGCGGCACCTCGCTCTACAAGGGCACCAAGCGCCACCCCACGCTGGGCAAGGATGTGGTGGTGAGCGCCGGCGCCAAGGTGCTGGGCGGTTTCGAGGTCGGTGACGGTGCCAAGATCGGCAGCAACGCGGTGGTGATCAAGCCGGTGCCGGCGGGCGCCACGGCCGTGGGCATCCCGGCGCGCATCATCCCGTCCAAAGACGGTGCCAGCGCCGACGTGACGGGCACGGAGAAGAAGTTCACGGCCTACGGCATCACGCTGGACGACGATCCGCTGAGCCAGGCCATGAAGGGCCTGATCGACAACGCGGGCTCGCAGGAGCACCAGATCGCCCTGCTGTGGCAGGCCATCGAAAAACTCTCCTCGGGCAGGCCGGCGTCCGACTGCGTGCCCGGCGATGCCGCACGTACCGAGCACTTCGAGAAAGACAAGCTCAACCAGCTCGTCGGCAAGTAAGCCGCTGCTTCAGGTTTTTCCGGTCACGCGTGCGCCCAGCACGTTGACGGCCAGCCCGCCCATCACCAGTGCGGCGGCCATCAGCTTCCAGGCCTGCAGGGGTTCACCCAGCAGCAGGGCCGAGCTGCCCATGCCGAAGATGGGGATCAGCAGGGCCATGGGCGTGATGGTGGCGGCCGGGTGCCGCGCCAGCAGCCAGCCCCAGGCGCCAAAACCGAACAGGGTGTTGCCCACCGCCTGCCACACGATGGCCGCCCAGGCCGCCAGGCTGGCGCGCGGCAGCGCATCGGTGATGGCGGCCGGCCCTTCGAACCAGAGGCTCAGGATGAGCAGCGGCGGCACGGCGAAGACGCTGCTCCAGACCATGAACCCCAGCATGTCTACCTTGCCGATGCTGCGCGCGAGCACATTGCCGCAGGCCCAGCACAGGGCGCCGCCCAGGGCCAGGGTCAGGCCCAGGGGTGTGACGTCGGTGTGGGTCTGGTGGAAGCTCTGCCAGGCGATCAATGCAAAACCCAGGGTGGCCAGCGCCAGGCCGCCGAACTGCACACGCGGCATGCGCTCGTGCTGCAGCCAGGCCACCAGCAGCAGGGTCATGAAGACCTGCGACTGCATCAGCAGCGAAGCCAGGCCCGGCGACACATCGTTGCGCATGGCCAGGAAGAGCAGGCCGAACATGAAGCCGATGAAGACCCCGTAGCTCACCAGGTAGCGCCAGGCCACGGCCGGGCGCTTGATGAAGAGCAGCCAGGGCAGGGCGCTGAGCACAAAACGCAGGGTCGCCAGCAGCAGGGGCGGCAGCTCGGTCAGCCCGAACTTGATGACGACGAAGTTGGTGCCCCAGACCGCGACCACGGCCAGCGCCAGCAGGATGTGCGACAGGGGCACGGCTCAGGGCCTGCTCAGGCCTTGGGCGGGCGGATGGCCGACTTGGGCCGGAAGGCCTTGCAGACCGCGTCGTTCGTTTCCATGTAGGGCCCGCCGATCAGATCCACGCAGTAGGGCACGGCGGCAAAGATGCCGGCCACGATGGATTTGCCCTCAGCGTCCTTCAGGCCTTCCAGCGTTTCCTGGATGGACTTCGGTTGCCCGGGCAGGTTGATGATCAGGCTCTTGTCCCGGATCACGGCCACCTGGCGCGAGAGGATGGCGGTGGGCACGAATTTCAGGCTGATCTGGCGCATCTGCTCGCCAAAACCAGGCATCTCCTTGTGCGCCACGGCCAGCGTGGCCTCGGGTGTGACGTCGCGCAGCGCGGGGCCGGTGCCGCCGGTGGTGAGCACCAGGGAACAGCCAGCATCCACCAGCTCGATCAGCGTGGCGCTGATGCGCGCCTGCTCGTCGGGGATCAGGCGCGGCTCGAAAGTGATGGGGTTCTTCAGCGCGCGCGTCAGCCAGTCCTGCAAGGCGGGCAGGCCCTTGTCTTCGTAGACGCCGGTGGAGGCGCGGTCGCTGATGGAGACGATGCCGATCTTGATGGCATCGAATTTGGCCCCCACGCTTGCCACTGCGTGTGTTGCGCTGCCCCCCGAGGGGGTGTTCGCGCCTTGGGACGGCCCGGCTGCGCTCAGGGGATCACTCATCGTCTTCTCCGGCTTCGGCTTCGGCGTCGACCGAGGCCAGCAGTTCACGCACCAGCTGGAAGACCTCGCGGTAGGCGCGGCCCTGGCGCGGGGCCAGGCCTTGTGACACGGCGGCCTTGTCCGCGGGGATGGCGTCCTTGCGGGCCTGGCGCACCAGGGCGCGCAGCTGCTGGGTGTCGGTCTGCGGGAAATCCTTGATCCAGGCGGCCACGGCCTCGTCGTCGGCGATCAGGCGGTCGCGCCATTGTTCTGCCGTGTGCAGCAGGGCGGTTTCGCGGGCCGAGGGCATGTGCTGCTCGACCAGGGCGGCGCGCGCGGCGTCCAGCACGGCGGGGTCGAGCTGGCGCATGAGCTTGCCGACGAACTGCATCTGGCGGCGCTTGCCCTCGAAGTTGGTGATGCGCTTGGCCTCGGCCAGGGCTTCGATCAACTTGTCCGGCAGGTTGAGCTTGTCCCGCAGGTCGGCGCGCAGGTTCAGCAGGGATTCGCCGAGTTTCTGCAGCTCGGTGCTCTCGCGCTTGAGGTCGGTGCGGCTGACGTCGGTGTCGCCCCGGAGCTCACGCTTGAGCTCCAGGTCGAGTTCGCTGCCTTCGGCGACGAACTGGCCTTTGACGTAATAGCCTTTTTTGGGTTTGCGGGACATGTATTCTGGAAAAGCTGTGTGACGCCGTAGGGCGATGCACGGCCAAGTATCATAGCTGCGCCATGAACAAACCCGATCCCCGTGCCGAAAGCGGCTTCAGCTACAGCCGTGACTATTTCGCAGAACTCGTGGACGCCGCGCTGGCGCACGCCAAAAAGCTCGGCGCCACCGACGCCGGTGCCGAGGCCTCCGAGGGCTGCGGCCTGAGCGTTTCGGTGCGCAAGGGCGAACTGGAGAACGTGGAGCGCAACCGCGACAAGTCCCTGGGTGTCACTGTCTACCTGGGCCAGCGCCGCGGCAATGCCAGCACCTCCGACTTCTCGCGCGCCGCCATCGAGCAGACCGTGCAGGCGGCCTACGACATCGCGCGCTTCACCGCCGAAGACCCGGTGGCCGGCCTGCCCGACGCCGAAGACATCGCCTCGCATGCCGACACGCAGCGCGAGCTGGACCTGTTCCACCCCTGGGCCATCGACAGCGCCCAGGCCGCCGAACTGGCGCGCACCACCGAGGCCGCGGCCTTTGCCACCGACAAGCGCATCACCAACAGCGAGGGGGCGGCGGTGTCGGCCCAGCAGTCGCATTTCTTCAGCGCGCACACGCGCGGTTTCCGCGGGGGTTACCCCAGCTCGCGCCACTCCATCTCGGTCTCGCCGATTGCCGGCAAGGGTGCCGGCATGCAGCGCGACTACTGGTACAGCTCTCACCGCCACCCGGAAGACCTGGCCCTGCCCGAGGCCATCGGCCGTTACGCTGCCGAGCGCGCGCTCAGCCGCCTGAAGGCGCGCAAGATCAGCACCCGCGAAGTGCCGGTGCTGTTCGAGTCGCCGCTGGCCGCAGGCCTGCTGGGCGCGCTGGTGCAGGCCCTGAGCGGCGGGGCGCTGTACCGCAAAAGCTCCTTCCTGCTGGACTCGCTGGGCCAGCAGGTGCTGCCGGCGCACATCGACCTGCTGGAAGACCCCTTCCTGCTGCGCGGCAAGGGCAGCTCGCCCTTCGACGAGGAAGGCGTGCGGGTCCAGCCGCGTTCGGTCATCAACGCCGGCCGCGTGCAGGGCTACTTCCTGAGCAGCTATTCGGCGCGCAAGCTGGGCATGAAAACCACGGGCAACGCCGGCGGTTCGCACAACCTGATCCTGAGCTCGCGCCTCACCAAGGCGGGTGACGACCTGGACGCCATGCTGAAAAAGCTGGGCACCGGCCTCTTCGTCACCGAACTGATGGGCCAGGGCGTGAACTACGTGACCGGCGACTACTCGCGTGGCGCCAGCGGTTTCTGGGTCGAGAAGGGCCGCATCGCCTACCCGGTGGAGGAGATCACCATCGCCGGCAACATGAAGGACATGCTCATGGGCATCACGGCCGTGGGGGCCGACGCCTACAACTACGGCGCGAAGACCGTGGGCTCCATCCTGGTCAACCGCATGAAGGTGGCGGGCAGCTGAGGCCATGGGCACCCAGGGGCCGTTGAAGTGGTCGCGCCTGTTTCAGCCGCGCCATCCGCTGTTCTGGATGATCATGGCGCTCAATGGGCTGTCGGCCATGCTCTCCTGGATCGTCCAGAGCAAACCTCTCAACACCCTGGGGCTGGGACTGGTGCTGCTCTTCCTGCTCGGCAATGCCCTGGTCAGCATGTGGCTGGGCTGGCGGCTCTTGCGCGAGGAGCCGCACCCCCGGGACGAGCGGCCAGCCGGTGGCTCGCCACCCGGAACCTGAGCTGGCTCAGCCGGCCAGAGCGCGGCCTTCACGGCGGCGCAGACCTGGCCCATCCCGGCCTTGCCGGCAAGTTGTAACGACAGCGCCTTCCAGGGCGTCTTCCGGGTGACAGTGCAGGTGCTGCACGCTAATATGCGGCGCAGCACCCGTAAAGGGCAAAGGGAGAACATGGATACAGGCCGACCTGGAGAGTTTCCTGCCTGGCGCGCACCCGCGGAGGAATACCCGGAGTTGCTCGTGGGCCGGTCCTCACGTGTCTGGGGTGGCTTGCGGGCCCTGCGCCTGCTGGTCCTGGGCGGCTGGCTGGGGGTCACCCTGCTCGCTTTCCTGGTTCCGGGCCTGTCGATGGCCTATCTCGTGGCCTATCCGGTACTGCTGGTCTTTTCGGCCTGGGCCCTGGGCACGGGTTATGGCATCACCCTGTTTGTGTTCAGCTGCCTGGCCGTCGTGGCGCTGGCCGCGGGGCAGGCCATGGGCCTGTTGGCTCATGCGGGGCCGGGCTCCGTGACGTCCTCGGCCGTGACCCTGCTGCTCGCCATGGGGGGGAGCATGGTGATGACCCTGGTCCTGCTGCTGGCCTTTCTCGAGCGTTATGCCGGGATGCGGCAGCTGCACAAGCAGGACCAGCTGGATCTGCAGGCCGCACGGGCCCGCGAAACCGACCTGCGCCTGCTGGCCGATCACCTGCCGGGCCTGGTGTTCGAATGTGACGTGCAGGGCCGCTGTGTTTTCGTCAACCAGCGCCTGGCCCTGTTTTTCGGCAAACCCGCGCAGGCCCTGCTGGGCACGCCCATGGTGGAACTGCTGGGCGGGGGCACGGTGCGCGATTTCTCGACCTACCAGTCCGCCGTGCTGCGGGGGGACGTGGTCGAGTTCAGCATGCGCAGGCTGGCGCCGGACGGCGTCTGGTGCACGGTGGAAGTCACGCTGGTGCCACGCCAGGCGGCCGATTCCGCGCGTGTGGTCGGCTGGTACGGCCTGATCTACGACGTCACCCGCCGCGAGAACGTGACCCTGGAACTGCGCGACAAGGCCACCCACGACGCGCTGACCGGCCTGCCCAATCGCCTGTTGTTCCACGAGCGGCTCGATCATGCGATCCGCAATGCCTTCCGTCGCAAGACCTCGGTGGCGGTGATGTTCATCGACCTGGACAACTTCAAGCGCATCAACGACGTGATGGGGCACGCCGCCGGCGATCTGTTCCTGCGTGAGATGGCGCGCCGCATCACCGGGGCCATCCGCAGCATCGACACGGTGGCGCGGCTGGGCGGTGACGAGTTTGTCGTGCTGGCCGAGGAGGTCGACAACTCGGAGACGGCCGCCCTGATCGCCGACAAGGTGCTGGAGGCTTTGTTGCAGCCGGTGACGATAGGCCATGAGACGGTGTCCGCCGGCGGCAGCATCGGCATTGCCATGGGGCCGCAGGACGGCGACACCGGTGAGGCACTGCTGCAGGCCGCGGACGCGGCGCTCTACGAGGCCAAGGCGGCCGGCCGCAAGTGCTACCGCATCTTCAATGCCGGCCTTGGGGTTGCACCGGAAACCGGCGGTTTCAGCCGGCCTGCGGCGCTCTGAGGGGGCTGCCTCAGGTCACCGGTGCCGGGTTGAACAGCACCAGGGCGTTGTGCAGCTTCCACTGCTCGGCCCAGGTCTTCTTCTTGCCGCTGGCCACATCGAGCAAAAGCTGGAAAAGCTCCCAGCCGGCTTCCTCGATGTTGATTTCGCCATCGGCCACACGGCCGGCGTTCATGTCCATGAGGTCGTGCCAGCGGCGGGCCAGCTCGGTGCGCGTGGCCACCTTGACCACAGGGCATTCGGCCAGGCCATAAGGCGTGCCGCGGCCCGTGGTGAAGACGTGCAGGTTCATGCCCGCAGCCAGCTGCAGCGTGCCGCAGATGAAGTCGCTCGCGGGCGTGGCGGCGTAGACCAGGCCGCGTTGTTCACGGGCCAGCTTGTTGCCGGGCGAGAGCACGTGGGCGATGGGCGCGGTGCCGCTCTTGATGATGGAGCCCATGGCCTTCTCGACGATGTTCGAGAGGCCGCCGGCCTTGTTGCCCGGCGTGGTGTTGGCGGCGCGGTCCACACGGCCGCGTTCCAGGTACTGGTCGTACCAGCCCAGTTCACGCACGATGGCCTCGGCCACCTCGGGTGTGGCGGCGCGGCTGGTGAGCTGTTCCACGGCGTCGCGCACCTCGGTGTTCTCGCTGAACATGATGGTGGCACCGGCGCGCACCAGCAGGTCGGCCATATAACCCACGGCCGGGTTGGCTGTGACGCCGCTGAAGGCATCGCTGCCGCCGCACTGCACGCCCACCACCAGCTCGCTGGCAGGTACCGTTTCGCGGCGGCGGGCGTTGAGGCGCTTCAGGTGCACGTCAGCCTGCGCGACGACGTGGTCGATCATGCTCATGAAACCCACATGTGCGGCGTCCTGCAGGCAGACCACGTCGAGCGCGGTTTCCTTGGCGTCACCGCTGATGGGGATGCTGCCCGGGGGCAGCAGGCGCTCGGGCTGCAGCTTCTCGCAGCCCAGGCTGACCACCATGACCTCACCACCGAAGTTGGGGTTGAGGCTGATGTTGCGCAGCGTGCGGATCGGGATCGGTGCCTCGGGTGCGTCGATGGCCACGCCGCAGCCGTAGCTGTGTTCCAGGCCCACGACACCGTCCACGTTGGGGTACCTGGGCAGCAGTTCCTTGCGGATGCGTTCGACGGCGATCTCGACGACGCCGGCCACGCACTGCACGGTGGTGGTGATGGCCAGCAGATTGCGTGTGCCCACCGAGCCGTCGGCGTTGCGGTAACCCTCGAAGGTGTAGCCCTCCAGCGGCGGCAGCGGGGCCGGCTTGACGGTGGCCATGGGCAGGCCCTGCAGCTCGCGCGCCGCAGGCATGTCCAGCAGGCGTTCGTGCACCCAGCTGCCGGCGGGGATGGCGGTCTTGGCGTAGCCGATGGGCACGCCGTAGCGGATGACGGTGGCGCCGGCCGCGATGTCGACCAGCGCGACCTTGTGCGCCTGCGGCACCTTGTCGCGCAGGGTGATGCCCTCGGCGGGCAGGGCAGTGCCGGCCGGCAGGCCGCCCTCGTTGGCGACGATGGCCACGTTGTCCGTGGCCTGCATGCGGATGATGATGGGTAAGGCGTTCATATGTCAGATGCGGTCGACGATCTCGATCCAGTTGGGGCCCTGGCCCACCGGGAGTCGATGGGTGGCGGTCAGGCGGCCGCTCTCGCCATCGATGCGGTACAGCGTGAGCGCATGCGAGAGCTGGCCGGCCGCGATGAGCCACTGGCCCGAGGCGTCGATCCGGAAACCGCGGGGTTGTGTCTCGGTGGCCTGGTGGCCTACCAGCGTGAGCATGCCACTGTCCGCGTCGACGCGCCAGATGGCCAGGGTGCTGGAGTTGCGTTCGCAGGTGTAGAGGAAACGGCCGTCGGGTGTGAGGTGCAGGTCGGCGGCCCAGGCTTTGCCATCGAATCCGGCCGGCAGGGTGGGCCAGTGCTGGCGCAGGCTCAGCTGGCCCTTCTGATGGTCGATGTCCAGCAGGTCCACCGTGGCGTCGAGTTCATTGAGCAGATAGGCGTGGCGGCCGTTCGGGTGCAGCACCAGGTGGCGCGGCCCGCTGCCCGGGCGTGCGGCCAGGGCCGGCGGCTCGTTGGGTGTGAGCTGCCCGGTGGTCGCGTCGAAGCGCCACTGGAAGACCTGGTCGGTGCCCAGGCTGCTGATGTAGACATGGCGGTTGTCCGGGGCCGGCAGGGCCGCGTGGGCGTTTTTGCCATTGGGCACGATCTGCACGGCGGCCTCGGGTTGGCCGTCGGCGCTTATGGGCGACACGCTGGCACGGTGGCCGCCATAGGAGGCAGCGAGCAGCCAGCGCCCGCTGCGGTCGGTGGCGATCCAGGCCATGCTGTCGGGCAGGGGCGCTTGCCCCAAGGGGCTCAGCTGGCCCGTGGCGGCTATGTTGAACGCGGCGACCGTGAACGGTTCGGAACGCAGGGCCACGTAGAGCTTCTTCTGGTCCGGGCTCAGGGCCAGGGGCATGGCCGTGCCGCCGACCGGCAGGGTCTGGAGGGCGCGCAGGGTGCCTGCGCGCTTGTCCAGCTCCAGCACGCTGATCTCGCGGCTGTCGGCGTTGGACACATAGACGGTGGCCATGTGAGAGGCGACTTGAGAAGAAGACATCGTGTCTGCGCGTCCGTGGTGTTCAATCGGCCTTGATGCCCGCCGCCTTGATCACCTGGGCCCATTTTGCGACTTCCGCTTTCTGGTACTCGCCGAGCTCGGCGGGGGTCATGCTGGAGGGCACCATGCCGAAGCCCTTCAGGCGCGCCTGGACTTCGGGCGTCGCGACGATCTTCATGATCTCCGCGTGCAGGCGATCGACGATGGGTTTGGGCGTGCCTGCCGGCGCGAACACGGCCTGCCAGGAACCCATGTCGAAACCTTTCTGGCCGGCTTCGGCGATGGTGGGCACGTCGGGCAGAGATTCCAGGCGCCTGGAGCTGCTCACGGCGATGGGGCGCAGCTTGCCGGACTGGATGTGGGGGCCGACGATGAGGACGGTGTCGAACATCATGTCCACCTGGCCGCCGATCACGTCCTGCACGGCCGGGCCGCTGCCTTTGTAGGGCACGTGCGTGAACTTCACGCCGGACTGGTAGGCCAGCAGCTCCAGCGCCATGTGCGGCGAGGTGCCGGTGCCCGGCGAGGCCGAGGACAGGCCGCCCGTCCTGGCCCTGCTGCCCGCGAGTACGTCGGCGAGTGTCTTGTAGGGGCTGGAGGCTGGGACCACCAGCACCAGCGGGCCCGAGCCCAGCATGGCCACGGGCGTGAAGGATTTGACGGGGTCGTAGTCGATCTTGGCGTACAGGCTCACATTGATGGAATGCGAGCTGATGGTGCCGCCCATGATGGTGTAGCCGTCGGCGGGCGCGCGCGCGGCGATGGCCGAACCCACGCTGCCACCCGCGCCGCCCTTGTTGTCGATGACCACAGGCGTGCCCAGCGCCGCGCCCAGGGGCTGGGCGATCAGGCGTCCCAGGGTGTCAGTGTTGCCACCGGGCGCAAAAGGCACCAGGTAGGTGATGGCCTTGCCCGTGGGCCAGCTGCCTTGCGCCACGGCGGGCAGGGCGACGAGTGTGCCGCCCAGCAGCAGGGTGCTGGCAGCGAGGGAGCGACAGATCAGCGTACGGCTTTGCATGGTGGTCTCCTGGTTGAAGCTAAGGTCTTCAGTAGCGGGGCTGGATGCCCGTGAAGGCGGGCTCGTACTTCTGCATCTGTGCCAGGTCGTTGCGCTTGCGGATGCCGCAGTGCAGATAGTTGTCGTGCAGGCGGGCCAGGGCCGTACGGTCCAGTGTCACGCCCAGGCCGGGTCCGGTGGGCACGCGCAGGCTGCCGTTTTCGAACTGCAGCCGGCCGCCGGTGATCACTTCCTCGTCCTGCCAGGGGTAATGGGTGTCGCAGGCGTAGGTCAGCAGCGGCACGCTGGCGCAGAGGTGGGTCATGGCCACCAGGCTGATGCCGAGGTGCGAATTGCTGTGCATGGACAGGCCCAGGCCGAAGGTGCGGCACAGGGTGGACAGCCGTTGCGTGGCGCGCAGGCCGCCCCAGTAATGGTGGTCGCTCAGCACGATCCTGACGGGGCAACCCAGCTCGACGTTACGACGGAATTCGGCGAAGTCGGTCACGACCATATTGGTGGCCAGGGGCACCTCGCATTCGCGCGCCACGGCGGCCATGCCGTCCAGGCCGGGGGCGGGGTCTTCGTAGTACTCCAGCACACCACGCAGCTGCTGCAGGATCTTCAGGCTGGTGGCCACGCTCCAGTTGGCATTGGGGTCGATGCGCAGCGGCGTGCCGGGGAAGGCCTGCGCCAGCGCCAGGATGCCGGCGGCTTCCTGTTCGGGGGGCAGGGTGCCGGCCTTGAGCTTGATGCTCTGGAAGCCGTACTGATCGATCATGCGCTGCGCCTGCGCGACCAGCTGTGCGGGCGTGAGCGCCTCGCCCCAGGGATCCGGGGCGTAAGGCTTGTCGATGTGTTCGGCGTATTTGTAGAACAGGTAGGCGGAGTAGGGAACGCGGTCGCGCGCCGCGCCGCCCAGCAGATCCACCACGGGTGCGTTGGCGAGCTGGCCCTGCAGGTCCATCATGGCCACTTCGAAGGCGCTGATCACCTTGGCCACGGTCTTGGACACATGGGTGCCGGGTGCCAGCGAGACCTGCTGGGTCAGGAATTCGGAGGCGGTCTGGACCGGCGGCGTGACCAGGGCTGCCACGCGCGTTTCCATCTCGTTCAGGGCCCAGGGTGACAGGCCCTGCAGCGCGGGCGCGGCCTTGGCCAGCGCCTCCAGCATGGGCAGGTCGCCGTAGCTTTCGTTGATGCCCACCAGGCCCGAGGTCGTCTCGATCTCGATGATGGAGCGCAGGGCCCAGGGCTCGTGGATGCCCGCCGCATTGAGCAGCGGCGGGTCGCGGAAGGCGATGGGCGTGACGCGGACGTGCCGGATCGCGTGCGAGGGGCTCATGTCTGCAGCGTCACTTCAGCAGCAGATTGGGCAGCCACAGGCTGAGCGCGGGGATGTAGGTCACCATGCCCAGCACCAGCAGCAGGGCGATGAAGAAGGGCATCATGGCCTTGACGACCTTTTCGATCGGCAATCGCGCCACCGCGCTGCCGACGAAGAGCACACCACCGACCGGCGGCGTGAGCAGGCCGATGCCCAGGTTCACCATCATGATCATGCCGAAGTGCACCGGGTCGATGCCGATGCTCACGATGACCGGCATCAGGATGGGCGTCATGATGAGGATCAGCGGCGCCATGTCCATCAGCGTGCCCAGGGCCAGCAGCAGCACGTTGATCATCAGCAGCACGACGGTCTGGTTGGACGACAGGCTGGTGATCGCCGCGGTGATCTGCTGCGGGATCATCATCAGCGTCATCACCCAGCCAAAGGCGGCGGCGAAGCCGATCAGGATCATCACGATGGTCAGGGTCTTGACCGTGCGGTGCACCAGCTTGGGCAGGTCGCGCCACTTGTAGTCGCGGTAGATGAACATGGTGACGAAAAAGGCCCAGAGCACCGCGATCGACGCCGACTCGGTGGCCGTGAACACGCCGCTGAGGATGCCGCCCAGGATGATGACCATGGTCATCAGGCCCCAGAGTGCGTCCACGCAGATCTTCAGCGCTTCGCGCATGGGGATGCGGCGGCCGGCCGGGAAGTTGCGCTTGCGCGCGATGACCAGGCACATGATGGCCAGCGTCAGCCCCAGCAGCAGGCCCGGCAGCACACCGGCCAGGAAAAGCGCGGCGATGCTCACCGAGCCGCCCGCGGCCAGCGAATAGATCACGGCGTTGTGGCTGGGCGGGATCAGGATGGCCTGCACGCTGCCGCTGACCGTCACGGCGGTGGCGAAATCGCGCGGGTAGCCCTTTTTCTCCATCTCGGGGATCAGCACCGAGCCGATCGAGGCGGTGTCGGCCATGGACGAGCCCGAGATGGCGCCAAAGAAGGTGGAGGCCAGGATGTTGACCAGGGACAGACCGCCGCGGATGAAACCCACCAGCACCTCGGCAAAGGCCACGAGGCGCCGGCTCATGCCGCCTTCGGCCATGATGGCGCCGGCCAGCACGAAGAAGGGGATGGCAAGCAGGGAGAACTTGTTGACCCCGGCAGCGATCTGGATCATCACCGCGTCCAGCGGGATCTCGATCCACCAGGCACCGACGAGGGCGGCCAGGCCCATGGCGTAGGCCACGGGCATGCCGATGATCATCAGGCCGAAGAAGGTTCCGAGCAGGATGAAAGCGTCCATCAGGCAACTCCTTCCTGGTCATAGGTGACGATGGCGCGTTCCGACTGGCTGCCGCAGCTGATGTGCTCGATGACAAACAGGGCGGTCACCAGCCCGCCGATCGGCACCGGCGTGTAGGTCAGGCCGACCGGAATGAAAGGCAGTTCACCGATGTTCTGGCCCCAGGTGGCGATGCACAGCCGGGTGCCGTAATACAGCATGAACAGGGCCACGGCCAGCATCAGCAGGTGCACCAGGCCGGCCACCGGGCGCTTGATGCCCTGCGGCAGGCGATCGGTGACCAGGGCCACCGCGATGTGCGCACCGGCGCGGTAGCTCACCGCGGCGCCGAGGAAGGTGAACACCACCATCAGCAGGATGGCCACCGGCTCGGGCCACTGCGAACCGGTGCCCAGCACGTAGCGCGTGAAGATGCCCCAGGGAATGATCAGGGTCATGATGGTGATCGCGATGCCGGCCACCCACAGGCAGGCCAGGTACAGGGCGTCGTTGAAGGCGTGGAAGCGTTCTTGCATCGGAGGGGCTCAGAGGTAAACAAAAAAGCCGCCGCGCGTGGGCGGCGGCCTGTCTGGAGATTCCGGGAGGGAATCAGTTCACGGCGCCGATCTTCTTCAGCAGATCGGCGTAGTTGGCGCCGTACTTGGCACGCACGGGAGCGGTGGCTTCAAAGAAGGGCCTGTTGTCGATGTTGATGAACTCGACACCGGCGGCCTTGAGCTTGACGGAGTGTTCTTCCACACTCTTGTCCCATAGCACGCGCTGGTCCAGCTGCGCTTCGCGGCCCAGTTTCTTCACCAGGGCCTGGTCGGCGGCGCTGAGCTTGTCGAACGACACCTTGGACATCACCAGGATCTCGGGGATGATCAGGTGGTTGGTCTGGGTGTAGTACTTGGCGCCAGCCGAGTAGTGGTTGCTGGTGAACATGGAGGGCGGGTTGTTCTCGGCGCCGTCGATCACGCCGGTCTGCAGCGCGGAGAAGACCTCGCCGTAGCCCATGGCGATGCCGTTGCCGCCCATGGCGTTCATGGTGTCGACGAAGAGCGGGTTGCCCATCATGCGGATCTTCTGGCCTTTCAGGTCGGCCGGGCTGCGCACCGGCTTCTTGGTGTACAGGCTGCGGCTACCGCCGTCCATCCAGCCCAGCGCCACCAGCTTGGCGGGGCTGGCGCTGACCTTGGCCAGCAGTTCGTCGCCGACGGCGCCGTCGATCACCTTGCGCATGTGCGGGATGTCGCGGAAGACGAAAGGCATGTTGAAGACGTTGACTTCGGGCACCACCGGGCCGATCACGCCCAGCGAGATACGCGCGATCTGGATGGCGCCCAGCTGCGTCTGCTCGACGACTTCCTTCTCCTGGCCAAGCACGGCACCGGGGAACATCTGGATCTTGATGCGGCCATTGGTGGCGGCTTCCAGTTTCTTGCCCATCATCTCGACGGCCACCACGGTGGGGTAGCCGGCGGGGTGGGTGTCGCTGGCCTTGAGGGTCTGGGCCTGGGCGGCCAGCGGTAGCGTGGCGACCAGGGCCAGCGCGAGGAGGGTGCGGCGAATTTTCATGGTGTTGTCTCCAGGGTGGTTGAAACGGGGCGAGGGGAAATCAGTTCTCGAAAGGGCCTTGCTTGACGAAGCCGCCGCCCTGGTAGATGGCGACCGGGTCGGTGCCGTCGATGCGGGGCTGGCGGGCCTCGACCGCGGCCCGGAAGCGCTCCGAGCTGTCCTGCGGGCGGTAGCCGATGTGGCGGGCCGTGCTGTTGTCATACCAGGCCGTGGCGTTGTCGCTGATGCCGTAGATGATGCTGTGACCGACGATCGGGGCGGTCAGCGCGGACATGACCAGGCGCTCCAGGTCGTCGTAGCTCATCCAGCTGGCCAGCATGCGCCGGTCTTTGGGCTCGGGGAAGGAGGAGCCGATGCGCAGCGACACGGTCTCGATGCCGTAGCGGTCCCAGTAGAACTGGGCCAGGTTCTCGCCGAAGGCCTTGGACAGGCCGTAATAGCTGTCGGGGCGCAAACGCACCTCGGTGTCGATCACCTCGTCCTGGCGGTAGAAGCCAGTCACATGGTTGGAACTGGCGAACACGATGCGTCTGGCGCCGTGCCGGCGGGCGCCCTCGTACACATGGTAGGTACCCACGATGTTGGCCGGCAGGATCTGCTCGAAGGAGAACTCGGTCGAGATGCCGCCCAGATGCACCACGGCATCGACGCCCTGCAGCAGGGTGTCCACGGCGGCCTTGTCTTCCAGGGCCGCGGGCATGACTTCTTCGCCGGGGCCGGCCGGGCCCAGGTCGGCGATGTCCGACAGGCGCAGCACATCGCAGTAGGCCTTGAGGCGGGGGCGCAGTTCCCGGCCCAGGCCGCCGGCGGCGCCGGTGAGCAGGAGTCGGTGGAAACGCAGAGGGGTGGCGTGGGCGGTCGGCATGAAATGTTCGGGTAGGCGCGGGGGTATATCGGCTAAAGTGTTGCTATGACTTGCTTTTTGTCATCAGTTGTCATACAACTATCTTCCGCATGCAAGGCAATCTTGTCAATCTCCAAACGATTGGTGTAAACCCTGATGAGCACTCCTTTCCCGTCCGCCCCCCGCCGCCGGCCCCGCACGCTGGCGCTGGAACTCGTCGATTCCCTGGGGGACCGGATCCGCGATGGCCGCATCGTTCCCGGCGACAAGCTGCCGACCGAGGCCGCCATCATGGAAGAGTTCGGCGTCAGCCGCACCGTGGTGCGCGAGGCGATCTCCAAATTGCAGGCCTCGGGCCTGGTCGAGACACGGCACGGCATCGGCACCTTTGTCGTGGGCATGGGCGATGGCGCGGCCTTCCGCATCGCGCCGGAGCAGATCGCCACCCTGCATGACGTGATCGCCGTGCTGGAGCTGCGCATCGGCCTGGAGACCGAGGCCGCCGCGCTGGCGGCGGCACGCCGCACCGAGCGCAACCTGGCGGAAATGCGCGCGGCGCTCGATGGTTTCGCCGCGGCCCTGGCCGAAGGGCGCGATGCCGTGGGCCCCGACTTCCAGTTCCACCAGGAAATCGCACGTGCCACGCAGAACCCGCACTTCGCCGAGCTCATGAGCACGCTGGGCGCCATGATCATCCCGCGCGCGCGCCTGGGCGCCGGTGCCGACGTCAGCGAGGCCCAGCGCAGCTACCTGCTGCGTGCCAACGCCGAGCACGAGAACATCTTTGATGCCATCCAGAACCAGGACCCGGACGCGGCCCGCGCGGCCATGCGCACGCACCTGGCCAACAGCCGGGAGCGCCGCCGCCGCGCGGCCGTGCTGTCGGCCGACCTGGCCGGCAAATAAGGGCTGCCCGGGCGGCCAGAAAAACCCGGGGGAGGGGTTTGACAATCATTCTTGATGTTGTATGATGACTGACAACAAAAGGTCGGGCAGATCTTTTGGGATCTAGACCTTCGGAGACTCCTCATGCACCCCCAAGAACTCAAAACCATCATGTCCAGCGGACTGCTGTCCTTCCCGCTGACCGACTTTGATGCCCAGGAAAACTTCAACCCCAAGGGCTACGCGGCCCGCCTGGAATGGCTGGCGCCCTATGGCGCCAGCGCCCTGTTCGCAGCCGGCGGCACCGGCGAATTCTTCTCGCTGACGGGCGAGGAATACGCCCGTGTCATCAAGACCGCCGTGGACACCTGCCGCGGCAAGGTGCCCATCATCGCGGGCGCCGGCGGCCCCACGCGTTTTGCCATCCAGTGTGCGCAGGAAGCCGAGCGCGCCGGCGCCCACGGCATCCTGCTGCTGCCGCATTACCTGACCGAAGCCGGCCAGGAAGGGCTGATCGCGCATGTGGAGCAGATCTGCAAGAGCGTGAAGTTCGGTGTCATCGTCTACAACCGCAACGTCTGCAAGCTCACGCCCGAATCCCTGGCCATCCTGGCCGAGCGCTGCCCCAACCTGATCGGCTTCAAGGACGGCATCGGTGACATTGAACTCATGTCTTCCATCTACATGAAGATGGGCGAGCGCTTCGCCTACCTGGGCGGCCTGCCCACGGCCGAGGTCTACGCCGCGGCCTACAAGGCCCTGGGCACGCCCGTGTATTCCTCGGCGGTGTTCAACTTCATTCCCAAGACCGCGATGGACTTCTACCACGCGGTCGCCAGGGACGACATGGCCACGCAGCACCGCCTGCTGCGCGACTTCTTCATGCCCTACCTGCAGATCCGCAACAAGGGCCAGGGGTATGCCGTGAGCATCGTCAAGGCCGGCGCCAAGCTGGTCGGTCACGATGCCGGCCCCGTGCGCGCGCCGCTGACCGACCTGAAACCGGCCGAGATGGACGAACTGGCCGCACTGATCAAGAAACTGGGCCCCCAGTAAACCTCCCCCGACCCATCACCACGAAGGAGACAACCATGAAAAAATTCCTGACCGCATTGACCCTTGCAGCCGCGGCCTGCAGTGCCTGGGCCTGGCCCGACAAACCCGTCACCCTGCTCGTGCCCTTCCCGCCGGGCGGCTCGACCGACCTGATCGCCCGCACCCTGGCACCCAAGCTGCAGGAGAAACTGGGCGGCAGCTTCATCGTCGACAACAAGGCCGGCGCGACCGGCACCATCGGCGCCGGCATCGTCACGCGCGCGGCCCCCGATGGCCACATGCTTTTCGTGTCCTCGCTGGGACCCTTCGTGATCGCCCCGCACCTGCTGGCCAGCGTGCCCTACAACGCGCTCACCGATTTCGACTACATCACGGTCGCCGTGCAGGCCCCCAATGTGCTGGTAGTGCCGGCCGCTTCGCCGCACAAGACCATGGCGGACGTGATCGCCTACCAGAAGGCCAACCCCGGCAAGATGACTTTCGCCTCCTCGGGTAACGGCAGCAGTGACCACCTGACGGCCGAGCTGTACTGGCAGCAGACCGGTACCAGCGGTGTGCACGTGCCTTACCGTGGCGGAGGCCCGGTCATGACCGATCTGCTGGGCGGGCAGGTGGATTCCTCCTTCATGAACATCAACACCGCCATGCCGCAGATCTTGGCCGGCAAGCTGCGCGCCCTGTCCATCACCAGTGCCCAGCGCTCGCCCCTGCTGCCCGGCGTGCCCACGCTGGAAGAACTCGGCATCAAGGAAGCCAACGTCTACTCCTGGCAGGCCATCGCCGCGCCCAAGGGTCTGCCGGCCGACCTCAAGGCCAGGTTGCACGCGGCCATCGTGGCCGCCCTGAACGACCCTGCCGTCAAGCCCAAGCTGCTGGACCTCGGTTTCGAGATCGTGGCCAACACACCCGCGCAGTTCACCGCCTTCCAGGCAGCCGAATTCGCCCGCTGGAAGAACCTGATCTCGAGCCGCAAGATCACGGCCAACTGAGCCCGGCCCGGTGCCCGCTCCTGACGACCATGGTCAGGGGCGGGTTGTTTTTCGTTTTACGCTGTTGCCCATGCCCAACGTCTCGACTCCCCTCGTCACCGAACTGCGCGTCATCCCCGTCGCGGGCCGTGACGGCATGCTGCTCAACCTCAGCGGTGCGCATGCACCGTTTTTTACGCGCAACCTGCTGATCCTGCGCGACAGCGCTGGCCACACCGGTGTGGGTGAGGTGCCGGGTGGCGAGAAGATCCGCCAGACCCTGGAAGACGCACGCGCACTCGTGGTGGGCCAGCCCATCGGCGCTCATCAGCGTGTGCTGCAGCAGGTGCAGCAGAAGTTTGCCGACCGTGATGCCGGCGGCCGCGGCCTGCAGACCTTTGACCTGCGCACCACCATCCATGCCGTGACGGCCGTCGAATCGGCCCTGCTGGACCTGCTGGGCCAGCACCTGGAAGTGCCCGTGGCGGCGCTGCTCGGCGAAGGCCAGCAGCGTGAGGCGGTGGAGATGCTGGGTTACCTCTTTTTCGTCGGTGACCGCAGGAAGACCGATCTGCCGTATGTCGATTCGGCGAGCGAGCCCGAAACAGCCGATGGCTGGTTCCGCCTGCGCCACGAAGAGGCCATGACACCCGAGGCCGTGGTGCGCCTGGCCGAAGCCGCGCGCGAGAAGTACGGCTTCAACGACTTCAAGCTCAAGGGCGGTGTGATGCGCGGCGACGAAGAAGTCGACGCCGTGACCGCGCTGCATAAGCGTTTCCCGCAGGCCCGCGTCACGCTGGACCCCAACGGCGGCTGGCTGCTCAAGGACGCGATCCGCCTGGGCCAGCGCATGCGCGGTGTGGTGGCCTACGCCGAAGACCCCTGCGGTGCCGAAGACGGCTTTTCAGGCCGTGAAGTCATGGCCGAGTTCCGCCGTGCCACCGGCCTGCCCACAGCGACGAACATGGTGGCCACCGACTGGCGCCAGCTCACGCACGCGCTCTCGCTGCAGAGCGTGGACATCCCGCTGGCCGACCCGCATTTCTGGACCATGGCCGGCTCGGTGCGCGTGGCGCAGACCTGCCGTGACTGGGGTCTGACCTGGGGCTCACATTCCAACAACCATTTCGACGTCTCGCTGGCCATGTTCACCCATGTGGCGGCCGCCGCACCCGGCAAGGTCACGGCCATCGACACGCACTGGATCTGGCAGGACGGCCAGCGCCTCACCAAGGAGCCGCTGCAGATAGTTGGTGGTCACGTGCAGGTGCCGAAGAAACCGGGCCTGGGTGTCGAGCTCGACATGGGCGAGGTGGAAAAGGCGCACCAGCTCTATCTGCAGTACGGCCTGGGATCGCGCGACGACGCCACGGCCATGCAGTACCTGATCCCCGGCTGGAAGTTCGACAACAAGCGTCCCTGCATGGTGCGCTGATTGAGGGTCTGTTCGCACTCATTTCTCAAGATGCGTTGTGGATCAAAAAAGTCATGCGGTAGGCGCGTGGACGCCGCCGGGGTCATCCCCCGGCAAGTCCGCGCAACACCCCGCATGGCTTTTTTGGCCACAACCCGAAGGGAACGGGGTGAAAACGGCGCCACTCGTTGTTGCACTCCTCGCCCAGGCGGAGAGCCTGGGCGTCGTCGCGCGCCTAGATTGGCGCCGTTTTTACCCCGTTCGCACTTGAGAAATGAGTGCGAACAGACCCTTATGAGTTGACCTATGAGCACATCTTTCTCTTCCTACAACGCACGTACGGGTGAGGTGCTGAGCGCCCTGACAGCATCGACCCCGGCTGACATCGATGCGACCTGCATGGCCGCCGCCGCGGCCTTCCCGCTCTGGCAGGCCAGCAGCGGCGCGCAGCGCGCCACGCTCTTGCGTGCCCTGGCCGCCGGCCTGGAAGCCGCGCGCGAATCGCTGGTGCCCCTGGCCGACCAGGAAACCGCGCTGGGCCCGGTGCGCCTCAACGGCGAACTCGACCGCACGGCCTTCCAGCTGCGCCGTTTTGCCGACATCAGCGAACGCGGCGTACCCTTTGAATACACGGACGATCCCGCCGTGGCCGGCGTCCCCCCCGCGGGCCATCCCGCCATGCAGCGCTGGGTTGTCCCGCTGGGCCCCGTGGCCATGTACGCGGCGAGCAACTTCCCCTTCGCCTTCTCGGTGCTGGGCGGTGACACGGCCTCGGCCCTGGCTGCCGGTTGTTCCGTGGTGATCAAGGCGCACCCGGGCCACCCGCAACTCTCCTTGCAGACCCACGCCATGATCCGCCAGGTGCTGGCCGCGCAGGGTCTGCCGGCCGGTCTCGTGGGACTGGTGCAGGGTGCGAGCAATGACGTGGGCGTGCAGCTGGTTCGCCACCCGGCCATCGCGGCCGCGGCCTTCACGGGCTCCACGCGCGGCGGCGCTGCATTGGCGGCCGAAGCGGCGGCGCGCCCGCGCCCGATTCCCTTCTATGGCGAGCTGGGTTCCATCAACCCCGTGATCGCCTTGCCGGCCGAGTTGAAGGCCAAGGGTGCCGAGCTGGCCACCACGCTGGCCGGCTCCATCACCCTGGGCTGTGGTCAGTTCTGCACCAACCCCGGTGTCATCGTGCTGCTCGACGCCGGGCCGGCCGATGCGAAAGCTGTGAACGACGCCTTCGTGCAGCAGTTGGGACTGGCCCTGGCCGGCCAGAACCCGCACGCCATGCTCACCCAGGGCATGCGCAAGAACTTCGATGCGGGCGTGGCCCATTGGGGTGAGGCGGGTGCTGACTTCGTCGTGCACGAGGTCGCCGCTGCGGGCCAGCCGCCGCGCCCGGTGCTGGCGCAGGTGAGTGCCGATGCTTTCATCGCCAAGCTGGCCCTGCGTGAAGAAGTCTTTGGCCCCGGCAGCCTCATCGTGCGTGCGGCCAGCGTGGCCCAGGCCCTGCAGGTGCTGCAGGCCGTGGGCGGCTCGCTGACCGTCACCGTCTGGGGCGCGCAAACCGAGAGCGCGGAGGTGCAGGCGCTCGTGCGCGGTGCCATGGCCATCGCCGGCCGGGTGCTGTTTGCCGGTGTGCCCACGGGTGTGGCCGTCACGGCGGCCCAGCAGCACGGTGGCCCCTGGCCCAGCAGCACCCGGCCCGAGAGCACCTCGGTCGGTGATGCGGCACTGCTGCGTTTCCTGCGCCCGGTCTCGCTGCAAGACGCGCCGGCCTGGCTGCTGGCGCGCCAGGGACGGCCGCTCTGATTTAGCCCAGGTTTAGCCCCAGGTCCGCGCCAGGGCCTGGGCGGCCTCCTGCAGACGCGGCAACTTCTCGATCGCCTGCGCCAGCGACATGCGGGCCACCGGGGCCTGCAGCGCCACGGCGCAGCGCGCGCCTTGCCCGTCCGGGCCGCGCACCGGCACGGCAACGCAGACCAGGCCTTCCACGAACTCCTCGGCATCCACCGAATAGTCGTCCTTGCGGATGCGCTTGAACTCGGCATCGAGCGCCTCCCGGGTGGTCAGCGTGGTGGCGGTATGGCGCTCCAGCGGCAGGCCGTCGAGCAGGGCGTTGCGCTGCGCGGCTGGCAGGTGGGCCAGCAGCAGCTTGCCGCTGGCCGAGCAGTGGATGGGCACGCGCGTGCCCGGCCGCAGGTTGAGCTGCAAGGGGAAGGCCGACTCGATGCGGTCCAGGTACAGCACCTCGCTGCCCGAGAGCGCCGTGAAGTTGCAGCTCTCGCCCACGTCGGCTACCAGCTGGCGCAGCACGGCGTGGCGCACGCCCTGCTGGGTGCTGCCGGCCAGGGCCGCCTCGGACAGGCGCAGCAGGCGCGGTGCCAGCGCGTAACGGCGGCCGTCGGGCTCGCGCAGCAGCAGTTCACCGGCCTCCAACTGCGCCAGCATGCGGTGCACCGTGGGCTTGGGCCAGCCGCTGGTGGCCACGGCCTCGGCCAGGGTCAGCGCGCGGCCTTCGCGCACCAGCACTTCCAGCAGGTCGAAGAGGCGCAGGCCGGGGGAGGGGGCTGATTTTTCCGTCATTAATCTCTGATTTCGAGACGATTTAACAAAATATTCCGGAATATTCTCGCACTCTCTTACAGTCCAAGACAAGCCTTAAAACCAGAACATCGCTACCAGAGACTCCATGCCCGTCGTTTCCCTGCCGTTTCGCAATGCCGTGATCACCGGTGCCTGTGGCGGCCTGGGCCAGGCGCTGGCGCGCGAGCTGCTGGCTGCCGGTGCGCAGGTGGCGCTGGTCGGGATGAACCGTGAGGTGCTCGAAGCGCTGGCGGCTTCGGCCCCGGGCCGCTGCGCCATCTACACACCCGACGTGGCCGACAGCGTGGGCATGCAGGCGCTGGCGGCCGACTGGATACAGCGCGCCGGCCTGCCGGACCTGGTGATTGCCAACGCCGGCGTGGCCGGTGGTTACGAGACCGCCGAGGCCGGCGACCTGGCCGTGATGCGTCGCATGCTGGAGATCAACCTGCTGGGCCCCGCCACCACCTTCCAGCCTTTTGTGGTGGCCGCGCGTGCGCAGCCGAAACACCGCTGTGCCCTGGTCGGCGTGGCCAGCATCGCGGGCTGGCGCGGTATGCCGGGCAACGGCGCTTACTGCGCCAGCAAGGGCGGCCTGATCCGTTATTTGGAAAGCCTGCGCGCCGAATGCCGTGGCAGTGGCCTGAGCGTGCACACGGTCAGCCCCGGTTACCTGCGCACGGCGCTCACGGCCGGCAACCGCTTTGCCATGCCGGGGCTGATGTCGCCCGAGGACGCCGCGCACGCATTGCTTGCGGGCGTGGCGCGCGGGCGCGAGCACATCGTGCTGCCCCGGCGCATCGGCTGGCTCTCGCGCCTGCTGTCCTGTCTGCCGGCGCGCTGGCATGACCGCCTGCTGCGCAGCCAGCCGCGCAAGCCGCGGGTGGGGGAGGCCGGTGCCACCGCCATCCCCGGCCTGAATCCGCCGCCCGGTCCCTGAGCCGGCCGCAGCGTCCAGCGATTTCCCAGAACGACCACGAGACACTCCGACCATGCCTGTTGCTTCCTCCGCCTCCGTTCCCACCCAGCAGATGATCGCGCTCATCGGCGCCGGCCCCTCCGGCCTGGCGGGCGCACGCAACCTGCAAAAGCTCGGCATTCCCTTCCAGGGCTTCGAGGCCTACTCCGATGTGGGCGGCCTGTGGAACATCGACAACCCGCGCTCCACCGTCTACGAGTCGGCGCACCTGATCTCCAGCAAGCGCACCACCGAGTTCACCGAATTCCCCATGCCCGAGGGTACGGCCGACTACCCCGGCCACCGCGAGCTGTGCCGCTACTTCAGCGACTTCGCCGACCACTTCGACCTGCGTCGCCACTACCGCTTCGGTGTGCGTGTGTTGAAAGTCGAGCCGGTCAGCGAGCGCCCCGATACGCTGTGGCGCGTCAGCATCGATGCCGGTGAGGGCCGCATCGAGACCGCCGAGTACAAGGGCGTGATCATCGCCAACGGCACGCTGGCCGAGCCGAACATGCCGCGCTTCGAAGGGCAGTTCGACGGCGAGCTGCTGCACACCTCGGCCTACAAACACGCCCGGCAGTTCACGGGCAAGCGCGTGCTCATCGTGGGCGCCGGCAACTCGGGCTGCGATATCGCGGTGGACGCGGTGCACTATGCGCAGAGCGTGGACATCTCGGTGCGGCGCGGTTATTACTTCGTGCCCAAATACGTGTTCGGCAAACCGGCCGACACCCTGGGCGGCAAGCGGCCGCTGCCGGCCTGGCTCAAGCAGAAGGTCGACAGCACCGTGCTCAAGTGGTTCACGGGCGACCCCACGCGCTTCGGCTTTCCCAAGCCCGAGTACAAGATGTACGAGTCGCATCCCGTGGTGAACTCGCTGATCCTGCACCACCTGGGCCACGGCGACATCCACGTCAAGCCCGACATTGCCCGCTTCGAGGGCCGCACCGTGCACTTCAAGGACGGCACCCAGCAGGACTACGACATGGTGCTGGCCGCCACCGGCTACACCCTGCACTACCCCTTCATCGCGCGCGAACACCTCAACTGGCAGGGTATGGCCCCGCAGCTCTACCTCAACATCTTCGCGCCGCGTTACCAGCGCCTGGCGATGCTGGGCATGATCGAGGCCAGCGGCATCGGCTGGCAGGGCCGTTACGAACAGGCCGAACTGGTGGCGCGTTATTTCAAGGCGCTGGACGAACAGAAGCCGCAGGCCCGTGCCCTGCAGGCCGCGATGACCGGGCCCGCGCCCGACATGTCGGGCGGCTACAAATACCTCAAGCTCGAACGTATGGCCTACTACGTCCACAAGGACACCTACCGCGCCGCCGTGCGCCAGGCTGCAGCCGCGCTGGCTTGATCACACGGATCACAGGGAGACACACATGCTGCCGGTCGACGAAATACGCCTGAACTTCAACCCCGCCTCGCTCATGGTGCTCAACGCCGTGTTGGGTTTCCTGATGTTCGGCATTGCGCTGGACACCCGGGTGGACGACTTCAAGCGCGTGGCCAGGATGCCCTGGGCCATGGCCGTGGGCATTGCCGCGCAGTTCATCGTGCTGCCCGCCGTCACCTACGTGCTCACCCTGCTGCTGGGCGTGGGCCCCAGCATCGCGCTGGGCATGATCCTGGTGGCCTGCTGCCCGCCGGGCAATGTGAGCAACATCCTCACGCACCGCGCGCGCGGCAACGTGGCCCTGTCGGTGTCCATGACGGCCATCTCCAACGCCATCGCCATCGTGGTCATGCCGCTGAACTTCGCCTTCTGGGGCAGCCTGCATCCGGATGCCTCGGCCCTGCTCAAGACCATTGCGCTGGACCCGGTCGAGATGGTGGGGCACATCGTGGCCATCATCGGCCTGCCCTTCGTGCTGGGCCTGCTGTGCGCGCACCAGCTGCCCAATTTCACGCAGCGCGTGAAAAAGACCGTGCGCATCGTGAGCTTCCTGGCGCTGATCGCTTTCATCATCGGTGCCATCGCGGGCAACTGGCGCTTTTTCCTCGACTACGTGGGCCTGGTGCTGCTGGCCGTGGTCCTGCACGATGCCCTGGCCTTCGGCACGGGTTACGTCTGCGCGCGCGTGACGGGCTTGCAGGACTACGACCGCCGCGCCGTGAGCATCGAGGTCGGCATCCGCAACGCCGGCCTGGGCCTGGTGCTGATCTTCAGCTTCTTCGGCGGCCTGGGTGGCATGGCCGTGGTGGCTGGCGTCTGGGGCTTCTGGGACATCATCGCCGGCCTGGCCCTGGCCAGCTGGTGGGGGCGCCGCGCCCCGGTACCTGCCCCGGAGGAGTTGCGCGCATGACCATGAACGCCACGCCGCGCGCGCGGCGCATCCTGGTCACGGGAGCCGACGGTTTCCTGGGGCGGGGTGTGATCGCCGCCCTGGCACAACGCGACGAAACCGACGTGGTGCTGGCCCTGGACGTGCGCGAGGTGCCCATGCAAAGGCGCGAGGCCGGCGTGCTCTACCGCCAGCTGGACGTGCGCGACCCGGCCCTGCGGGCCACCCTGCGCGAGCATGCCATCGACACCGTGGTGCACCTGGCCTCCATCGTCACCCCCGGGCGCGATTCGAACCGCGAATTCGAATACGACGTGGACGTGAATGGCACGCGCAACGTGCTGCAGGCCTGCGTGGACGAGGGCGTGTCCCATGTGCTGGTGTCCTCCAGCGGCGCGGCCTACGGTTACCACGCCGACAACGCGCCCTGGCTGACGGAATTGCATGCGCTGCGCGGCAACGAGAGTTTTGCCTACGCCCACCACAAGCGCCTGGTGGAGGAGATGCTGGCCGACTGGCGGCAGAAACATCCGCAGCTGGCGCAGACGGTCTTTCGCATCGGCACCATCCTGGGCGAGCGGGTCGACAACCAGATCACGGCGTTGTTCGAGAAACCCCGCCTGCTGGCCGTGCGCGGCAGCGACAGCCCCTTCGTTTTCATCTGGGACCAGGACGTGACGGGTGCGATGCTGCATGCCCTGGAAGGCGCCGAACCCGGTTGCTACAACCTGGCCGGTGACGGCGCGCTCACCATCCAGCAGATCGCCCTGCGCCTGGGCAAGCGCACGCGCGAGCTGCCGGCCTGGCTGCTGATAACCGCGCTGGCCATCGGCTCGCGGCTGGGCCTGACCCGTTACGGGCCCGAACAGCTGGACTTCCTGCGCTACCGGCCCGTGCTGCTCAACACCGCGCTCAAGCAGCGCTTCGGTTATGTGCCGCGCAAGTCCAGCGCCCAGGCGCTGGACGCCTTCATCGCTGCGCGGGAGCGCCAGGGGCGCCCGGTGACGCGGAGAGAAGCCGCGTGACACAGCGCGCACTCTCGGCCGGGGACTTGCTGCGTGTCCTGGGCGTGGTCGTCATCTGGGGCCTGAACTTCGTCGTGATGAAGATCGGCCTGCTGTCGCTCAGCCCCATGCTGCTGGGCGCGCTGCGTTTCACGGCGGCCTCCCTGCCTTTCCTGCTCTTCGTGCCGCGGCCCACCTTGCCCTGGAAATACGTCGTCGCCTACGGGCTGGCGCAGGGCGTTGGCCAGTTCGGTTTCCTGTTCCTGGGCCTCAAGCTGGGCATGACGGCGGGTATGGCCTCGGTGGTCATGCAGACCCAGGCCTTCTTCACGCTGCTCATGGCCGTGACCTTGCTGGGGGAGCGCGCAAGGCTGGTCCAGTGGCTGGGCCTGTGCATCTCCTTCGCCGGCCTGCTGATGATCGCCGGCGCCCACGGTGAGGGCGCGCAGCAGATGACGCTGGCGGGTTTCATCCTCACCCTGGGTGCGGCCTTCATGTGGGCCGTCTCCAACCTGGTGGCGCGCAAGGCGGCGCAGGCGGGGCATTACGAGCCCTTTCCCTTCATCGTCTGGAGCAGCCTGGTGCCCATCGTTCCTTTCTTCGCGCTGTCCTGGTGGGTGGACGGCCCGCAGCAGTTGAGCGCGCAGCTGCTGGCCTTCGACGCCAAGGCCCTGTTCGCCGTGCTCTACCTGGCCCTGCTGGCCACGCTGCTGGCCTACAGCCTGTGGACGCGTCTGCTGCAACGCCACCCGGCGGGGCGTGTCACCCCCTTCTCGCTGCTGGTGCCGGTGGTGGGCCTGGTGGCCGCCATGGCCCTGCTGGGCGAACAGCCCAGCGCCCTGCAGTGGGCCGGTACCGTGGCCGTGCTCTGCGGCATGCTGGTGAACCAGAGCGGGGGCTGGTGGCGGCGCTGAGCTTGTGGGTGTATCCCCCGTTTGGGGGATAGGCTTATGGAGGGGCGAAACCTAGAATCTTGCCGATTAGGTGTTCTATTTTCCGCAGGCTCTGCGCTCTAAATTTTCTAGGCGTTGTGATCTATGTCTCGCCGCTCAGTTAAAGCTTCATTTTTGAAGCGCTACACCGATCTTCCTTCCACATTGGCTGTGCTGCGCAATCGCGAAATTACGTTGCTCAGTCCTATGACATGGGACGATACAAATGATCGAGGTACCTTGGCACACTATGCCGAGCGAGGGAAGCTCAATACGTTGCTAGGTATTTGCTTCTCGCAAGCGATAGAGACATATCATCATTGGAAAGTTTTTTCTCCGGGATCAGCTGGCGTTTGCATCTATTACTTCAAAGAAAAACTTCTGGAGGCTGTCCCCAAAGATGGATTCACGCATCGCCTTGTCGATTACAAGTCGCCAACCGAACTGCTTGCCTCCTACGCATCATTGGCTGATATGCCTTTCACTAAAGGAGAGGCATATCGCGATGAAATCGAATACAGAATCATCTACACATCGATAGTCGAAGAGGTTAGAGATAAGACTATCCCGATTGATTTGGGTGTTATTCGATCTATAGTCCTTAGCCCGTGGATGGCACCAGCACTTTTTGAGGCGACAAAAGCATCAATACTGGAAATTGAGGGATGCGCTGACATTCCAATTACACAGTCTCCGGTCGTGTCCAATCAAGCTTGGCTTCAATATGTCAAGAACATCTAACGCAAGCGTTTAGATGAATAGTCTTCCGTCGTAATGCTTGCCTTGTCATGACCCCATCCCCGGACGACCTCGCCGACGCCAACCTCCTGCAAGCGCTGCGCGAGCATGCACGCTGGCAGGAGCCTTGCACCTGTGTGGAAGAGGGGGGTGTGCTGATGATGGCGGGAGCGAATGCCTTTCCCGGGGCTTTCCGCAACTGCGTGGTGCGGGTCGATGCCGGCGTTCCGGCCGCCGAGGTCTTGCAGCGGGCGCATGCCTTCTTCGCGCAACGCAAGCGCGGCTACACGCTGCTGGCGCGGGCCAGCCGTGATGCGGACCTGATCGCCGCGCTGCAAACCGCAGGGATGACACCGCTGGCGGATAGCCCCTGCATGCTGATCGATCAAGCTGTGGCAGAGCCCGAGCTGCCGGCCGGTATCCGCATCGAACGCATGACGGAACTGCGCCATGTGCAGGACGCCGTGGCCATCAACGCCGAGGCCTACGAGGCGCTCAAGCTGCCAGCGGCGGAAACACGGGTGTTCTTCGGGCGGCCGCAGGAGGTTCTGTCGCCGCGCATCGTGGGTTTTGTCGCCTACCGCGACGGGGTGCCGCTGTCCACGGCGCTGACGCTGCTCAGCGGCGAGGGGGCAGGGGTGTACTGGGTGGGCACGGCGGCCGCGGCGCGGCGTTCGGGCCTGGGCGAGTTGTGCACGCGACTGGCGACCAACGCCGGCTTCGCTGCCGGTGCGCGGGTGGTGACGCTGCAGGCCAGCCCCTTTGGCGAGCCGATCTACCGGCGGCTCGGTTACCGGACCTACGACCGGCAGCTGCGTTTCCGCTTCCCGGTGCCAGAGAGCGCCGGGGCCTGAAAACTCAGCCGGCCAGCGCGGCCTTCACGGCGGCCGAGACCTGGCCCATTTCGGCCTTGCCGGCCAGGCGGGTCTTGACCACGCCCATGACCTTGCCCATGTCGCCCGGGCCCTTGGCGCCGAGTTCGGCCACGATGGCTTTCACTTCGGCCAGCACTTCATCAGCCGAGAGGCGTTGGGGCAGATAGGCTTCCAGCACCTTGATCTCGGCGCTTTCCTTGTCGGCCAGGTCCTGGCGCGCGGCCTGCACATAGGCGGCGACCGAGTCCTTGCGTTGTTTGATCAGCTTGTCGATGATGCCGACGACGTTGGCGTCATCCAGCGTGACGCGCTCGTCCACTTCCTTCTGCTTCATGGCGGCCAGCAGCAGGCGGATGGTGCCCAGGCGCTCGCTGTCCTTGGCGCGCATGGCGGCCTTCATGTCTTCAGTGATCTGGTCTTTGAGGGACATATCTATCTCCGGAAAAAACAAAACCCGCGCCTGGCGTCCCGAGCGCGGGTTGTTTGATGCGCAGTGAGGTCGGGGACCCCAGGACGATCAGTACAGCTTCTTGGGCAGCTGCATCGAGCGGATGCGCTTGTAGTTGCGCTTGACGGCGGCAGCCTTCTTGCGCTTGCGCTCGGACGTCGGCTTTTCGTAGAACTCGCGGGCGCGCAGGTCGGTCAGCAGGCCCAGTTTCTCGATGGTGCGCTTGAAGCGGCGCAGAGCCACGTCAAACGGCTCGTTTTCTTTAACACGGATGGTCGTCATTACGTCATGGTTTCCGAAATGTGCGGACAGAGGGTGGGCAGGAGATCGGGCCTGCACGCCGTGAATCGCGAAGTGCCCCGCCTGTAACTAGTATTTGGCCGGCGGGGCTATGCCAGCAAAGTCCAACATTATAGCGGGTTAAGCCAGCCGGGCAACCGGCGCATGAGGCGCCGGCCCAGGGGCTCCAATCAGGGCCGCCAGCGGCGGCCTGCCCCCGGATGGGGGCCAGCGACCCACACGCAGTGGGGGAGCGCGGGGGAGAAGCCTAGTTTGGCCCCTGGGCTTGGGCGACAGCCATGCCACAGGCATGGCCGCTCGCCCAAGCCCACTGGAAGTTGTAACCGCCCAGCCAGCCCGTCACGTCCACCACCTCCCCGATGAAATACAGCCCCGGCTGCTTCTGGGCCTCCATGGTCTGGCTGGACAGCTCCCGGGTGTCCACCCCGCCGGCCGTGACCTCGGCCTTGGCGTAGCCCTCGGTGCCCGTGGGAGTCAGCTCCCAGCGGCTGAGTTTTTCGGCCAGGGCGGCCAGGGCCTTGTCGGCGGCTTCGTTGATGGGCCGCGCCCAGGCCGGGTCCTGGCTGGCCCAGGCTTCGGCCAGGCGGCTGGGCAGCAGGGTGGCCAGTTCATTGACGATGAGCTTGCGCGAACGCAGCTTGGCGTCCTGCAGCAGGGGCAGCAGCTCGCGGTCCGGCGCCAGGTTGATGCGGATGGGGGTCTGGGGCTTCCAGTAGCTGGAGATCTGCAACACGCCCGGGCCCGAGAGGCCGCGATGGGTGAACAGCAGGTCTTCCAGGAAGGCCATGCGCTCTTTCTTGGCTCCGGTTTCGATCTGCACCGGCAGGGCCAGCCCGGCCAGGCCGGCGTAGGGCGCCCAGGCCGCGCCGTCGAAGGTCAGCGGCACCAGGGCCGGGCGGGTCTCGACGATCTTCAGGCCGAACTGCTTGGCGATGCGGTAGCCGAAATCGGTGGCGCCGATCTTGGGGATGGACAGGCCGCCGGTGGCGATGACCAGGGACTTGCAAGTGACGGGGCCCTGGTCCGTGTCGAGTTCGTAGCCCGCGGCCCCATGGCGCACGGCCTGCACCCCGCAGGGCTGCCAGCGCGTGACACCGCCTTTTTCGCACTCGCGCAGCAGCAGCTGGATGACGTCGTCGGCCGAACGGTCGCAGAAGAGCTGGCCCTTGTGTTTCTCGTGGAAGGCGATCCCGTCGCGTTGCAGCAGGGCGATGAAGTCTATCGGGGTGTAGCGGCTCAGCGCCGAACGGCAGAAGTTCGGGTTCTCGCTGATGAAGTGCTTGTGCGGCTGACGCACATCGATGTCGCGGTTGGTGAAGTTGCAGCGCCCGCCGCCCGAGATGCGGATCTTCTCGGCCACCTTGGGGGCGTGGTCGATCAGCAGCACCCTGGCGCCGCGCTGGCCGGCCACACCGGCACAAAAAAGGCCGGCGGCGCCGGCCCCGATCACGACGACGTCAAAGCGCTGCATCAGCCTTTCCAGGTGAAGGGAAACTTCAGCTGCTTGAAGAAACCGTTGGGCACGTAGTCGCCCAGCACACCGTAGCGCTCGGGCCAGAGCTTGGTGCTCTTGACGGCCGTGCCGAAGAGGTAGTCCAGGAAGGCGAAGTGCGCCGCGTAGTTGCGGTCCAGTGCTTCCTTGTCCTGGCTGTGGTGCCAGTGGTGGAAGTTGGGCGTGACGATGATGTAGCGCAGCGGGCCCAGGCGCACGCTGACGTTGGCGTGGTTGAACACCGCCTGGAAACCGACGATGACGATGTAGGTGTCGATGACCTCTTTGGAAAAGCCCAGCACGAAGATGGGCGCCAGCACCAGGGTGCGGGTGATCAGCAGCTCCAGGATGTGCTGGCGCGAGCCGGCCAGCCAGTCCATGCTCTTGGCGCTGTGGTGCACGGCGTGCAGGCGCCACAGCAGGGGCACCTCGTGGTAGGCGCGGTGGGTCCAGTACTGCACGAAGTCCGACACCAGCAGGATCAGCAGCACCGCAGCCACGAAGGGCAGGTCGCGCACCCAGGCCTGGATGCCGTCGGCCGCAGCCCAGCCGAACAGGCGGTGCACCAGCAGGTTGGTGGCCAGCAGGATGAAACCCACCACCATGTGGTTCACGATGAAGTGGTGCAGGTCGGTCTGCCACTCGGGGCGGAAGACGGGCTGGTCCTTGCGCAGGGCGAAGAGCTTCTCGACGAAGATGAAGATCAGCGAAGAGCCCAGCAGGTCCAGGATGAACCAGTCCAGGCCGATGTAGGGGGTGTTGTCGGCAAAGTCGTTCACCGGCACCTTGTGGCCGCCCAGCAGGGCGGTCAGCGCGACCAGCAGGAAGGCAAAGGCCGAGAGCCAGCGCGAACGGTTGAAGAGCACGTTGACCAGGGACAGGCCGCCGGCCACCACCATGGCGATGAACATGATGGTGCGTACCGTGTCCACGTTGTAGCTGCGGCGCAGCTCCGGCGTGGTCAGGTACTCGGGAAAGAGGAAGGCCAGTACGCCCAGGAAACAGAGGAAGGCCAGCGCCAGGGCGATGACGCCGGTCACCAGGCCGGAGCCGGGTTTGAGTTCGCCGGCGCCCTCGGCGAGTTCATTGAGCTCTTTCAGCATGCGTGCCCCCCTTTGGTGTGTGGCCGTGGCGCTCACCACGGCTTTGGGCAGCAGTGTAGCGCCGGCCGGGGGCAGGGCCGCGGCCGGGCGCGGCGCCTTCAGGCGGTGTGCTTGTTGCGGTCGGCCAGCACGGCGGCCTTGCGCGTCAGGCCGTCGATCTCGCCCGTGATATCGGACAGCACGTTGGCGACGACGGCAAATTCGCGGCCGTGCTGGCCGGCGCGCGCGGCCATGATCTGGGCGTTGAAGCTCACCACCTTGGCCTCCTTGGCCACGCTCTGGATGTCGCCCACGATGCCCGCGAGTTCTTTCATCATGGCCTCGGACTTGGCCTTGGTGATGTCGTCGAAGGCCGTGGTCGCGGTATTGAGCGCCTCCAGGATGCGATCGGTGTGGCCCACCAGCTCGATCAGCGATTCGGCCACGCCGGGCGCCTTGCGTTCGATCTGCTCCAGGGTGCGGCGCATGAGCTGCATGAAGGTTTCGATGACGGGGCCCACGCCGCGCACACCGTCGTAGGTGGTCCTGATCTTCTGCGCACTGGCGGCTTCCAGCTGCCCAGTCGTGACTAGCAGGTGTTGCTGGCTTTCGGTGAAGATCTGCAGGCTGCGCTGGGCCTCGGCCAGCCGCTGGGCATCACCGCGGGCCGCCAGGATGGTCTGCAGGATCATGCGCTGCGACAACATGCGCTGGCGTGCAGCCAGGTTGACCAGCGAGAGGCCGGTGATATGTGCCGGCACGATGGCCGGGGTCCTGCCCGGGGCGCGGGGAGTGTGGGGTGTGACAGCGGTGGAAGGCAGGTGGTTCATGTCGGGGCCCGGTTCGAGGACGGGACCCGTTGGCCCCGTTCACATACCCAAAGCAAACCTCGGGCCAGCTTGCGGAGCCTGCTGCGCCAGTTGCCACACGCCCTGCAGCACATCGCCCACCACCATGACGCAGGGGCTGCCCAGCGCTTCACGCACCAGGGTGGCGTGCAACTGATCCAGTGTGGTGAGGGCGTGGCGCTGCGTGGGCAGCGAGGCGTGCTGCACCAGGGCCACCGGCGTCTCACCGGGCAGGCCGCTCAGCAGGCCCTGTTCGATCTGCAAGGCGCCGCTCACGCCCATGTAGATCACCAGCGTGAGCCGGGCCGCGTGCGCGGTGGTCGCGATGGCCGCCCAGTCCGGTCCGCTGGCGCCGGGTTTGGCGTGGCCCGTGAGGAAGATCACGCCTTGCGCATGTTCCCGGTGGGTCAGCGGCACGCCCAGGCTGGTGACGGCCGCCAGGCCCGAGGTGATGCCGTTGACCACGTCCACACGGATGCCGGCTTCCTGCAGATGCTCCACCTCTTCGCCGCCGCGGCCGAAGATGAAGGGGTCGCCGCCTTTGAGGCGCACCACGTGCTCGCCTTCGCGCACGGCGGTGATCATGAGTTTCTCGATGAAGGACTGCGGCGTGGAGGTGCAGCCGCCGCGTTTGCCCACGTGCACGATGCGTGCGGTGGGCGCGGCATGCGCCACGATGGCCTCGTTGACCAGATCGTCGACCAGCAGCAGGGTGGCGCGCTGGATGGCCTTCAGCGCCTTGAGCGTGAGCAGTTCGGGGTCGCCGGGGCCGGCGCCCACGAGGGTGCAGGAGCCGGTGAGGGGCAAGGTGTTCGTGTGCATGTCCTGGCCTTGCAAGTTTCAGGCCGCCTGCTTCAGCGGCACGACTCGGCGCACCAGGCGCTGCAGTTCGGGCACGCAGGAGCCGCAATTGGTACCGCATTTCAGCGTCTGCTGCAGTGCGCCCAGGCGTTCGTTCTCGCTGCCGCTGCATGACGCCAGCGTGGCCTCGATGGCGTTTTCACTGACGTTGAAGCAGGTGCAGACCTGGCGGCTGCGCGCGGGGATGGCCACCGGGGCCTGGCCGCCGGGCAACAACAACAGGCGGCCGTAGCTCTGGGCCGGCAGCTCCTGCTGCAGCAGGGAACGGATCCAGGCCTCGGCGCGTGTGTCGCCGGCCAGCAGCATGGCCTGCAAGGTGGTTTGCTCACCCTCGCGCTGCAGCAGCGCGGCGCGGCGCTGGCCGCGTTTGCGGTCGGCGTAGCGCAGGGTGCCTGCATGGTCCAGGCCCAGCAGCTGTTCGATCTCGGCCAGCAGTTCGTCGGGCACGGCCTCGTGCGCGGCGGCCCGGAACAGCACGCCGCTGCGTTGTGCGCCGCCGCCGTCCAGCGGCGCGGCGTTGGCAAAGGGCACGCAGCTGGCATAGGGGAAACGCAGCATGAGGCGGCGCAGTGCCTCGCGTGTGCTCAGCGCGCTTTCGGCCGGCAGCCAGGCCATGGCCAGCAGGGTCCAGGGCAGTTCGGCCTTGAGGATCTTGACGGCCGCATGCTTGAGCTCGGGCTGTTTGGAGCTGGGGCAGAAGGCCGAGGTGGTCAGCGCGTTGACACCGGCCAGGGGCTGGCCGGCGCTGCTCATGCCGCTGAGGTATTCCGGGCCCCAGTGCATGGCCATGAAAGCCTGGCCGCTGGCCAGCTCCTCGCTGGCCTGCAGCGGCACCAGGATGGAGCCGCGCTTGCTGGTGACGTGCACCAGCTCGCCTTCGGTGAAACCACGGCGTGTCATGTCGCCGGGGCTCATCTGCACGCAGGGCTCGGCCACGTGGCCGAAGAGACGGCCCAGGGTGCCGGTGCGGCTCATGCCGTGCCACTGGTCGCGCAGGCGGCCGGTGGTGAGCGCAAAGGGAAAGCGCGACTCGCGCGGCTCGGCCACGGGTTTGTAGAGCGTGTTGGCAAAACGCGCGCGGCCGTCTTCGGTGGGGAAGATGCCGTCTTCGTAGAGGCGCTTCTTGCCCGTCATGGCGCCTTCAGGCAGGGGCCATTGCTGGGGTTTTTCTTCAAGCTGACCGTAGCTCATGCCGGTGATATCCAGGTCACGGCCACGGGTGGACTCACGGTGTTCGTTCCAGACCGCTTCGGGGCTGTCGTAAGCGAAGAGTCCGGTGCGCGGGCCGATGCCCAGCGCTTCGAGCCGGCGCGCGAAGTCCACGGCGATCTGCCAGTCGTGTCGCGCTGCGCCGGGTGCGGGCACGGCGGGGCGCACGCGCGTGATGCGGCGTTCGCTGTTGGTGACGGTGCCGTCCTTCTCGCCCCAGGTGCTGGCGGGCAGCAGCAGGTCCGCGTAGTCGCAGGTGGTGGGGGTGGCAAAGGCTTCCTGCACCACCACGAACTCGGCGCGCTCCAACGCGCGGCGCACGGTGGCCAGGTCGGGCATGCTTTGCGCGGGGTTGGTGCAGGCTATCCACAGGGCCTTGATCTCGCCGTCGGCCGCGGCCTGGAACATCTCGACCGCGGTCTTGCCCGGCTTGTCGGGCACGGCGGGGATTCCCCAGAGCGCGGCCACTTCCGCGCGGTGCTGCGGGTTGGCCAGATCGCGGTGGGCACTGAGCAGATTGGCCAGGCCGCCGACTTCGCGCCCGCCCATGGCATTGGGCTGGCCGGTCAGCGAGAAGGGGCCGGCGCCGGGTTTGCCGATCTGGCCCGTGGCCAGGTGCAGGTTGATGAGTGCGGCGTTCTTGGCCGTGCCGCTGCTGCTCTGGTTCAGGCCCTGGCAGTAGAGGCTGAGCGTGGCCTTGGAGGTGGCGAACAGGCGCGCGGCCTCGTACAGCGTGTCCTTGGCGATGCCGCAGGTCTGCGTCACCATGTCGGGCGTGTAGTCGCGTACCGTGGCTTTCAGTTCCTCGAAGCCGCGCGTGCGGGTGCTGATGTAGTTGCTGTCGGTCCAGCCTTCCCACAGCATGAGGTGCAGCATGCCGTTGAAGAGGGCCACGTCGGTACCGGGCTGGATCTGCACAAAGAGGTCGGCGGTGCCGGCGGTGTCGGTGCGGCGCGGGTCCACCACCACGATCTTCAGGCCGGGGCGGTTCTTTTTGGCTTCCTCGATGCGGCGGAACAGGATGGGGTGGGCCCAGGCGGCATTGGAGCCGGCGATGAAGAGGCAGTCGGCGTGGTCCAGGTCCTCGTAGCAGGCCGGCGGCGCGTCGGCGCCCAGGGTCTGCTTGTAGCCGGCCACCGCGCTGCTCATGCACAGGCGCGAGTTGGTGTCGATGTTGTTGGTGCCGATCAGCCCTTTGGCCAGCTTGTTGAAGACGTAATAGTCCTCCGTGAGCAATTGCCCGCTCACATAGAAACCCACGGCGTCTGGGCCATGCGTGCGGATGGTGTCGGCAAAACGGGTGGCGGCCAGGTCCAGCGCGGTCTCCCAGGCCAGGGGTTGCGGTGCGGCACCGCGCTGCAGGCGCTGCATGGGCTGCAGCAGCCGCGTCTGCGCGATCACCTCGGGCGTGGCCGTCAGGTGCAGCGTGGAGCCCTTGGAGCACAGGCGGCCGAAGTTGGCCGGATGGTCCGGGTCACCGCGCACGCCGATGATCTGATCGCGTCGCGACTCGATGATGACGCCACAGCCCACACCGCAGTAGGGGCAGGTTGATCGCGTTTCTTTGTGCATGCCGAGTCTCTACCGATGGGTGTTGCGTGCGTGGCTGTTATCTCAGGCGCAGGCCGTCTTGCGCGTGCAGGGCCCGGCCACGGGCGGCTGGATGTCCAGCGCCAGGGTGGCGAGTTCCTGGCCGTCCAGGTGCACCACGCCGTCTTCCACCTTCACGGCGAAACGCGTCGTGCTGCCTTCGTCGGGCGCGCGGGCGCAACCGGTGTCCAGACCGATGGTCCAGTTGTGCAACGGGCAGGCCACGCTGGTGCCGAAGACGATGCCTTGCGAGAGCGGGCCGCCCTTGTGCGGGCAGCGGTCGAGCAGGGCAAAGACCTGGTCCTGGTCGTTACGGAACACGGCCACGGCCATGCCCTGGGGGCGTGCCACACGGCGCGAACCCAGCACGGGGATGTCATCGACGCGGCAAATCGGTTTCCATTCACTCATTTCTGTACTCCTTCAGGCTTTCAGACCGGCGTAGAGGCCGGTCACACGGTCCATGACACTCAGCAGGTTCTCGCTGGTCACGAACATGTCGGACAGGGCTTTCGGCCCGGCGTTGTTGATCTCTTTGAGCGCCAGGTCGAAGAACAGCCACTGGTTGTCGGCCAGGGCCAGCTGGTCCTTGATGCCGTTTGTTGCTTCGGGCGCGTTGCGCAGCAGCTCCATGGCGCTCAGGAATTCGCTGCGCGCCTTGCCGATCTCGGCCTGGGCCTGGGCCGGTTCCACGCGCAGGGCGGCGGCGTAGAAGTACTTGGCCATGCGTTGCGACAGCATGCGCTGGCGGCCGGCCACGTTGACCAGCTTGCCCACGGGTTTGCTGGTGACGGCCTCGTACTGCACCGTGCCCTGGTGGGCCAGGGCCAGCACGCGTGCGTCGGTGTCGAGCAGGCCGCCCACGCCGTCGCGGCTGGGGTGCTTGCCCACCAGCGCGCCCTTGTATTCGCTCCAGGCGCCTTCGAGGTCCGCATAGGTCCTGCGCAACTCGGCGTTGGGCGCGTAGGCTTTGAGCTCGACCAGCTGGCGGTCGAACAGGGCCATGGAGCGGTCCAGGATCTGCTGGGCCGCGCCGCTTTCGGTCCTGTGCACCATGGCCAGCCAGGCCTTAGCCATGCGCTGCGAGAGCATGCGCTGGCGGCCGGCCTTGTTGATGGCGTCGTTGAGGTCCAGCACCTGGGCCTGCACGCCGAAAGAGGCGGCGCCAGCCAGGGCCAGCAGGTGGCGGCGTTTCATGCGCTGACTCCTTCGACCTTGATCGGGATGAACTGGCGCGTGTCGACACGGGCCTTCTCGCCCTCGAACCAGGGATCGGGTTCGCCGTCCAGCGCGAACTGCAGGCGCTCCCACAGGGCCCGGCGGCCCTCATGGTCGTCCAGGATCTTCTTCTTCACGTAGTCCAGGCCCACGCGGTTCACGTAGTGCACGGTGCGCTCCAGGTACCAGCCTTCCTCGCGGTAGAGCTGCATGAAGGCACCGGTGTACTCCAGCACCTCCTCGGCCGTCTTGAGCTTGGTGAAGAAATGCGCCACCTCGGTCTTGATGCCACCGTTGCCGGCGATGTGCATTTCCCAGCCCGAATCGACGCCGATGATGCCCACGTCCTTGATGCCGGCCTCTGCGCAGTTGCGCGGGCAGCCCGAGACGGCGAACTTCACCTTGTGCGGCGCGTACATGCGCCACATGGCGCGCTCCAGGTCCTTGCCCATCTGCGTGCTGTCCTGCGTGCCCATGCGGCACCATTCGCTGCCCACGCAGGTCTTCACCGTGCGCAGGGCCTTGGCGTAGGCGTGGCCGCTGGGCATGCCAATGTCGTTCCACACGGCCTGCAGGTCTTCCTTCTTGACGCCCAGCAGGTCGATGCGCTGGCCGCCCGTGACCTTGACGGTGGGGATCTTGTACTTGTCCACCGCGTTGGCGATGCGGCGCAGTTCGTCGGCCGTGGTCTCGCCGCCCCACATGCGCGGGATCACGCTGTAGGTGCCGTCCTTCTGGATGTTGGCGTGGCTGCGTTCGTTGATGTAGCGGCTCTGCGGATCGTCCTTGGCCTCCTTGGGCCAGCTGGAGATCAGGTAGTAGTTGACGGCCGGGCGGCAGCTGGCGCAGCCGTTGGGCGTTTTCCAGTTCAGGCTCTTGAAGACATCACCAATGGTCAGCAGCTTGCTGGCCACGATGGCCTCGCGCACGGCCTGGTGGCCGTGTTCGGTGCAGCCGCACATGGCCTTGGTCTTGGGTGTGGCCGAGTAGTCGCCGCCGGCGGTGAACATCAGGATCTGTTCCACCAGGCCCGTGCAGGAGCCGCAGCTGGCGCTGGCCTTGGTGTGCTTGCGCACCTCGTCCAGCGTGAACAGGCCTTTTTCCTTGATGGCCTTGCAGATGGTGCCCTTGTTCACGCCGTTGCAGCCGCAGACCTCGTCGCTGTCGGCCATGGCGGCTGCCTTGCTGTGGCCTTCGTGGCCGGCGTCGCCGATGTTCGATTCGCCGAACATCAGGCGGTCGCGGATGTCACCCACGCTGCGGCCGTCGCGCAGCAGCTTGAAGTACCAGCTGCCGTCCACCGTGTCGCCGTAGAGGCAGGCGCCCACCAGCTTGTCGTCGCGGATGACAAGTTTCTTGTAGACGCCACCGGCCGGGTCGCTCATCACGATCTCTTCGGTGTTCTCGCCGCCCATGAAATCGCCGGCGCTGAACAGGTCGATGCCCGTGACCTTGAGCTTGGTGGAGGTGAGCGAGCCGGTGTAACGGCCGATGCCGAACTGCGCCAGGTGGTTGGCCAGCACCTTGCCCTGCTCGAACAGGGGCGCCACCAGGCCGTAGGCGATGCCGCGGTGCGCGGCGCATTCGCCCACCGCGTAGATGCGCGCGTCGGTGGTGGTCTGCAGCGTGTCGCTGACCACGATGCCGCGGTTCACGTGCAGCTTCATGCTCTCGGCCAGCGCCGTGTTGGGGCGGATGCCCACGGCCATCACCACCAGGTCGGCCGGCACTTCCGTGCCGTCCTTGAACTTGATGGCCTTGACGCGGCCGTCTTCACCGCCCACCAGTTCCTGCGTCTGCGCGCCGATCAGGAATTGCATGCCGCGGTCTTCCAGCGACTTCTGCAGCAGCTTGCCGGCCACGTCGTCGAGCTGGCGTTCCATCAGCCAGGGCATCACGTGCACCACGCTCACGCTCATGCCGCGTTTCATCAGGCCGTTGGCCGCTTCCAGGCCCAGCAGACCGCCGCCGATGACGACCGCATGCTTGTATTTGGCGGCGGCCGCGATCATGGCCTCGGTGTCGGCGATGTCGCGGTAGGCCAGCACACCTTTCAAGTCCTTGCCCGGCACGGGCAGGATGAAGGGGTTGGAGCCCGTGGCCAGGATCAGGCGGTCGTATTCGGCGCTGATCGTCTCGCCTTTCGCATTCTTTGCGTGCACCACGCGCTTGACGCGGTCCACCTCGGTCACGGTCCAGCCGGCGTGCAGGGTGATGCCGTTGTCCTGGTACCAGGCCCAGTCGTTCAGGACGATGTCTTCCAGCTTCTGTTCGCCGGCCAGCACCGGCGAAAGCAGGATGCGGTTGTAGTTGGGGTGGGGCTCGGCGCCGAAGACCGTGATCTCGTACAGCTCGGGCGCAATCTTCAGCAGCTCTTCGAGCGAGCGCACGCCGGCCATGCCGTTGCCGATCATCACCAGTTTGAGTTTTTTCATCACAAGCTCCGTCGATCCAAATCAAGCAAGAAACAAAAAAGGCGTCCACACGGTGCCTGCTGGATGCAGCGCACGTGGGGACGCCTTCGTCCTGGGTTCATCCGCTGCGCCGTTGCACCGGATGAGTGAATGGGGGCCAGCTTTGGCCGGGTACGCCTGAAGCGACGCAAGGGTCGTGCCAGTTTTGTGCAGGGCAACAAAAGAAAGGAGACTGCCTGGCCGGCAGGCGCCTTCAAAATGCACCAACACCGGCATCAATCTTGCGGAACGGTCAGCATGAGCTTTGAAATGGACATCGGCTACACCTCGCTTGCAGGTGCCAAGGCCGTCAACGAGGACTTTGCCGGCGCCATGCTGCCCGAAGAAGGGCGTGAGGACATGGGGGTGATCGCCGCCATTGCCGACGGCGTCAGCGCCGGCGGCCTAGGCCAGGAGGCGGCCCAGACCACGGTGGCCACTTTGGTGCGCGACTACTACAGCACGCCCCAAACCTGGGATACCACGGTCGCGCTGGACCGAATCATCGCCGCGCAGAACACCTGGCTGGCCGCCACCAACCGCCGGCGTGCACCCGCAACCGGCATGA